>NZ_JBFODH010000021.1:0-456013 GCF_040908225.1 Aeromonas sp. R5-3 | reverse complement strand
GGCGCACTGCATTGTGGCCCCGCCACCTCACACAGACCCGGCTGCCGCCATCGCCAGCAAAACAGGCCGGCAGTAAACGGCGGGCATAAAAAAACCGGCCGCAAGGGCCGGTGAAACAGTTCAGGCTTGTCAGGTGACAAACGCACCCAGCGGATGAAGAGAAGTCCCAATTCCTTATGGCGCCCTCTCTTCTTGAGTACGTAGGGACACTCTACGCCACGGTCACTGAATCAAGGCTGAACCATGTCCATTGCGTCACCCGCCCTGCCGTTGCTTACAACTTGATGCCCAGCGACTGGCGCAGATAGGCACCGGCACCGAGCAGGCCCGGCCCTTCATGGGTGATGAGGAAGACCGGGATATCCTTGAGGTAGGATTTGAAACGTCCCTTGTCTTCGAAGGCCACCCGAAAACCCGAGCCAATGAAGAACTCCTGGAAGCGCGGCACTATGCCACCGGCGATGTAGACGCCGCCGAAGGTGCCCATGTTGAGCGCCAGGTTGCCGGCAAAACGGCCCATCAGCACGCAGAACAGGCTCAAGGTGCGACGGCAGTCCAGGCACTCGCCCGCCAGCGCGCGCTCGGTGATGTCCTTGGGTTCGAACGCCTGCGGCTCGCGGCCATCTGACTTCACCAGACCGCGGTAGATGTTGACGAGGCCGGGGCCGGAGAGCAGCCGCTCGGCCGAGACGTGGCCCAGCTCGGCGCGCATCACCTGCAGCACCGCATCCTCCTCTTCGCTGTTGGCGGCAAAATCCACGTGACCGCCCTCGCCCGGCAGGCTCAGCCACTGCTCACCCGCCTGCACCAGGTGGGCGACGCCAAGGCCGGTACCGGCCCCGTAGATGGCGATGGGCTTGCCGGCCACAGGGGCCGCGCCACCCAGCTGGATGCGATCGCTCTCCCCCAGCACCGGCACCGCCATGGAGACGGCGGTAAAATCGTTGATCACCTGCAGCCGGGTCAGCCCCAGATTGGCCTGCATCTCGCTGATGGAGAACTCCCAGCTGTGGTTGGTCATGGCGACCCAGTCGCCGTTGATGGGGCAGGCGATGGCGATGCAGGCTTCGCTCACCTGCACCTTGTGCTCATCCAGATAGAGGCGAACCACGGCTTCGAGAGTGGGATGGGCCAGCCCGGAATAGGTCTTGGCCTGGGAAATGGTGCCGGTTGCCAGCTCGCACAGGGCCAACCGGGCATTGGTGCCGCCTACGTCGCCGACCAGCGCATGGGTATGCTGCATAAAACAACTCCTTCGTTACTGGGGTCGGGGCGGCCGTTACCGTCCCGCACTTATTATTTGGTGCCAATTCTACCCGAGCCCCTCCCCTTGCGGCGCGTTTGATGGGTGCAACTGTGCGCCCGCTCACAGTGTTGTTGCTTTGCAACATTTGTAAGCGCTTTCACGGAATGACTGGAAGTTTGTAACCAAAACAACGAAATAATTAGACATGAGTCATACTTTGCAGGGCCGAGATTAGTTTCGATAAGAGCTTGTCTTGTATAGTCATCAAGTTGATTGGAAACCTGCTTAGCCATGAATTTAGTGCAAAGACACTGAAGCTAAATTACAAAAACGCCTGGTGGTGATGATGAATACCCTTGATAAAATTACTAATAATTTGGAAAGTTTCAGTAAATCAGAGCGTAAAGTCGCCGAGGTCATCCTGGCCTCCCCACAGACGGCCATCCACTCCAGTATCGCTACCCTCGCCAAGATGGCTGATGTCAGTGAACCGACCGTCAACCGTTTCTGTCGCCGGCTCGATACCAAGGGCTTTCCTGATTTCAAACTGCATCTGGCCCAGAGCCTGGCCAACGGCACGCCCTATGTGAACCGCCACGTGGAGGCAGAAGACGGGCCCGATACCTATACCGCCAAGATCTTCGAATCCACCATGGCCTGCCTCGATGCCGCCAAGAACAGCCTGGATATCTCGGCCATCAATCGCTGCGTCGACATCCTGACCCAATCCAAGAAGATCAGCTTCTTCGGCCTTGGGGCCTCCTCCGCTGTCGCCCGCGATGCCCAGAACAAGTTCTTCCGCTTCAACATCCCGGTGGTGAGCTTCGACGACATCGTCATGATGCGCATGAGCTGCATCAACAGCAGCGAAGGGGACGTGGTGGTGCTCATCTCCCACACCGGCCGCACCAAGGCGCTGGTGGAGATTGCCGCACTGGCCCGTGAAAACGACGCCACCGTCATCGGCATGACCGCCAAGGACTCCCCGCTGGCGCGCGAGTGCAACCTGGTGCTCTCCATGGACGTGCCGGAAGACACCGACGTCTACATGCCGATGGCTTCGCGCATCGCCCAGCTCGCCCTGGTGGACGTGCTGGCGACCGGTTTCACCCTGCGCCGCGGCATGAAATTTCGCGAAAACCTGAAGAAAGTCAAAGAAGGTTTGCGCGAATCCCGCTTTGATACACCCCACTCTTCGTGAACAACGGGGGCCCCGGCCCCCGGCTGTCTCTGCCACCTTCCTTGGTGTAGTATTGTAATTTAGTAACAAAAGCCACCCAGATGGCTTGCAAGCGGGTGCAATGGGTCATGCGCTTGACGGGGCAGTATCTCAAGTCATATCAACTTCAAAACTGGAGTCTTTCATGCCAAGACGTACAAAGATTGTAACCACACTCGGTCCGGCCACCGATCGCGAAGGGATCCTCGAGGGGATCATCCGTGCCGGTGCCGACATGGTGCGGATGAACTTCTCCCACGGCACTGCTGAAGACCACATCCTGCGCGCCAACCAGGTGCGTGACATCGCCGCCAAGCTGGGCCGTCACGTCGCCATCATGGGCGACCTGCAGGGCCCCAAGATCCGCGTTTCCACCTTCAAGGACGGCAAGATCTATCTGGCCATCGGCGACAAATTCATCCTCGACGCCGCCCTCGGCAAGGGTGAAGGCTGCCAGGAGCAGGTCGGCATCGACTACAAGAGCCTGCCCAATGACGTGGTGCCCGGCGACATCCTGCTGCTGGACGACGGCCGCGTGCAACTGAAAGTGGAGCAGGTCGAAGGCACCCGCATCCACACCACGGTCACCGTGGCTGGTCCGCTCTCCAACAACAAGGGCATCAACAAGAAAGGTGGCGGCCTCTCCGCCCCGGCCCTGACCGAGAAGGACAAGGAAGACATCAAGACCGCCGCCCGCATGAACGTGGACTACCTGGCCGTCTCCTTCCCCCGTTGCGGCGATGACCTGCGTTACGCCCGCGAGCTGGCCCGCGAAGCCGGCTCCAACGCCAAGATCGTGGCCAAGGTCGAGCGCGCCGAAACCGTCGCCACCGACGAGGCGATGGAAGACATCATCCTCGGCTCCGATGCCGTCATGGTGGCCCGTGGTGACCTTGGCGTCGAAATCGGCGATCCCGAGCTGGTCGGCGTGCAGAAGAAGCTCATTCGCCACTCCCGTCGCCTGAACCGGGTGGTCATCACCGCGACCCAGATGATGGAGTCGATGATCAATGCGCCGCTGCCGACCCGTGCCGAAGTGATGGACGTAGCCAACGCCGTGCTGGACGGGACCGATGCGGTGATGCTCTCCGCCGAGACCGCCGCCGGCCAGTTCCCCATCGAGACAGTGACCTCCATGGCCAGCGTCTGCGTGGGCGCCGAAAAGCATCCGAGCCTGAACGTCTCCAACCACCGCATGAGCTACACCTTCACCTCGGTGGAAGAGGCGGTTGCCATGTCCACCATGTATGCGGCCAACCACCTGGAAGGGGTCAAGGCAATCGTGGCGCTGACCGAGTCGGGCACCACCCCGCTGCTGATGTCCCGCATCAGCTCCGGCCTGCCGATCTTCGCCCTGTCGCCGCACAACAAGACCCTGGCCTGGACCAATCTCTACCGCGGCGTCACCCCTGTGCTGTTTGACGGCGACGAGACCAAGCCGGTCTACGAAGTGTGCCGCGACGCGCTGGACGTGCTCAAGGCCAAGGGACTGCTGCAAAGCGGCGACATGGTGTTGCTGACCCACGGCGACAAGATGGAAACCGTCGGCAGTACCAACACCTGCAAGGTGATGATGGTCGAGTAATCGCCCCTCCTGCCTGCAACAAAAACGGCTCCCGCGGGAGCCGTTTTTCATGGTAACCAAGCTGGATCAGCCGCGAAACAGCTCCACCTTGTCGCCATCCTGCAGGCTGCCGGCGCCACGCACCACCACCCTGTCACCCTGCTTGAGCGCCCCGCTCACCGCCACCTGCCGGCTGTCGCCGAACAGCACGGTGACCGGCACCCGGTTTACCTTGAGCTCCTCGCCGTGCTGCTCCACCTGATAGACCACACTCCCCTCGGTGTTGAGCACCAGGGCATCGCGCGGCAGCAGCATGGTCTGCTGCTCCGCCAGCGGCAGCGCCACCCGCACCGGCGAGCCGATGATGAAGCGACCCCCCTCCGGCTTGAGGCGCAGTTCGATGAGGCGCGACTTGGGATCGGCGCTGGCCGCCCGCTGGTAGTAGACCCCGTGGCCGCTGAGCTGATCCCCTTCCACCCGCAGCCGGGTCTGGGGCGCCAGCTGGCCGGCCCAGACGATGGGGGCCTGCAGGCGGATGTCGGGCTGATCGGGGTTGACCAGCTCCAGCGCCTGCTCGCCGGCATCCACATGTTCCCCCGGCTGGATAAAGTGGTTGTTCACCACCCCGTCGAACGGCGCGAAGATGTGGCTTCTGCGCAGCTGCTCCTCAATCTGGCGCACCTGCACCCGCGCCAACCGCTCGGCCAGTTCAGCCTGCTCCACGTCGTAGCGCGCCTTGTCATACTGGCTCTGGGAGGCGCTCTTCTGGCGATGCAGGGTCGCCAGCCGGCCAAACTCTGCGCGGGCGAAGCGCACGTTGCTCTCCCACTTGGCCTGCTCGGCCTGGGCCTGCTCCAGCGAGAGCCGCAGCGCCGCGCTGTCGAGGCGCAGCAGCTCATCCCCCTTGCTGACCCGGCTGCCGAACTCGGCGATCCACTCCACCCGGCCGCTCACCTCGGCGCTGAGCGCCGCCTGCTGGCGGCTCGCCACCGTACCGCTGACCCAGATGCTGGCCGCAGCCTCCCCCCGGGTCACGTCCGCCAGGGTCACCATCTTGCCCTGTGCCAGCGCGGGGAACACGCCCCCCGCCAGCAGCGCCGCGCCCACAACCATCCTTGTAAAACCGTGTGTCATCGTTGAGCTCCTTGCTCAGGCCCGCTGCCGAATGGCCTGCGGCACGTCGACCCGCTCACCCAGCCGCAGGAAGGCGGGCAGCAGGACCAGGGTAAACAGGGTGCTGCAACTCATGCCGCCAACGATGACGGTGGCCAGCCCCCGGTAGATTTCGCTGCCCTCGCTCGGGCTCAGCATCAGCGGCAGCATGCCGAAGATGCTGGTGAGGCTGGTCATGGCGATGGGACGCATCCGGCTTTGCAGGGCATCGGCCACCGCCTGCTGGCGGCTCATCCCCTCCCGCTCCGCCGTGCGGGTCTGGTGCACCAGCAGGATGGCGTTGTTGACCACCAGCCCCAGCAGGATGACGAAACCGATGATGGTCAGCAGATCCATCGGCAACGGCACCAGCAGGCCGCTCAGGTGCAGCGCCAACACACCGCCGACGGTGGCAAGCGGCAGGGTGAGCAGCACCAGCACGGCATCCTTGAGGGAGGCAAAGACCCCCCACAACAGGATCAGCAGGATCATCACCGCAAACAGGAAGATGGCCCCCAGGTTGCCGAGCGCCTGCTGCAGACTGTCGGCATTGCCGGAGACCCGCAGCTCGCCGCCGGCGGGCAGCAGTGGCCGGATGGCGGCAAAACTCTTGCTCTGCAGGGTGTCCAGCACCTGCTCCATGCTCATCCCCGCCGGGGGCGAGATCTGCAGGCTGATGCTGCGCCGCCCGTCAGCCCGAAAGATGCTGGCCGGCCCCATGTCGTGCTCCACCCGCAGCAGCTCGCCGAGCGGCACGATGCGCCCGGACGGGGTCGCCAGCGGCACCGCCTTGAGTTCGTCCGGGTTGGCGGAGGTCTGCCCCATCAGCATGATGTCGAGCCGCTCCTCCCCGTCGAAATACTCGCCAACCCGCAACCCGTCGCCGAAGGTCTGGATGATGGCGGGCATGGGGGTACGATCCCAACCCACCTCGGCGAGGCGCCTGTCCTGCGGCACCAACCGCAGCTCGGGGGCGGTGAAATCGAGATCCGGCTGCGGCCTGACCTGGGCCCCCGGCAGATCCTGCTTGACGATGGCCATGGCGGCCCGCGCCGCCCGATAGAGCTCAACCAGATCACCTCCCTGCAGCAACAGGGAGATACCGTTCTCGCTGTCAAAGCCGCCGAACAGCGACCCCTGACCGCCAAACACCTGGGTGTCGGGGATGCCCACCAGCAACTGCTTCATCAGCAGCTGCTCCAGCACCTTGATCTGGTCCTCCTCTTTCGGCCGCACCCCGATCTGGGCGCCGCCCGGGTAGCGCAATATGTAGTAGTTCTTGAGGGCCGGCTCCTGCTCCCCCTTCATATAGGGATCCAGCCTGGCGATGAGCGTGTCGATCACCTCCTCGCGCTGGGCCTTGAGGTTGAAGCCCGGGGTGAAGTTCATCCAGACATCCACCGCGTCACGCTTCACGTCCGGCAGGTAGTCCATCTTCGGCAGCAGGGCCCAGGTCGCCAGCGCCGGCAGACTCATCATCAGGGTGATGACGATCCAGCGCCGGCGGGGCGTCGCAGTCCAGCGGATCACGTGGCGGGTGGTACCCTGCCACAGCGCCTCATAGGGGTCAGTCAGCCGCTCGCGCCCCATCCAGCGCGCCGCCACCGCCGGCAGCACGGTCACCGCCACCAGCATGGAGACGGTGACGGCGCAGGCGATGGTCAGCGCAAGGTCTGCAAACAGCTGCCCCTCCACGTCGTTGAGCAGCAGCACCGGCAGGAAGATGGCGACCGTGGTCAGGGTGGAGGCCACCAGCGCGGTCCACACCCGACTGGTGCCGTCCAGCGCCGCCTCCGCCTTGCTCAGATCCCCCCGCTCGTGGCGCCGGTAGATGCTCTCCAGCACCACGATGGCGGCATCGAGCACCATACCGACCGCAAAGGCGATGCCCGCCAGCGAGATGACGTTGAGGGTGCGTCCCAGCACCTTGAGCAGACAGAAGGTGAGCATGATGCTGATGGGGATGGCGATCGCGATCATCAGGGTCGCCTTGAGCCGGCGCAGAAAGACCCAGAGGATGGCGCAGGAGAGCAGCACGCCGAGTCCCAGGTTGGCGGTCACCATGCTCACCGCCCGGTTGATATAGAGAGAGGCGTCGAACGACTGCTCCATGTGCAGGCCGACCGGCTCCAGCACCTCGCGGTTGAGCTCGCCCACCTTGAGCTTGATCGCCTCCAGCGCCGCCAGGGCGTTGGCCCCGCTCTCCTTGAAGATCTGGGCGGCGATGGCGGTGTTGCCATTTTGAATGCGCAGCACCGGATTCTCCTCCCGGGCCAGCTGGATCTCCGCCACGTCCCGCAGATAGATGGGCAGGCCGTCGCGCCAGTCCACCACCTTGTCTCCCAGGGTCGCCACGTCGTAGCGGCCGGCAAAGCGCAGCTTGTACTCCCAGCGGCCGATGTCGAGGGTGCCGGCGGAGACGTCCCAGCCGGTGCTGGCCCGGCTGGCCAGCACCGGGATCTCCACCCCCAGCTCGGCGGCGCGGTAGGGGTCGAAGCGGATCTGGATCTGGCGCTCGTTGATCCCCTGGATGTCGACCGTCGACACCCCGGGGATCCGCTCCAGCTCGGGTTTTATCCGCGCCTCGATCAGCGCCTGGTGATCGTCGATCGGCCCCTTGGCGCCGGGCAGCTGCTGGATGAAGAAAAAGGTGAGGGTGTCGTTGCTGCTGTAGTTGTTGACGTAGGGACCGCCAATCTTGTCCGGCAGGCCGGAGACCCGGTTCAGGCGGGAGATGACGTCAAGCTGGGCCCGCTGCATGTCGGTGCCGAGGGCAAACTCCAGATCGATCTCGGTGAAGCCGGGGAAGCTGTTGCTGGTGAGATTCTTGAGCCCCTGCACCCCCTGCATCTCCTGCTCGATGGGGTCGGTTATCTCCGACTCCATCTCCTGGGGTGAGGCCGAGCGCCAGTCCACCGAGATGTTGAGGTGCGGGCGATCGATGTCGGGAAACAGCTGGATCGGCAGCCCCCGGATGCTGAGCAGGCCCAGCAGAAAAATCAGCACGATCGAGACCGCCACCCAGATGGGACGTTCGATCGCCGTTTTGGCGAGGTTCATTCACTCTTCCTGAGTTTGTTGTTGTCGGCCATTCCGCTGGCCTTGCTTCCTGCCCCAAGGGTGGGGGGCCATTGCATTAAACTGGAATTAATCGAGGTTGTAAATGCATGGTTAACAAACAAAAAAACCGGCCATATTGGCCGGTTTCAGATTCAGGAGCGAGTGCTCTCTCAGGCGGCGTGCACCACCGGATTTTTCTGGGATAACCCCTCCAGCTCGCCCGGGGCGAAGTTGTCTACCTGAATGGCTTCGTAGCGCAGGGCATCGGCGGCCAGCAGCTTGTCCGCCTCGTCCTTGCTCAGGATGGATTGGGACAGGGCAGCAGCAACCAGCTCCGGCAACGCCAGTTTGCGGGGCAGCTTGCCCTCTTTCTGGGCCTGCACCAGCTTCTTCTCGTAGGGCTGCACCGAGACCATGGCCTGGAAAGCGCGCTCCATCAGACCGACCGGATCCGCCTCGTCCTTGCCCACATAGCAGAGCGCGGTCAGACGGTCGCGGAACTCACCCGGCTTCATCATGGCCAGGCAGATGGCGTGGCAACGATCGTCGGCCGGCATCTTGTAACCCACGCCGAACGGGAACACCACCCGCTTGAGCACGGCACCCACCACCTTGTTCGGGAAGTTCTGGAAGAAGCCCTCGAACGCCTTGCCAATCAGGTAGAGGTTGCGTTCCACCGCGTACTGCACGAATGGCAGATCGGAGACCATGCGGCCCTGATCCTCGTAGTGCTTGAGGGTGGCAGAGGCCAGGTAGAGGTGACTCAGCACGTCACCCAGACGGGCGGAGATCATCTCCTTGCGCTTGAGATCGCCACCCAGCATCAGCATGGAGACGTCGGCGCACAGGGCCAGCCCTTTACTCATGCGAGAGAGCTGCTTGTAGTAGCGGGCGGTTTCACCGGTTACCGGCGCGCTGTTGAACTGGCCAAGGGTCAGCCCCTGGAACAGGGAACCGAAGAAGTTGCCGGCGCCGAAGGCGATGTGCTTCATCAGCAGGGCGTCAAACTTCTCGAGGCCGCGCTCCACGTCGGTGTCAGCCGCCGCTTCCAGCTCGGCAAAGACGTACGGGTGGCAGCGGGTGGCCCCTTGCCCAAAGATCATCAGGTTGCGGGTCAGGATGTTGGCCCCTTCCACCGTGATCGCCACCGGAATGCCCATGTAGGCGTAGCCGGTGTAGTTTTTCGGGCCGAGCTGGATGGCACGGCCAGCGTGGATGTCCATGGAGTCATCCATGATCTGGCGCGCCATCTCGGTCATGTGGTACTTGGAAATCGCGGTGACGATGGCCGGTGCCTGACCCAAGTCCAGGGAGCCGGCGGTCATGCGACGGGCCCCTTCCAGCTGATAGGTGAGGCCGCCGATGCGAGCCAGCGCTTCCTGCACCCCTTCAAACTTGCCGATGGACATGCCGAACTGTTTGCGCACGTAGGAGTAGGCCCCCACGGTGCGGCTCGCCATGTGACCGCAAGCGGTGCCAAGGGCAGGCAGCGAGATGCCACGACCGGCGGAGAGGCATTCCACCAGCATGCGCCAGCCGCGACCGGCGTAATCCGGACCACCGATGATCCAGTCGAGCGGAATGAACACATCCTTACCAAAGGTCGGGCCGTTCAAGAACGCCAGCCCCATGGGGTAGTGGCGATCGCCGACGCGCACGCCGGGGTGGCTGGTGGGGATGAGCGCGCAGGTGATACCCAGCTCTTCCTTGTCACCCAGCAGTTTTTCCGGGTCATAGAGTTTGAACGCCAGCCCCAGCACGGTGGCACGGGGGGCCAGAGTGATGTAGCGCTTGTTCCAGTTGAGGCGAATACCCAGCACCTCTTCACCCTTGTGCATCCCCTTGCAGACGATCCCCTTGTCCGGGATGGCGCCGGCGTCGGAGCCCGCTTCCGGCCCGGTCAGGGCGAAGCAGGGCACTTCCTTGCCGTTGGCCAGCCCCGGCAGCCAGAAGTCCTTCTGGGCCTGGGTGCCGTAGTGCATCAGCAGCTCGCCTGGGCCGAGGGAGTTCGGCACCATGACGGTGACTGCCACGCTCAGGCTCTTGGTGGCGATGCGGGTAACGATGGTGGAGTTGGCAATCGCAGAGAACTCACGGCCGCCGTAGGATTTCGGGATGATCAGGGAGAAGAAGCCTTCCTTCTTCAGATAGTCCCAGACCGGCTCCGGCAGGTCTTTGGTTTCGTTGACGATCTTGAAGTCGTCGACCATGGCGAGCAGGGTTTCGACCTGATTGTCGATGAAGGCCTGCTCCTCTGCCGTCAGCTCGGCCTTGCCGTAGCCGTGCAGTTTTTTCCAGTCAGGGTTGCCGCGAAACAACTCGCCATCCCACCAGACGGAGCCAGCTTCCATGGCCTCCCGCTCGGTGGCAGACAAGGGCGGCAGTATCTTCTTGAAGATGCCGAACACCGGGCGGGTGACCACCTTTTTACGGATGGAGGGCACGCCGAGCACGACGGCTATCGCCAGCACCAGCAGGATAAGCAATGTGATCATACTCAAGTTCCTTCTATTTCACTGTTTCCGTTGATTTATTGTTGGTTGTTACACGGCCAGGGAGAGCCTGGTCGACTCCACGGGCGCCCCGACACCGGACGCCAGATAAGGAATGACGTTTCGTACCAGCCCCTCCACATCGAGCTGCTGGCCGAAATCGGCTTGGGCGATGTCGCGCAGCGCATCGGCCGAAGCCATGGTGAACACGACGGTGCCCAGGGTGAAGTGCAGCCGCCAGAACAGATCCGCCGGCGACAACTCAGGGTTGGCCTTGGAGATGGCCTGGGTGATCCGCTGCAAAATGGGGCCGTAATGGGCGGTGATGAAGCGGCGCAGGTGGCCCTGGCTGTCGATGTAGCCGCGTCCCAGCAGCTGCATGAAGATGGCCGGACCGTTGGTGCGCACCGCCACCAGCTTCATCAGCGGGTCGACGAAACTCTCGAACACCTGCAGCAAGGTCAGCTGCTCCTGCGCCATCAGGGTATGCAGGCGTGCATCCAGTTCAGGCATGAACAGGCTCAGATAGCGATCGAGCACCGCCTGGATCAGCTCCTTCTTGGAGCCGAAGTGATAGTTCACCGAGGCCAGGTTGACATCCGCCTCGCTGGTGATCAGACGCAAAGAGGTATCGGCGAACCCCCGTTCGGCAAACAACACCTCGGCGGCATCGAGAATGCGGTTTTTGGTATCGATTTTACTCACAGGACACCTCACTTAAACGAATGTTTAAAAAGTACGTTTCACAACCTTTTGTGTCAAGAGAATGTGAACTGATGTTAGTGAAATGTTTTTCTTGAAAATGGGGAACAAGGCGGGAACTTCACGGACGAATCGGACTCTATATCTATGCCACTGCAATTAAACATTAAGTCTCGCCCAACCTGCTCCATGCTAGTTGGGCATTTTTTTACCCTGCTGCCACCCAGCACGCTGGCAAACGGGCAAAAAAAACCGTCGCAGGGCGCGACGGCGGGGAAATGAGGTTGCACCATCCTGATCCAACCCATCGATGCGAGTTCAGGCTTTCATCGATACATCCATCATGGCCGCCAAGCGTGTTCAAACTTTGTCAACCTGCCCTCAATTTGTGACAAAGTATGACAAGCCACGACATGGTCTCGACCCGCCGCCTTTGCTATGCTGGCCCCTCACGCCAGAGGGGAAGATAAGATGAAGTACACGGTCGATACCCACACCCACACCGTCGCCAGCACCCACGCCTACAGCACCATTCACGACTACCTGCCCATCGCGAAGGCAAAGGGGATCAAGCTGTTCGCCACCACGGATCATGGCCCCGACATGGCGGATGCCCCCCACTTCTGGCACTTCGTCAATCTGCACGTGTTGCCACGGGTGGTCGACGGGGTCGGCATCCTGCGCGGCATCGAAGCCAACATCAAGAACATCGATGGCGAGATCGACTTCCCCGAGCGCTACGAGTCTCGGCTCGACATGATCATGGCGGGCTTTCACGAGCCAGTGTTCCCCCCCTGCGATCAGGCCACCCACACCCAAGCCATGATCAACGCCATCAAGAGCGGCCGGGTCGACATGATAAGCCACCCCGGCAATCCCGCCTTCCCCATCGATATCCAGGCCGTGGTCAAGGCAGCGGCAGAGTATCGGGTGGCGCTGGAGCTCAACAACTCCTCCTTCAGCCACTCCCGCCCGGGCAGTGAAGGCAACTGCCGCGCCATCGTCGAGGCGGCGCGGGACATGGGTGCCTACCTCACCTTCGGCTCCGACTCCCACGTGGCCTTCAGCCTCGGGGATTTCGAGCACTGCCACCGGCTGGTGACCGAGGCCGGCTTCCCAGAAGAGCGGATCCTGGCTCGCTCCCCCCGCGCCCTGCTCGATTTTCTCGAAAGCCGCGGCCGGGCCCATATTCCGGAGTTCGCCGACCTCTGACATTGGCCGTAACTCCATGAGCTCACTCATAAAACCGAGTGCAGCTCATTGACTTGCCCCCGGGTTTTCAGGAATCTAGTGGCACGCCGGTATAGCTCAGTTGGTAGAGCAGCGCATTCGTAATGCGAAGGTCGCGGGTTCGACTCCTGTTACCGGCACCAGAGCTGAAAAACAACAACGCCGCATAGCTTATGCGGCGTTGTTGTTTATAGGATGTCCAGGCTCTGCTGCATGGGGCTGGCCTGCTTGAACCGGCTAGCCTGCAAACCTCTCAGCTCATAGCAGCAACAGATTGTCCTGCCGATTGGAGGCGGTCACCAGCACCGGGATGGACTTGGAGGTCGGGGTAAACGAGCCCGCCCCTATGCTGTCGATGGGCACCAGCGGGTTGGTCTCCGGATAGTAGGCTGCGATGTTGCCGCGCGGGATCTCGTAGATCACCACCACAAAACCGGTCACGCTGCGCTCGCGCCCGTCGTTGCAGATGGCAGCCATGTCAACCCTGTCCCCTTCGGCAAAGCCAAGCTGGCGGGCATCCGCCTCGTTCATGAACACCACATTGCGCTGGCCCTTGATGCCGCGATAACGGTCATCCATGCCATAGATGGTGGTGTTGTACTGATCGTGGGAGCGCAGGCTCTGCAGCAGCAGCACCGGCTGATCGCTCATCTGCTCGGCATGGCGGGTACACTCCGGCAACACAGAGTGCGGCAGGGTGCTGGCACGAAACTCGGCCTGGCCGCTGGCGGTGTTCCACACCAGCTTGGCGGCGGAGTTATCCAGATGAAAACCGCACGGCTGCTGGATGCGGGCATTGAAATCGGCAAAACCGGCGATGGTCTGCTCGATGAGATCGCGAATACGCGCATAGTCATCGCGCAGGGCCAGCCAGTCGACCCGCTCGCCGCCCACGGTGGCATGAGCCATCCGCGCCACTATGTCGGTCTCGGAGAGGCAGAGGGGCGACACTGGCTCGGCCGCGCCGGTCGAGGCGTGCACCATGCTGAAGGTGTCCTCCACCGTGATCTTCTGGTTGCCCGTGCGCTGGATATCGAGCTCGGTGCGACCGAGGCAGGGCAGGATCAGCGCCGCCTTGCCCACCTGCAGATGGCTGCGGTTGAGCTTGGTGCTGATCTGCACGTTGAGCTCGGCCTTTTTCATCGCCCCGTAGGTGAAGTCGGTGTCGGGCGCCGCTGCCGCCAGGTTGCCACCCAGGCAGATGAGCACCTTGCTCTTGCCCTCGTCCAGCGCCTTGAGCGCCTCGTAAACGTTGTGACCTGCGGCCCGTGGCAGGCTCACCTGCAAGTGACGCTCGAGCCGGTCGATAAAGGCGGCGGTGGGCTTTTCGTTGATCCCCATGGTGCGGTTGCCCTGCACGTTGCTGTGGCCCCGTACCGGACAGAGCCCCGCCCCCGGCTTGCCAATCTGGCCGCGTATCAGGTGCAGGTTGACGATTTCGCGGATGGTATCGACCGAATGCAGATGCTGGGTCACCCCCATGGCCCAGCAGCTTATGATGCGCTGGCTGGCGGCAAAGACCCGGGCGGCCTGCACGATCTCGGCGCGAGTCAGGCCGGACTGCTGCTCGATCGCTGCCCAGTCAGTAGCCCGTACCTGTGCCTCGTACTCGGCAAAGTGGCGGGTGTGGCGGGCGATGAAGTCGCGATCCACCGCCTCTGGCGCCTCTTCCAGGATGTACTTGGCCATGCCACGCATGGCGGCCATGTCGCCACCCAGTTTCGGCGTCAGATATTGGTGGCTGATGGTGGTGGCCGCCGGGGTCAGCAGCTCGAGCGGGCTCTGCGGGCTGGCAAAACGCTCCAGCGCCACCTCTTTCAAGTTGTTGAAGCTGACGATCTTGCAGCCGCCACGCGCCGCCTGGCGCAGGGCATTCATCATGCGCGGATGGTTGGTACCCGGATTCTGGCCATAGACGAACACCGCATCGGCCTGGTCGAAGTCATCCAGCACAACAGTGCCTTTGCCGATGCCGACCGACTGGATCAGCGCCACCCCGCTCGCCTCATGGCACATGTTGGAGCAGTCGGGGAAGTTGTTGGTACCGAACAGGCGGCCAAACAGCTGATAAAGATAGGAGGCCTCGTTGCTGGCACGCCCCGAGGTGTAGAACTCCACCTCGTCCGGGCTATTCAGCCCCTTGAGGGTGTCGGCAATCAGGGCAAAGGCATCGTCCCAGCTTACCGGCTCGTAGTGATCGGTCGCAGGGTTGTAGCGCATCGGCTCGGTCAGCCGCCCCTGATACTCGAGCCAGTAGTCGCTCTGGGTGGCCAGCTGGCGCACCGAGTGGGCCGCGAAAAACTCGGCCCCCACCGTCTTGCCGGTGGATTCCCAGGCCACCGCCTTGGCGCCGTTCTCGCAGAACTGGAAGGTACCGTGGTCGTTGTCCCCCCAGGCACAGCCCGGGCAGTCGAAGCCGTCGGTCTGGTTGACCCGCAACAGGTTCTTGATGTTCTGACGGGTCTTCTGGCTGCGCAGCACCTGTTTCATGGTGGATTGCAGGGACGAAAAACCGCCGGCTTTGGCGGGCTTTTCAATATGACTCATGGCACTCTCCGATGGGATCCGCCGGGCGATAACTGGAGTAGCTGACCGGGGCATCAAACTTGGGAATATGAACGACGTTGAGGTTGTATTTGAGGGCCAGCCTGACCGCCAGCTGACTGGGCGATGCCAGACAGATGAGATGACGGGCACCGAAACGGGCGGCTTTTTGCACCAGCTCGCTGCCGCAGCGGCTGGTCACCACCAGGGTGTCGCACCCACTGTGCTGGCGCAGCAGCAGGCCAATCAGCTTGTCGAGGGCATTGTGGCGCCCGATATCTTCCCGGCAGTGCAGGATCCGGCCCTCGGCATCCAGCGCCAGCGCCGCATGCAGGGCGCCGTGCTGCTGCCCCTTGAGCTGCCACTGGGCAATCTGCGCACGCAGCCCCGCCAGCAAGGCCCCATCCAGCGGCGGCGTCAGCGGCAACACCGGCAGTGCGGGCAGCGCCTGCTCCACCGCCGCCACGCCGCAGATGCCGCAACCGGTCGCCCCGGTCAGCCGGCGCTTGTGCCGGGCCAGGGCGGCCAGGGAGCGGTTGGCGATAGTGATGTCCAGCACAATACCCTGTTCGGCTGGCGCGCTCTGGATGTCGTGGATCTCGTGGTTGTGCCGGATGACCCCCTCGCCAAACAGAAAGCCGACGGCAAAGTCATCGAGATCGTCCGGGGTCGCCATCATCACCGCATGGTTGATGCCATTGATGTTGATGGCGACGGCTACCTCCTCCACCAGATGATCCAGTGAGAGTGAGGCAGGCAAATTGACGGGGATGTCGACGGGCGCGTAGGCAGGCATGCAGGTTGGCCTAAAAATGCAAACTGCATTCAAGTTTAGAGAGGCGGCAGACGCAAAACCAATGAAATAAATCTATATGGCAATAGAGTTGTTCTATTGACGGCGTTTTTTCAATTGATTAATTTTTAGGTTCATCCTCGCCTCCCGAATGATCATGAACATCAAGCAGCTGCACTATTTCCACGAACTGGCCAAACACCAGCATTTTGCCAGGGCGGCCAAGGCCTGCCACATCACCCAGCCGACCCTCTCAGCCAGCATCACGGCGCTGGAGAAGAACCTCGGTACCGATCTGGTGGTGCGTACCAGCCAGTTCGTCGCCCTCACCGAAGCGGGCGAGCTGGTGCGCCAGTATGCCGAGCGGATGCTGCTGGAGCAGGAGGCGCTCAAGCAGGAGCTGGCGCTGTTTCATGGCGAGCTCTCCGGCACTCTGCGCATCGGCATCGTGCCCCAGTCCAATGTCGACATCATGCCGCTCATCACCCGCTGCAAGCAGCGCTACCCCGACATCGTCATTCGTCTCTCGGTACTCAGCAACGAAGCCCTGCTGTCACAGCTGGAGCTGCACCAGTGCGACATCGGACTGGGGTTTGACGAGCCGCTCACCGGCGCCGCCAGACAGACTTTTCACCTCTATCCCCAGGGCAACAACCAGATGGCGGTGCTGATGAACCGCGACGAGGCGGATCAGCGCCTCCCCGGCGACGAGCTGACCCTGGCCGCACTGCAGCAGCGGCCGCTGGTACTGCCCAGCCGCACCATGCAGTTTCGCAAGTACCTGGACCGCGCCGCCGAGCGGGCCGGCATCCGGCTTGACGTGGTACTGGAAACCGACTCCCTGTTTCACCTGGTGAGCGCCGTGCGCCACCGGCTGGGCTGGGCCATCGTCAGTGCCGGCCTCGCCCGATCCGCCAGCCAGCTCTCGGATCTGGTCTGCCTGCCGCTGGCGCCGCAACGCGACATAGGCCACACCGCCTTCATCACCCGCCAGCACAGCATCACCCCCGCCATGCGCGCCTTCCTCGAGCTGGTGAGGGAGAGTGAGCAAACCAGCACACAGGGCTGAGCAGTGGCGAGCGCAAACTCCGCTGGATTTATCCACCATTGTCTATTTCAACCAGCTGACATGACTCGAGTACAAAGCCAGAATCTTGGCAACGATGAGGAGATGAGGAGATGAGGAGATGAGGAGCAATCTGCGCTTAGCATCCCCATCATGCAAAAGGCCCAAGCTGGCTGGCAGCTTGGGCCTTGAAAATGGCGGAGAGACAGGGATTCGAACCCTGGGTGGCATTGCTGCCACAATTGATTTCGAGTCAATCCCGTTCGGCCACTCCGGCATCTCTCCACGGGGCTTCATTGTTACCGGAGCCGCCTCTGGAAATCAACTTGAATCTCTTTAAAGATCAAACGACTGCACACAAAACCAGCAAGTGAGTGCATGTCTGGCAAGCAGGCGTCCGAGCCTGTCGCTCCCGGTACTGGTACCCAATCCAGGGCGATCAGCCCCCTGCATTGCATCTCGTGCATTCGATGGCGCTGAACCGCCATCCCCTCTCCCGTCAGCGTTCCTCTGCTCATTGCAGATGGCTTGGCTTTGCATTAAAAACAGGCAAGACAGGGTCAACATGACAAATTGCCGTGCAGGGACCCGGCTGCACCCCTTGCCGGTCAGGCTGGCAATCGGCGCGTATTTGACTGACAATTTCCCCCTTTTTCCTCGGGGAGGTCGCGGTGCGGCCCCCTCATCCAATCAGACAGGAAGTACATGTTCATCGCACGAACCCTCTCATTGCTGGCACTGACCGCCAGCCTGCTGACGGCTCCGGCCCTGGCTACCACCTATCCGCTGCCCCCGGCAGGCAGCCGCCTGATCGGCGAGCTGGAGGACTACATTGTCCAGCCAGATGAACATCTCGAGCTCATCGGCAAGCACACCCAGATTGGTTTTTTGGCGCTGCTGGAAGCCAATCCGGGAGTCGACCCCTATTTGCCCAAGCCGGGCACCCGGCTGACCCTGCCGACCCAGATGCTGCTGCCGGACGTGCCCCGCGAAGGCATAGTGATCAATCTGCCGGAGCTGCGCCTCTACTATTTCCCCAAGGGCAAGAACGAGGTGATGGTGCTGCCCATCGGCATCGGTGACATAGGGCGGGAGACCCCCGAAATGACCACCACCATCATTGCCAAGAACCCCAATCCGACCTGGGTACCTGGCCCCATGGTGCGTAAATCCTGGCTGGAACAAAAAGGGATCACTCTGCCGGCGGTCGTGCCGCCCGGCCCAGACAACCCCCTCGGCAAGTTCGCCATGCGCCTTGGCTATGGCAAGCGGGACTATCTCATTCATGGCACCAACAAGGATTTCGGCGTCGGCCTGCGGGTCAGTGCCGGCTGCATTCGACTGCGCCCTGACGACATCGAGGCCCTGTTCAAGATTGTCCCCGTCGGCACTCAGGTGCGGGTGATCAACCAGCCGGTCAAGACCGCCATCGAGCCCGATGGCCGCCACTGGCTGGAGGTTCACTCTCCCCTCTCTCGCACCGAACTGGAGCTGGAGCAGGGTGCCCCGCTGATCCTCTCCGCCGAGGCGCAGGCCTTCATCGCCAGGCCGGAAGTCGACGGTGACAAGGCCGCCAGCGCGCTCAACAGCAAGAACGGCATCCCCCGTCCCGTCAGCGGCTGATAGCCAACCATGTTCACGAGGATCTTCATGAGCTACCGCGTTTTTTGCCTGTTTGCCCTGCTGCTGAGCCCGGCGGCTCTGGCCGACATCCTCTGGATGGACAACGGTGACCGGCTGACCGGCACCATAGAGGAGATAGGTGACGAGGAGGTGCGCATCGCGCTCCCTTACAGCGAGCCCGTCACCGTCAAACGCGAGGCGGTCAAGCGCTGGCGCATCGAGAAGCAGGACAAGCCGAAACCGACCGTCAAGAGCGGCATTACCCTGCTGGCCCTGACGCCGGATGATCAGAAGGCCTGGCTGTGGAGCGGCAGCGGCGATCTGAACGTCAAGCTCAAGCACAACGACAAGAAGACCAATAACGTCAACCTGAAGGCATCCACCGAGGTGGCCAACCTCGACTGGCGTTATACGCTGGACGGGGAGTACATCTACGAGACCGCCAACAACGTCACCAACAGCCATGAGTACCGGCTCCAACCCATGCTGGACTTTTTCTTCGACCAAAACTGGTTTCTGCGCTCAGCCGTCGACTTCGAATATCGCATGCTGGAAGCCGACTACATGAGCCTTGCCTACTCCTCTGGCCCTGGCTACCGGTTCTGGAACGACAAGCGGCGGCGACTGGAGCTGATCGGCCAGGCCGGGCTGGAGCGCTCATACACCAGGCCGGATGACCTCAACACCCTCTTCATCATCAGCCTGTTCAACGACAGGATCATCAACTATCCCCTGCTGGGCCTTGGCTGGGACTATCGTCAACCCGTCGACCTCTGGTCGGAGAAGCTGGAGTTGTTCAGCAAGGGCGGCTACAAGCGCTATCTGGACCAGCCCTCGTCCTACATCACCCGGGAGCAGACAGTGCAAGGCAACCTGGGAGTACGCTACTACTTCAACGATCACCTGCGCCTCTCCTGGTCAAGCGAGCTCGACTGGCAAGACTATCGTATCCACTTGCCGGGCTTCGAGCTCAAAAGCAGCAAGGAGTGGCGCCATCTGCTCACTCTGGGAGCCAGTTTCTGAGCCAGGCCGATCACAGATGACCCAGCAGCCAAAAAAATCAGGCCCACCTAGGTGGGCCTGATTTTTTGCAAGGCTGGGGGGGAGCCGCGGCCTAGAAGTAGAGTCGGGTGACAGACTCGATGACGCAGCCGGGGCGACGTACACCCTCGATCTCCACCTTGATCTCCTTGAGCAGCTCCAACCCGCCCTTGATGGGGGTAACCCGAGCCAGCTTGGTGCGCGCGCGGATATTGCTGTCCACCTTGATGGGGTACGGGAAACGAACCTGATCCAGACCGAAGTTCACCACCATACGGGCGGTCGGAAACTCCGGATTGGCCTCGTCCACCGAGCCGGTCAGCTGCGGCAGCAGGGCCAGAGTCAGGAAGCCGTGGGCGATGGTGGTCTTGAATGGCGACTCGGCGGCGGCACGCTCGGGGTTGGTGTGGATCCACTGATGATCCCCGGTCACGGCGGCAAACTGATCGATCATCTGCTGGCTGACATGCAGCCATTCGCCCACGTGGGTCTCTTCACCGATGCGCGCCTGCAAGGTGGCAAACAGGGTCGCCGCCTCACCGTCGAGTTCGATGATCGACTCTTGCGGTGGCACGGGCTGGCCGTTGACGGCCTGGGCCGCGCCCTGCTGCTGCAGCATGGACTGGCTGTCGCCCTGCAAATCCAGCACTCGCCCCAGCAGAGGATGGAGGTGTGCCTTTTGCTGAAACTCACGCCAGTAGTCGCGGATAGCCGGAGAGAGCCAATCCTTGAGCTCAAAGGGGTGCTGCGCCAGAATTTCGCGCTTGCGCTTCAGAAAATCGACAACTTTCATGTACCGATCCCTATTCGATTCAAAGCCTGTAAAGAGGTCTAACCAGTCCTATTTTATTAAAGTTACAGCTGAAAGTGCAAAAAAATCTCGGCGTACAGCTGTACCAAGGCAAAAATCACTACAGGATAGCTACATAACAGCATGATGAACCAACGAAGAAAACGATTGCCTGTTTTTTATCCGATCATGTTGGCATTGAGATGAAAAAGGCCCGTCATGGGCCTGTGTGGAGATCAGCGCGCTGCAGACCACCACTCGCGGCACCCTGCCTCATCGAAGAAGGTCCAGGCCAGCACCCGGCTCACCTTGTTGCCCTGCGCCATCTCGAGCACCCGCACCTGACGAGCACCGACCCGGGTCAGTGCCTTCTTCGCCGCCGGCAGATTCTCCTTTTTCGATACCAACGAGCTGAACCAGAGGCACTGTTCGGCAAAGGCCAGGCTCTGGTTGATCATCGCGGCCAGAAAGGCGGCCTCTCCCCCTTCGCACCAGAGCTCGGCCTTCTGGCCGCCGAAGTTGAGCACCGGCTTGTCCTTGACCTCCTTGCCCAGATTGCGCAGCTTGCGCTCCGTCCCCTTGCTCGCCTCCGCCAGCGACGCGTGAAAGGGAGGGTTGCAGAGGGTCAGCGCAAAACGCTCGCGCGGCGCCACTATGCCCTGAAAGATGTCGCCGGCCCTGCCCTGCAGGCGGCACTCGATCTGGCTGCCCAGCCCATTGCTGTTGGCCAGCAGAGAGGCAGCCTTGACCGA
This sequence comes from Aeromonas sp. R5-3, assembly GCF_040908225.1. Lineage (NCBI taxonomy): Bacteria > Pseudomonadati > Pseudomonadota > Gammaproteobacteria > Aeromonadales > Aeromonadaceae > Aeromonas > Aeromonas sp. R5-3. Next base: position 434,739 of record NZ_JBFODH010000021.1, on the reverse strand, counting down.
CACTGGGTCGATGTCGGAGCCGACGAAGCGCCAGCCATATTCGCGGGCGCCCAGCAGGGGGTAGATACAGTTCGCCCCCACCCCGACATCCAGCACCCGCACGCCCTTGCCGGTCGGCACCTTGCCCGCGCTCTCGGCCAGCAGGTCAGCCACTCTGTGCAGATAGTCCACCCGCCCGGGAATGGGCGGACAGAGATAGCCGGCCGGCAGATCCCAGTGCTGGATGCCGTAATGAAGTGCCAGCAGGGCCTTGTTCAGCGCCTTGACGGCGGCGGGGTTGGCAAAGTCGATGGTGCTGGCGCCGTAGGGATTGACGAAGACGAAGGGCTGCAGCTCGGGAGTGCGCAGACAGAGCGCGGCAAAGTCGTAGGGAGCCTGGTGACGATTGCGCGGGTGCAATCCGGATTTCTGGTCTGAACGGGTCTTCATGCTGGGCCTGCCGGGGAAAAATCGGGCCCACACTATAGTGATTCGGCCCCCGAAAGTCTAAATCGCGGCCATAAAAAACCGGGCTGTGGGAGCCCGGTTCAAGTGAGGTTGGAAAAACAGTCCGTACTGCGAGCCGTTTGTCCAGCCTGACTCAGATGTCGATCCGGCGTGCCTGCCAGAACTTGCTTCGCCAATAAGAGCTGTCGAGCTTGGAGCGGGTTACCCCGGCCCGGGTGGAGGCGTGGATGAACTCGCCATTGCCCACATAGATGCCGACGTGGTTGAGGCGGCGATTGATTTTGAAGAAGACCAGATCCCCTTCGACCAGATCCTGCTTGGAGACTTGGGTGCCTTCATGGACCTGGGAACGGGTATCACGGGGAAGTTCGATGCCGACGGCGTTGCGGAACACTTCACGGGCAAAGGCGGAACAATCGATGCCGCGCTGGCTGCTGCCTCCCATGCGGTAAGGAACGCCGCGCCACTCTTTGTATACAGTCAGGATTTCGTTTACATCTGGGGTTTGTGAAGCTTCCGGTTCAATTACGGGTTCCATCATGGAAACTTCAATCTTGCTCGCAACCTCGGGCTGGGGTGCCGAGGCACAACCCACCATTCCGAGCGCGACCAGCAGTAGCATCAGGTGGCGCAATCCTTTATCCCCGCAAAATAGTAAAACTTGTTAAAATACGGCCCGAACGGGCAATTTATAAGGCAACAGCACCCGACTATATCCAAGAATTCTATCGAGGCAAGCGAAAATCCCTATCGACCTCACATTTCTGCAAGGAAATGCATTATTTTTCCTGATTAATGTGATCGTGGCCAAACAATATACAATCTCGAAAGAGGCCGTCCTGACCGGATTAAACTGACTTTTATCGCTGTTTCGCCGCTCTTTTAAAGTGAAAAATTATGATCTCTGTGGATCTCTATTTGTTAAAACCGGCAAAGGTCGACGCCGAGCAGCTGACTCTGCTGCAAACCCTACTCTCCCCCGCAGAATGGCAGGCATGGCAGGCCATAAGCCAGCCGTTGCGCCGCCAGGAGTACCTGCTCAGCCGCGGGCTGCTGCGACGGCTGCTGGCCGAGCGGCTGCAGTGTCAACCCGATGCACTGCAATTTGCCAGCAACCCGCACGGCAAACCTGTGCTAAGCGACGGGCGCTGGCAGTTCAACCTCAGCCACAGCGGGGATTGGCTGGTGATCGCCCTCTGCGCCGTCGGCCCGCTCGGGGTCGACATCGAGATGGGTCAGCGCCGCCGCCAGACTCTGCCGCTGGCGCGCCGCTTTTATGCACGCAGTGAATATGAGTGGCTGCTCGCCCTGCCCAAAGCGGAGCAAGAGTCGGCCTTCTATCGGCTCTGGTCGCGCAAGGAGGCGGTGCTGAAAGCCCACGGCGCCGGCATCGCCGCCGGCCTCGACAAGGTGCGCTTCGTGCCTGAGGAGGAGTGGCGGCTCGACAACCAGCTCGATGAACAGGATTACCGGGTGCAGGATTGGGCCATCGGCCAGGGCTGGCTCAGCCTGGCCGCGCCGACCCTGGCCGTCAACGGCTGGCTGCTCGATGGCAGCTTGAATTCTGTGCCCATCAACCCCATGTTAACTCACACCATTTTCCAAGAGTCAGCCTCATGATCGTCGACATCAATCCCCAGAATTTCCAAGCCGCCCTGATCGATGCTTCCATGAAAAAGCCGATCGTCATCTATTTCCACGCCCCCCAGATGCCGGAGTGTCAGGCCATGACCCCGCAGGTGGAGGCGCTGGTCGGCCCGGCCAATCCCCAGGTGACCCTGGCCAAGGTCGACATGAACGATCCGCAGCTGCAACCGCTGGCCGGTCAGCTCGGTCTGCGCGCCCTGCCGGCGCTGGTGCTGTTCCATCAGGGCCGCCCTGACGAGCAGGCCATTCTGGAAGGCCCGCAGGACGAGGCCACCCTGCGCGGCTATTTCACCGCCTTCGCCCCCAAGGAGGAGGAGCTGCTGCTCGAACAGGGGCAACAGGCACTGGCGGACGGCCAGACGAGCGTGGCCTATAGCCACTTCGGCAAGGCCCATCAGCTGGCACCGGATCGCCACGACATCAGTCTGTGGTTGACCCAGACGGCACTCGATCTCAATCTGCTGGATGAGGCACAGGAGCTGCTCGGCAAGATCCCGATGATCGCCCAGGATGACCACTATCAGACGCTTGTCTCCCGTCTGGCGCTGGCCCAACAGGCCGCGGACAGCCCGGAGCTGCGGGCGCTGGAAGCCCGTCATCAGCAGGAGCCTGACAACTTTGCCCTGGCCCAGGAGCTGGCGGTGCAATACAGCCAGGCCGGCCGCCAGGAAGAGGCGCTGGCGCTGCTGTTCACCATCCTCAAGCGGGATCTCGCCTTCGGTGATGCCAAGAAGACCTATCTCGACATCCTGACCACCATGGGATCCAACCCGGCGGCGCAGGGTTACCGTCGCAAGCTCTACAGCCTGCTCTACTGACTTGAAAGGAAGATGAGCAACGGGGTGATGCCGAGCGATCGGCATTGCCTTGTCAGGCGAGGATCAGCGAGGAAAATGCGGGAATTTGATGAATTTCAGGCAAAAAAAAATGGCGCATAACTGCGCCATTTTTTTCGCATGGATTACTTCTTGTAGGAAGTAGCCATGTTGTCGATGCGCTGGTTAGCACGCATAGCTTCTTGCTTGGCTTCTGCAACATCAGCAGCGATCTTGGACTGATCAGCACGAACAGCGCTAACATCTTGAGCCAGTTGGTCAACTTTGTTAGACAGATTCTGAACGGAAGTTTCCAGTTCGCTGGTGTTTGCACAACCGCCCAGCAGAGCGGACAGACCAACAACACCTACCAACAACATTTTTTTCATTTTAAAAGCTCCCTTTAACTCGCCAGACGTTTAGCAAGCGGCGTGATTATGGCACAAAAAAATCATAGTTTGGATAGGCCCCATCACAGATAAATGCATTAAAACCCTCATTTTTTTTTAAACGTACACTTTTTGTGCAAAGTTCAGTCAAAAATAAGGGTCACTGGATGAGGTTCGCACAAAGCGTAACCAAATTTTGTGCTTATTACAATTTCGTATGAGGCTCAGGCTGAACGTTCTGACAGCAACTGACGATACTGCACCAGATCCTCGATGGTCAGCACCGGCATGTCATGGCGGCGGCCAAATGCCACCAGATCCGGCAAGCGGGCCATGGAGCCATCTTCCTTGGTCAATTCGCACAACACACCGAACGGTTTGAGCCCGGCGAGCTGCATCAGATCGACCGTGGCTTCGGTGTGGCCGCGGCGGGTCAACACCCCGCCAGTGCGGGCCCGCAGCGGGAAGACGTGGCCCGGGCGGTGCAGGTCGGAGGGTCTGGCACCGTCGGCGATGGCGGCCCGGATGGTGGTGATGCGATCGGCCGCCGAGACGCCGGTGGTCACCCCCTGCGCCGCTTCGATGGTCACGGTGAAGGCGGTCTGATAGTGGCTGGAGTTGGCCTCCACCATCATCGGCAGTTCGAGCTGGCGTACCCGCTCGTCGGTCAGGCAGAGGCAGACGATGCCGGAGCACTCGCGGATCATCATGGCCATCTGTTCATTGGTCATGGATTCGGCTGCGAAAATGAGATCCCCTTCGTTCTCCCGATCTTCATCGTCGGCCACCAGCACGCCGCGACCGGCGCGCAGAGCTGCCAGCGCCGCTTCGACACGGGCAATGGGATCACCAAATTCACTGAGAAGAGACTGATTCATGGTAAGACTCCTAAACAAGACAAGGACCAGAATCAGGGCATGGAAAGGCAGACTGAGATAGGCATGCAGCGGCCAGCCCGCGGGGGGCTTGCCTGCAATAGTCTGTCTTATCCTCTTTCATCCGGACTGTGACCGTCGGCTCCGGCATCTCACCGGATCTGCTGACCCCGTCCCGGCTGAAAGCCGGGTCGGGCGCTCGCGGGCTCCCCGAGTCAGATCGGGATACCGCCGGTGGGGAATTTCACCCCGCCCTGAGAATAAGCGCTGACAGCCTAAAGAAAAACGGCGCCGGATACCAGCACAAAACCCATCAAGGATGAATAGCATGCCTGCTCCGGGGCACGGATCGCCCGGATGCACGGCGCGCTGTCCTTTCTGATTTTGTTTGTGGCATAGTGCCAGAAAAAACGCGCGGCCTGCGCAGACTCAGGCGCCAACAACACCAACGGAATCATGACAGAGATGGAAAAGAAAATACTGCTGACGGACTGCCCGGACGCCAAGGGCCTCATCGCCAAGATCACCAACATCTGCTACAAGCACCAGCTCAACATCAACAAGAACGACGAGTTCGTGGATCACGAAAACGGCCGCTTCTTCATGCGCACCGAGCTGGAGGGGCGTTTCAACGACGAGACCCTGCTGGCCGACCTCGATGATGCCCTGCCCACCGGTGCCCAGCGCCGGCTGGTCAAGGCCGGCAAGAAGCGCATCGTCATCCTGGTGACCAAGGAGACCCACTGCCTCGGCGACATCCTGATGAAGAACTACGCCGGTGCGCTGGACATGGACATAGTGGCGGTGATCGGCAATTACGACACCCTCGCCGAGCTGACCGGCAAGTTCGACATTCCGTTCCACACCGTCAGTCACGAGGATCTGAGCCGCACCGAGCACGAAGAGCAGGTGCGCGCCATCATCGACGGCTACCAGCCCGACTACGTGGTGCTGGCCAAGTACATGCGGGTGCTGACCCCGAGTTTCGTCGAGGCCTATCCGCGCAAGATCATCAACATCCACCACTCCTTCCTGCCCGCCTTCATCGGTGCCCGCCCCTATCGTCAGGCCTTCGATCGCGGGGTCAAGCTGATCGGTGCCACCGCCCACTTCGTCACCGACGATCTGGATGAGGGCCCCATTGTCGAGCAGGACGTGATCCACGTCGATCACACCTTCAGTGCCGACGACATGGCCAAGGCCGGCCGCGACGTGGAGAAGTCCGTGCTGAGCCGGGCGCTGGAGCTGGTGCTGAACGAGCGGGTATTCGTCTACGGCAACAAGACGGTGGTGTTCAAGTAATTCCGGCCACAGAAAACGACAAAGGCTCCCGCGGGAGCCTTTGTTCCATGTGCACTGAGTGCACTGACGCGACGTCAATCAGAGCGGCAGATCGTTGATGGTCATGGCGCCCTTGTCGAGCTTGATCTCGGCCGTCAGCTGATCCTTGTCCGCCTTGAGATACCCCATGGCCGCGAACTGGTCCAGCATGGGTGCCAGTTGCGGCACCGCCTTGCCCAGCTTGCCGCTCAGGTTGGCGTGCAGCAGGCCGGAGAGGGCGTGCATCCCCTCTTCGCTGTTGAACAGCTGCTCGAGCGAGGTGCTCGCCAGCTTGATATCTCCCTTCATGGCCACCGGTTCGCCGTTGAGATGGGAGCTCAAGTCCACCAGCTCCAGCGTGGCACCACGCTTGAGCATCTTGTCCAGCGCCTGCTGGATCGCTTCCTCCTCCACGCCCTGGCCGCTGGAGGCCTGCAGCGCCTGATAGCCTTCCAGATCCAGCCCCTTCAGATTGAGGGCCAGCTTGCTCTGGGTCAGCGCCAGGTTGTCCGCCTCGTTCTCCAGATTGAGGGTATCCACCTTCATCTGGTAGCTGCTGGAGAGGGTTTGGGCATCATCCCCAGCCAGCTGGGTCTCGGAGGTCAGCCCCTGCAGGGAGAACTTGACGTTGTCCGGCAGCTGTACCGACAGCGCGGAGAGGGTCATGTCGCTGCGGGGAGAGAGCCAGATGCCACGGAGCTCGGCCATGTCGGCGCTGCCCTTGAGCTCGGCCAGCACCATGTCCATCTTGTTCTGCTCTTCGTGCAGGGTCATCCCCTGCCAGTGGAAGGTGAGGTGGCCATTGCCTTCCAGATCACCGTGATAGTCACCCTTCATCGGCAGGAAGCTGAACTCGTCCAGCCCCTGCTTGACCTTGAACTCGTTGGCCCAGAAGCGGCTGCTGTTGCTGGAAGTCCACAGGCTGCTGACCGACTCGATACCAAACTGCCACTGTTCCATCTTGAAGGCGTTGAACACGGGCGCCAGCGAACCTTGCCTGGTGTCGAGCAGCATGTTGCTCTTGATGTAGAGCGGCAGGATGCGGCTGTCGACGATGAACTGCACCTCGACCGGCTCGCTCCCCTCCAGCTGACCATCCAGGCTGGCCAGGGTCTGCGGGGTGATCACCATCTTCAGTACGCCGTCGCGGGTGAACAGGTTGCTCGAACCCGGCTGCCAGCTCAGCTCGATGCCGCTCTCCTGCTTCACCTTGGCGATCTGCTCGGCCATGATGCGGTCAAACGCATTGCCCGTGTACCAGCAGGCACCCAGCCCACCCACCACCAAGGCCGCCGTGACGGCCAGCGCTACTCGCTTCTTCATCTTTATTCCGTTCTCCAGGGAGTGATTGCCGCACTCTACGGGGCAAGTTCGGGGGGAGGCAAGCGCAATTCGGCGCCGGCCACAATTAAGTGATGTCACAACAAGGGGCTGAACAGATAGAACATGTTCTCCATTGCCTTCTTGTACCAGGGGCGTGCCCGCCACTTGGCCAGCGACATGGGCGTCGCCTCCACCATGTAGCCCTGCACCAGCTGGGTCATCTCGGCGACGAACACCGGATTGTCGATGAGCAGGGTCACCTCAAAGTTGAGCCAGAGGCTGCGCCGATCCAGGTTGACCGTCCCCACCAGGGCGAAGTCGTCATCCACCAGCACGCTCTTGGTGTGCAGCAGGCCGGCGTCGTAGCGGTAGATCTCCACCCCCGCCTCCAGCAACTCCTCCATGAAGGCATTGCAGGCGTAATTGGCCATGATGGAGTCGTTGCGCGCCGGCAGCACCAGCTGCACCTGCACGCCGCGGGCCGCCGCCGAGGAGAGCGCTGCCGCCAGCGGATCGTCCGGCACGAAGTAGGGCGTAGTCAGCACCAGATGGTGGCGGGCCTGGTAGATGGCCAGCAGCAGGCTCTGCTGGATGCAGTCACCGCCGACGAAGGGGCCGGACGGGATGAGCTGGGCCCGGTAGTTGCTCTGGGGCCAGGCCTCCGGCTCGTGCTGCAGGCTGTCGAGCAGCCGCTCGCCGGTCTCCATCTCCCAGTCCCAGACGAAGATGGACCACATCAGCGGCACCATGGGGCCCTGCACCCGGATCATGATGTCGACCCACTGGCCGACCCCGGCGTTCTGCTTGAAGAAGCGGGGATCCACCATGTTCATGGAGCCGGTGTAACCGACCCGGTCGTCGATCACCACCAGCTTGCGGTGCATGCGCAAATCCTGGCGCTGGAACGGGATGCGCCAGGCCCCTACCGGCAGCACCTCCACCAGCTTGACCCCCGCCTTGCGCAGCTTCTTCGGCCAGGGCGAGCGGAAGAAGGTCTTGCTACCCATGGAATCGAGCAGCAAGCGACAATCCACGCCGCGCGCAGCCACTTCCATCAAGGCTTCACACACCTCGTCGGTGTCGCCGCCCGGGTGCCAGATATAGAACTCCAGGTAGCAGGACTGGGAGGATTGGCGGATGTCGCGCACTATCTCGCGCAGGATGGCTTCCGGCTTGCTGAGCAGCGTCATCCGGTTGCCGGAGAGCATGGGCATGGCCAGCCGTCCCTGGATCAGATCGTGCAGCGGCTGGGCCTTCTCCCCCACCTCGCAGCAGTGCTGAGGGAAGAGGCGGGCCAGCTGGCGGATCCAGATGGCGTAAGGGCGGTACATGGCCTGGGCCCGCTCGGCGCGCCGCCGGCCGAGGCGAATTTCGCCAAACAGCACGTAGAAGCCGACCCCGGCAAACGGGATGGCATAGATGAGGGCGAGCCAGGCGAGCGAGACCCCGATGGGGCGTCGCTTCATCACCACCCGCAATGAGACCCCCGCCACGATCACGGTGTGAAACAGCAGCAGCAACCAGCCCAGGAACTGGGAAAACAGCAGTTGGATGTCGTGCTCCAGACCGTTGATCACGAGAACTCCTTTTACACAGGGGTGAAAGCGGTGGGCAGATCCCACGAAAGCAGGATGGTATGCTGTAAGACACACCCATTCAATCAGGTCGTTAGCATGATCCTGTCATCTATGCTGCTCAGTCTGGCCATGCTAGGTCAAGGCTCATATGACATCAATGAGCAACAGATAAACCAGTACCTGCAATCCCAGGTGCAAGTGAACAAACAGCTGGAGCTGCCCGGCATCATCAAGGCCCATGTGCAGCTCGAGCAGAGCGACGTGCAGATCGGGCGTCAAAGCCCGGACACCGCCCGGGTCTACGGCAAGGGCAAGCTCAAGATCGCCCTGCCGGACAACACCGAATACGACGCCCGGCTGAACATGGCCTACGAGGCGAGGCCACGCTACGACAAGGCGCAGAGCGCCCTGTTCCTCGACAACATGAAGTTGATTGAATACAAGCTGGAGCCTGAGGCGGCGCAACAGAAGTTCGGCTTCATGCTCGGCATGCTGCTGCAGAGCATGGAGAAGCGGCTGGAGACCCAACCGGTCTACCGGCTCGATGCCAAGGATCCGAATCAGGCCTGGCTGAAGGAGAATCTGCTGGGGCTGGAGCTGTCACCGGGCAAGATCCACCTGCTGACCAAGCCCCAGTGACGGTTCAGTTGTAGACCGGGGCCTTGGCCTGACGCACCAGCAGCTCGATCTGGTAACCCTGTTCGCGCTGCTGGTCATAAAGGGAGAAGAGCGGCCCCTCCAGCTCGTGCAGGGGCAGGTCGGCAAAGCCGGCCTTGAGATAGAAGGGCTTTTCGAACGGCAAGGCCTGGCAGATCACCGGCTTGTCCAGCAGATCGCTGCAGGCGTGCTGCAACAGACGAGAACCCAGCCCCAGCGACTGGTAATGGGGCAGCAGGCGAAAGCCGCAGAGGTGATAGTAATCCTGCTCGTCGCGCAGGCGCACGGCCCCCACCAGCCAGTGGGCGTCGCGTACCACGAAGATCCGCTCGGCCAGATCCGGCACGTAGTGGGAGAAAGTGGTTTCGTAGTAGTCCCTGATCAGGGAGAGATCCGCATCGCAGTACTCTTCGAACGTGAGTTCCATCGCCCGTTTGCCTATCACACTCGTTTCATCCTTGGCCATCCGGCCAGATCCTCGCACAGAAGTTGTTGGTCGAAGAGATCCGACCAGCATGAAGATATCACGGCTTTTAGTAACAAAAAAGCCAATAACCACACCAAGTTGCATACTTTTTAACATGCTGCCGGCGCGGCGGCAAACCGCGATCCTAGCACGGCAAACCAGAGGCAGACACTGTTTGTCCCTTCTCCTGACCCTTTACGGCAGCTCGCCATTTGATGGCCCGCAACTCACTGATTTGGCTCTACAAACAGACAATGTAAACATTTATTAACAAGTCATTCTCGTCAGCGCCCTACACAAAAAGCTCCATTCGAATAGCAACTTCACCGTTTCGCCCTATGGTGAAGCCTTGGCATAGCATCGCGCTGTTGTTGCCTGCGTAGGGTCACCCCCCACACCGACACCTCACCACTTTGCCAAGGAGCTATCATGTCCAGACCGATCCCCTCCCTGTTACTGCTGGCCCTGCTGCCCGCCGCCGGCTGGGCCGGCGACATCCATGTCCCGCTTGCCCCCTATCACTTCACGGCGCAGCAGCTTGCCGCCGGCCAAGCCCCGGCACTCCCCCTGGATGAGGCCCACTTCGTGTTCGGCGAGGCGGCCATGGCGTTCGATCTGCACGACTTCCTGCTGCAACAGGCGCCTCACCTACTACCCAAGGAGGAGGTGATCCTGCACTGGAGCGGCATCACCAGCCTCAACCCCCAGCTGCTGCTGGCCCTGATGGAGGCGAGCAGCCAGCTCATCTCGGCCCCCTCCGAACAGGCCATGGCGGCACCATTCGCCAGGCTGGTCAAGGCCAGGGGCTTTGACAACCAGCTGGAGCTGATGGCGCGCCAGCTCTCCGAGCGCTTCTACCAGGCCCGCGCCCAGCTGCAGCTCACCCCGCGCCGCGCCCCCGCCCTGGCGCCGCAAGCCGCGCACCAGGCCGCCCTCGCCAGCCTGCTGAGCGCGCCAGTGCAGCAGCAGCTCGGTGAGCAGTGGCGGACCCTGTTCGGCCAGGATGCCATGACCTCCCCCGGGGGCGGCGCGGCAGCGCCCGCCGCACCGCTGGCCGGCGGCCAGTTCCAGCTGCCCTGGCGCCAGGGCTACAGCTGGAAGGCCAACGGCGCCCACTCCCATACCGGCTCCGGCTATCCCTACTCATCCATCGACGTCTCCTACGACTGGCCGGGCTGGGGAGGTGCCACCTACACGGTCACCGCCGCCAACAGCGGCACCGTCACCGTCTTCTCCCGCTGCCAGGTGCGAGTCACCGCCCCCAATGGCTGGGCCACCAACTACTACCACATGAGCGGGATCTCGGTGCGCAGCGGCGACTACGTGGCCGCCGACACCCCCATCGGCACCTATGCCAGCAACCGCAACGAGGCGCTGTGCGAGGGCGGCTCCTCCACCGGCCCGCACCTGCACTTCTCCTTGCTCTACAACGGGGTGTTCCAGTCCCTGCAGGGACAGAAGCTGAGCAGCTATGCCATCAACGTCGGCGCCAGCAACTACGACGACAACTGCAACCGCTTCTGGCTCTACAACCAGCGCAATGGCCAGCGCTACTGTGCCTGGCAGCCGCTCTACAACAACGGGGTCGACTGAGTTGCAATACAGCCCGCTAAGTGATTGAAAAATCAGTAATGATGGGATCTGTGCGGTTTTTTGCAAGCCGTCACAGATCCGCACAGTCCGCTTTGAAAGTGCTCACAAAATCACCGTCAGGCGATTGCCGGCCAACCTGGCTGGTGTGAGGCTCTGGGTGCCCATCAGGGCACCCAATAAAAGGACTGACAATAATGAAACACACAGCGGGAATCTGGGCGATCGCAGGCATACTGATCGCTCCTTTGGCACACGCCGACGTCATACTGCACGCCTTCAACTGGAAATACAGTGAAGTCACCGCCAAGGCCGATCTCATCAAGGCTGCCGGCTACAAACAGGTGCTCATCTCGCCGCCCCTCAAGTCATCGGGCGACGAGTGGTGGGCCCGCTACCAACCCCAGGATCTGCGCCTCATCGATACCCCCCTTGGCAACAAGCAGGATCTCGAGCAGCTGATCGCCGCCATGCAGGCTCGGGGCATCGCCGTCTACGCGGACGTGGTGCTCAACCACATGGCCAACGAAAGCTGGAAGCGCAGCGATCTCAACTACCCCGGCAGCGAGCTGCTGCAAAGCTATGCCGCCAACCCCGGCTACTTCGAGCGGCAGAAGCTGTTTGGCGATCTGGGTCAGAACTTCCTGGCCGGCCAGGACTTCCATCCGGAAGGGTGCATCAGCGACTGGAACGATCCGGGCAACGTGCAGTTCTGGCGGCTGTGCGGCGGCGCGGGCGACAAGGGTCTGCCGGATCTCGACCCCAACAACTGGGTGGTAAGCCAGCAGCAAGCCTACCTCAAGGCGCTCAAGGGGATGGGCATCAAGGGCTTTCGGGTCGATGCGGTCAAACACATGAGCGATTACCAGATCAACGCCGTGTTCACCCCGGAGATAAAGCAGGGGATGCACGTGTTCGGCGAGGTGATCACCACCGGCGGCGCCGGCAGCAACGACTACGAGCGCTTCCTCAAGCCCTATCTCGACAGCAGCGGCCAGGGTGCCTATGACTTTCCGCTGTTCGCCTCCCTGCGCGGGGCGCTCGGCTATGGTGGCAGCATGAACCTGCTGGCGGATCCCGGTGCCTACGGCCAGGCCCTGCCGGGCAGCCGGGCGGTCACCTTCGCCATCACCCACGACATTCCCACCAACGACGGCTTTCGCTACCAGATCCTGAACCCGACCGACGAGAAGCTGGCCTACGCCTACCTGCTTGGTCGCGACGGCGGCTCGCCGCTGGTCTATTCGGATCACGGCGAGACCCAGGCCAAGGACGGGCTGCGCTGGCAGGACTACTACCTGCGCAGCGACATCAAGGGGATGATCCGCTTCCACAACGCGGTGCAGGGCCAACCCATGCAGCTGGTCGGCAGCGGCGACTGCTTCGTGCTGTTCAAGCGCGGCAAGCAGGGGCTGGTCGGCATCAACAAGTGCGACTACGAGCAGGAGTACTGGCTCGATACCGCCAAGTTCGAGATGAACTGGTATCGCAACTACCGGGACGTGCTCGACCAGAGCGCCGTGGTCAACGTGCAGAGCCAGTGGGTGCGGGTCGCCATTCCCGCCCGCAGCGCCCGCCTCTGGCTGCAGGAGTAAACCGGCAACTGCCGTGCGAGGCCGCCACCAGACGGCCTCGCTTTTTTTTTGCCGCACACAAAATGGTGAACCGCGGCCACACCTCGGCCTGCGCGGGCTTGTTCTGCCCGCGCCGTGATGCTTTACTCAACAAGGCTAACGAGGCTGAAGGAGCAAGCCGTTGAAAGCATGGATGTTGATGGGATTGATCCCGCTGTTCTCCTCACCCGGCTGGAGCCAGACACCCGCCCCGGCCGAGGTGGTGATCCTCACCGCCGAGCCGCCGGCACCGCCCCCCGCGGCGCCCCCCGTCACTCTGCCCACTCCGGGGGTGCTGCCACCGCCCGAACCGACCAGCCCCCCGCTGCCGCCCGGTACCCGCCAGATCCAGGTCTACAAGTCGGTGCAGAAAAACGGCGTGGTGCGCTACTCGGACGTGATGCCGGATCAGGGCCGCTACGAGCTGCTGCTGTTCAACGACTGTTACGCCTGCGACCCCGACTCCAAGGTCAATTGGCATACCACCGGCCTGTTTCTCTATGACTACGCCAGCACTATCCAGGCGGCAGCCAAGGCCTATCAGGTGGAGCCGGCCCTCATCCGGGCGCTGATCCACGCCGAATCCGCCTTCAACCCCCTCGCCGTGTCCCGCAAGGGGGCCATGGGACTGACCCAGCTGATGCCCGCCACGGCGCGGGAGCTGGGGGTGGGCAATGCCATGCTGGCGGAGCAGAACATCTTCGGCGGGGTGAAGTACCTGGCGGGGCTGCTCAAGCAGTATGGTGGCAACGTGGCGCTGGCCACCGCGGCCTACAACGCCGGTGCCGGCGCGGTGCAAAAGCATGGGGGCATACCCCCTTACGCAGAAACCCGCGCCTACGTAGAGCGGGTGCAACTGCTGCGCCAGCGCTACAAAGACATGCTGAGCGCCAAGGGGTTGTAAGCCCCTGGCAAGTCACAAACAGGGTGGCACTCCCTCCCATATGGCCGAAACCCGCACCTATTCCTATGTGTGGAACGGGTGCAGCTGCTGCACCAGCGCTACAAGGACATGCTGAGCGCCAAGGGATTGTAAGCCTCACCCCTCTTGCCGACGACCAAGCAACTCTGCGGGCCCTTGCGGCCCGTTTTCGTGCCCGCCAGAAACGAAAAAACACGCCCGGGGGCGTGTCGATACCACACTTTGTTGCCCTGACGGATCAGGCTTTGGTCGCGATCGCGCGATAGGCCAATGCACCCAGAATGGCACCGACGATGGGAGCGACCCAGAACAGCCACAGCTGGCTCAGTGCCCAGTCCCCCACGAAGAAGGCCACGCCCGTGCTGCGCGCCGGGTTGACCGAGGTATTGGTCACCGGAATGCTGATGAGGTGAATGAGGGTCAGGCACAGGCCGATGGCGATGGGGGCAAACCCAGCCGGGGCCCGGCTGTCGGTGGCGCCCATGATGACGAACAGGAAGAAACCTGTCATCACCACTTCGCACACCAGCGCCGCCAGCATGCTGTAGCCGCCCGGAGAGTGCTCGCCATAGCCGTTGGAGGCAAAGCCCGCCGCCAGATCAAAACCGGCCTGACCGCTGGCAATCACATAGAGCACAGCCGCGGCGGCAATCCCGCCCAGCACCTGAGCGACCATGTAGGGCAGCACGCCGGAGGCCGGAAAACGACCGCCGACCCAGAGCCCGATGGTCACGGCCGGGTTCAGGTGACAGCCCGAGATATGGCCGATGGCGTAAGCCATGGTCAGCACGGTCAGACCGAAGGCCAGTGCCACGCCGAGCAGGCCGATGCCGATGTTCGGAAAGGCGGCGGCCAGCACGGCGCTGCCGCAGCCCCCCAGCACCAGCCAGAAGGTGCCCATGAATTCAGCTGCAAAAGGTTTCACTTCTCGACTCTCCCAATGATGGATGAAACGGGAGCCCAGGGCTCACCGGGCCGCACCACGCGGCCGGCGCATATTATGAGAGTCAGGATCGGGCATGCGAAGGGAGGGGAGCACGGCCATAAAATGTGACATGCATCACAAGCCGTTGATTAACTGAGAGGATTGTCGTTATCGACCGGTCAGACAGCCCTTCTCGGTGGAGAGGAGGTGCGACAGAAAGTGACCCTTTTGAGGCTTCTGACGACAGTCGTCGCTGCCAGAAGAGGCAACCCGCCGGTGCATGGCCGGTTGCCCGACAGTACCGCTATCACAGCGGCATGCGCGGTTCAGCGGTAGCGACCGCGCACCGATCCCGTGCTGCGTCCGGCCATCTTGATCAGGATCTGGCGGGTATGGAAGTGGCAGAGCGCCACCCCGAGGGCATCCGCCGCATCCGCCTGGGGGGTGGCCGAGAGCTTGAGCAGGTGGGTCACCATGTGCTGCACCTGCTCCTTGGCGGCGCCGCCGGTGCCCACCACCGCCTGCTTGATCTGGGTCGCCGAGTATTCGCTCACCGGCAGCAGGGCATTGACCGCCGCCACGATGGCGCTGCCGCGAGCCTGACCCAGCTTCAAAGCGGAATCGGCATTACGGGCCATAAAGACCCGCTCGATGGCGAACTCGTCCGGCTTGAACTGGGTGATGATCTCGCTCACTCCGTCATAGACCTGCTTGAGGCGCGACGGCAGCTCTCCCAGGTCGGTGCGGATGCAGCCCGAGCCCAGGTACTCCGCCTTGCCCGCCACGATGCGAATGACCCCGTAACCGGTGATGCGTGAACCCGGATCTATCCCCAAAATAATGCTCATAGACTCGCTGCTGCTCTGAAGGCCGTTTCTGCTCGCCAAGATAGCAAACAAGCCAGCGCTTGGCTCGCCCGGCAGGTGCCCTTCCCTGCCGACTGCGCAGGGATGCGCCATCTCATACAGTGGTCCGGCGATTTTTTCGCCCGCCGCCCCATCCATGGCCCGAGCAAACCGGCGCGGCGCTCCCCCTCACTCCCCCACCAGGACGACCAGCTGCTCTGCCAGCCGGTGGCTGTGCAGGTAGCTCTCAATCAGCGCTCCGTCGGCCCGTCCCGCCTCAATCTGCTGATACCAGTGAGCCAGCATGGCGACAAAACCCCGGCTCGCCAGCACCGACTGCCAGTCGTCGGGGGCCAGGGTCTGCACGGTTTTATCGCGGGCCATCGTGCCCCGGGTGCAGTTCTCGATATGCAGGGAGAGGTTGTCGCCATAGGCGTCGATACGCTCCTCGGTAATGCCAGCGCTGCGATTCATGCTGCCGCTCACCGCTACCTGCCCGCTCTGCCAGGCCACGCTCACCCCGGCCAGCAACTCGGGTTGACGGGTACAGCGCCGCAGCACCGCATGCAGATCCCCATCAGGCGCCCCCCCGTAGTAGCAGAGGCTGTCGAGCACATGGATAAAGTCGTCGAACAGAAACGAGCGCGGGGCCCCCGCCAGGGCGTGGCGGTGCTTTTGCCAGTTGAGCTCGGTAAGCGGCTGGCCGCGGGGCGCGCTCATGGCGGGCAGATAGCGGCGGTTGAAGCCGACAAACAGCGGGCAGTTCTTGGCGATGGCGATATTGGCGAGGCTCTCTACCCCGGCAAACGTGTCGCACAGCGGCTTATCGACAAAAGTGGGGATGCCGGCGCGCAGGCACTGGGCGGCCAGCTCAAGGTGCACCGCAGTGGCGGCGTGGATCATCACCGCATCCGGGCGGCTTGCCAGCAGGTCAGCGACTTCGGTGAAGCGCTCGGCGATACGGTACTGGCGAGCCAGCTTATCCAATACTGCCGAATTGCGGGTACAGAGCAGCGGGGTGACTCGCTCGTCGCTGGCCAGCAGCGGCAGATAGGCTTTCTGGGCGATATCACCAAGACCTACGAGGGCAATGCGCATGACAACTCCTTGTTTTATCAGGCACGCGTGGGCATGGTCAGCGCTGGCGAGCGCCTGCGCCAACCGGTCAATGCAAACTGGCGGACAGAGTAGCACTCCCCTCCTCTCCCCTCCATCGGCGGCGCCAAAAGCAGCAGGGGCGACCCGCCGGTCGCCCCTGTTTCTGCATCTGTTGCTTGCATTACACGCCGGATCGGCCTGCGAGGATCAGCCCCGTGACAGCCCTTTGAGGGACTGGCAGTCGTAGTAGGTGACCCGCGGCTTGTCGTTGTAGTTAAGGTCGATCACCCCGAACAGCATTTTACGGGCGGGAATATAGACGTGGACATAGTTGGCCTGCTTCTCGTCGGCCACCTTGACGCTCTCCTGGTTGTTGTTCAGATAGGAGTTGAGCAGTCCTGCGCTGCTATAGCGCTCCAGCAGGTTCATCGGGAGCTCTTCGTTGTGCTTGAGGGTGCACAAGTTCTCCGGCTTGGGCGGGAACTGGCCCACCACCACTTTGCGCCCTTGCGGGCTGGTCTTGTCAACAGAGGTCATGCTGCCGGCACAGGCCGTCAGCGCCAGCGCGGGCAACAACAGAAACAGTTTTCTCATGGGGTCTGAACTCACAGATGGCGGGCCATCCCGGCCCGGTTTTGCCGCGGTGTTGACCGCGACGCTCGCCGCCGCCATCACCGCTGTCGCTTTTTTGATATCTCTCGCCGAGCAGGCTCGTGTCGCGAGTGGCGCGCATCTTCACACCCGGCCCTTCGTTATTCAATCACTATTCAATCAACAGGGCGGGAAGAGTGTAACCAGATATTTCAGGGCATCTGCTCGCCCTTTTGCCACCTCTCCTGCCCCGCGAAACTGGCGGCGGCACTGGCTTCGGACGAGTGTCTCTGGCTCCCCCGTCCTTCAGGGACGTCCGGGGATGACGGCCTTATGGTCATCCCTATGTAACTGATTGATCACCTTATGTTTCACCTGCCAGAGCGAGAGCGGATCATAAGTTGGCAAGCCCATGGGGCCCGGCTGACCGCGTACTGGCAGCAACCGGCCAGCTGTCGATACCGCCGCAGAGCAGAACAGGTTTCATATCGGTCTCTTCTTGGCTACCATGCCCACCTTTCAAGGAGCAGATGAGGGCAAGGAACCGATGAACAACGAGACGCTGCAATCCCTTTTTCATTACAAGCGCTGGGCCGATGACGAACTGCTGGCGGCCCTCGCCACCCTGGATGCCGCGCAATATGGCGAGGCTCACCACACGGCCCTGCGCATCTTCAACCATATCCATGTGGTCGATGCCATCTTCAAGGCCAACCTGCTGGGGGAACGGCACGGTTTTACCGCCACCAATACGACAGAGACGCCGACCCTGGCGGCGCTACACGGCGCGGTCACGGCACTGGATAACTGGCTGGTGGAGTATGTGGCGACCCTGAGCCCGCAGGCGTGCAATACCCAGATCCGGTTTCAGTTCACGGATGGCGACCAGGGGCAGATGAGCCGCGCCGAGATGCTGCTGCACCTGGTGACCCATGGCGGCTATCACAGGGGCGCTATCGGGCAGATTCTGGTGCAGTGCGGCATCACGCCGCCGCGCGATACCCTGACCACCTTTTTGCATCGCAGCGAACCCGGGCGGCGGGGCGATGCGCCTCTAACGGATGGCGGGGCCCGCCCATGAAACGCGCCTGTTTGCGGCTCACGCCGTTGCTGCTGATCGGGCTGCTAAGCGGCTGCGCCGCCGCCCTCGATCACTACTCGGGGCGCTTTCGCAACACTCTGGTAGCGGGAGAGACCCGCGCGACCATTCGCGCCGAGCTGGGCGAACCCCAGCGTTGCCAGCAGGCCGCCTTTCTGACCGAGGATGATGTGCAGGGCTGCGATCGCTTTACCGTGCTCGGCAAGATCCACAAGCGCGGTGACGGCAATGGCCAGGCTACGGCGAGCGCCGTGACAATGGGGCTGGGGGAGCTGATCCTGGTGCCCATGACGGTGGCCAGCGTGGCGGCGGACTACACCGAGCGTCACACCATTACCGTCTATTACGATCGGGACGATCACTATCTCTTTCACACCCTGCTCAATGCCAAGGGGCAGGAAGTGTGGCAATAAGATGCCATCAACGATAGCATTCACTCACCACTATGCCACTGACAGAATGTTTGATCGCCTCTATTTACATCTACCGCCGGTATCACCCATCAGGAGAGAGCAATCTTTGGCAGTCTCAAAATAGATGCCAAAATAAGCTTATGTATGGCACTGACTGATAGTGCTTCCTGCTTACCCTACAGATCAATAAAGTCCGGACCAATAGAGCCCATACCGTTAGTTCAGCCTAGATCTGAACATATTATTACTTGAGTTTTGAATTTACTACTTGCCCATATAGCACCAGCCGCATAGAATGCCATACGAGTCCCACCAAAAGCAAATAACAGACTCTTTTATTAGTAATGGATGTTGTAATTTGGGGATTCAAGCATAGAATTTGTGATAGCGTGGCTAGATTGAAGCTGTCCCTCACATTTTCTTTTTAATAAAATTAAAATACAGAGTGGCTATTATGAAGTATATGATTCTTTCGCTATTACTCTCTACAAGTATTTCGGCAGCCGAGCAGGACTACAAGTTAATAAAAGATGAATGGGTTGATGGAAACATAGATAAAAACACATCATCATCATCAACAATTTTAGCTCAGATTGAAGGAAATATAATTTCCCCGGGAAGCTCAGGAGATAATATAAACGGTGCATTCATGGAGGATAATAAACTTATCCAACTAAAACAAGATATAAATAAGAACACTACTTATTATTTGGGCAAGCTTATTGCTGAACGACAATATCAAGGTGTTTGGTATGACATGACGGGGAGAGGTGGAGATTTCCGAATTGAGTGGGGTGAGGATAACAATCCTGATTGTCGTTTGGCAACAGAAACTGGATGGTATCATGACCTATATTGCAATGCTGATATAGATGGTGGTGGATGGCGTCTTGTTGCTGTACGAACCAATAACACTCCATATGTTCAAGTTGATAAAATCACGACTCTAACAAATAATCAATATCTCAACCCTGGGGCTTGGGCACAATTAAAAGATGAGTCAACTGAGATTTTGTTTGTTCAACCAAACACTAAATTATGGGGAATTATGAACATTGCTCAAGCCAGTAATGCTGCATTCTGCTCCCCGCTTGACAACAATTTAGGAAAAGCAAGGATTATTCATGCAGAAAAATATGGTTGTGATGGAGCTAATTTAGATTATACAATTGTTGGTCACCCGAGCAGTAAAGATTATCAAGGTAGTTTCTACGGATATAAGAAGGATAGCTGGACCAGTGCTTATCCAAATCTATGGATAAAGTCAAATTGGCATCCTCAAAGACAGTTTGCATATAGTAACCAGTTAATGGTTTTTGTAAGATAAGAATTTTTACTTACTGGGATAAGCCATTTTCCATAAAATGGCTTATTTGTTATGACTAAAATAATAAATGCCTTGAATTTCAATAAATCATCGCACCCATCATCCTTTTAACTCTAATTGGTAGATCATCACGCCAGTTCGGTCAGGGTGCCTTACTGGGCCGGCGCATCCTTCCGACGAGCAAGGCCTCATTGACAGCGCAGCGCCGGTTTGTCTTCCAGCAACCAGGCTATCCAGCGCCGCCGCGAGTTCAGCACAAACCCTTCATCTGCCGCGATCCCGCTGACGATATAGCCGTCGGCCGCCGGGTCAGCCGGCTCGCGGGAGAAGGTGAAGTCGCTGCTGTTCACCCGCTCCCCCTTACGGAGCGCCGCATCGAGTCTCGGCGTCATGACGATGATGGCAAGCCCCCCGGTGGAGTCGATGCCAAGGCCGCTGCTCGCCACCTTGCCGACCGCCACCGGCACCCGGATGACGCAGTGACGCCCCTCGGCATCCGTGGTGGTATAGGTTCCCTCCCCCACTCGCCCCTGCAGCCACAGCAGCTCGCCACGGGTCAGGCTGTCGACCTGCAGCAGGCCCAGCGCCCCCTTGGGAAAATCGTGGGGATTGTCGAGGTCGGCCACCGCCAGAGAACAACACAACATAAACAGCCAGAGTGCGTGTCTCATGCCGATGCCTCCTTGCCAACATGGGTTGCCCCGCTTTGCTGCGCCAACAAATAGATAAGCAGCAAGGGCCCCACGGCCGGCACCAGAAAGACCCAGCCCCACCAACCGGAGCGGCCGGTGTCATGCAAGCGACGCACGATAAGCGCAATCAGGGGCACGCTGCTCACCAGGCCGTAGCTCAGATCCAGCCAACCCAGGTTGGCAAGCAGCACATCCAGCCAGATGCAGATCAGGGTGACCAGCAGATGGCCCAACATGAACCACCAACATTCAGCCCGGGTGGTGCGACCCGAAAAATCCAGGGCGCGTTGCCACCCCAGCCAGTAGAAAGAGAACATGGATACCTGCCTTTTATGGTGATTGGGAGCCCTTATCATGGGGAGCACAGCGCCCCCGGGCGTCCTCAAACCGGTTTCAGGTCGTCCTCGAACCGCGCCTGCGCCATCATGGGCTTCATTCGCCTGACCCAAGCCGTTATGCTGGCATGCCGCCGCCGGTCAACGGCCTCTCTTTGCACACGGGATACATGATGCTGGCCATACCCATCCCCTTTATCGTCTCCTTGCTGCTGGCTCTGCTGGCCGCCGTGCTGCTGGCGCGCCTCGGCCGGGCAGCCAGAACGACCGCCCTCTTTCTGCTGCTGTGCGCCATCACCACCGGCGTGGTGGGGCTGCGCTGGACCTTCGATCTGGCGCTGCTCACTCTCGCGCAGCCGATCCTTGCCTCGCTCATTCCGGCGGCCGCCTGGCATATCTTCAGCCGGGCCAAGGCGCCAGGGGCCCGCATCTCCTGGCTGCACGGCGTCGGCCCCGCGCTGGTTGCCCTCGGCATGCTGACCCACAACTGGTTGCCACTGCCGCTGGATGGCCTGCTGACCGCCATCTATCTCTGCTACGGCATCGCGCTGGTGCGTTTTTCCGATAAGACGCAGCTGCTGCTTTGTGTCTCGTTCAATGAGTGGGAGGGGGTCAGACGGGCGGAACATATCGCGGGCTGGATGCTGCTGTTTTCGGCGGCCATCGACGCCGCCGTCTCCCTCGACTTCGCCTTCAATCAAGGCCAGCTGGCGCCCTATATCCTGTCGCTGGGTCACCTGATGCTGGTGCCCATGCTGGCGGCGGCCGTGGTGATGGTGGGGGTCAATACCGCTGACGCAGAAGAGGAGGAGATGCCAGCCTCCGTTCCCGAGCCTGCTGAGAAAGCGCCACTGCTGGGCGACGATCGTGCCCGGGAAATCGTGGCTCTGCTGGATAACCTGATGAAGGAAAAAGCCTGCTATCTGGATCCTGAGCTGACCCTGGCCCGCCTCTCACGCAAACTGGGCATTCCCGCCAAGCAGATCTCCAGTGCCGTCAATCTGGTGCGCCAGCAGAGCATTCCCAGGGTCATCAACGAATATCGGATTGCCCATGCCAGGCAGGCTCTGCTGAACACGGATGAGAGCATCACCCAGATCTTGATGAACGCCGGTTTTCAGACCAAATCCAACTTCAATCGCGAGTTTCAGCGCATCACCGGCCTGACTCCCAGCCAGTTCAGAGCAACCCGCGACCTGTCGGCCACCTCCTGAAGTCAGTCGCCGGCTCTCGTTTGCTCCCGGCAATCCAGCCACTTGCCCACTCTGGCCCCCAGCTCGGAGCAGAGCAGCGCCGTCACGGCGGCCCAAAGCATCTGGTTGCCATCAAAGCCCGCCTGCTTTTCAAAGAAAAAAGGCACCAGCAGATTGAAGCCGATGATCCCGAGCAGCAGCCCAAGGCCGCTGCCCACCTTCTCCCTGCGGGATCGCGCTTTTATTGCCATCTGATTGCTCCTGTTGGAGTGAGATAAAGGGGCACGGATCGCACCTGCCAATCTACCCGGCAAGATAACAAAGCCCCCCCGATGGGGACAGCCATCTTTTTTTTGGGGGGGGAATAGCTATATATGCCCCTTATAAATCCATTTGCTGATCCAGTTCAAGAAACGATGAGATGCTGATGGTTGCATCATTTTAAGGCTCGCCCAGGTAGTTTCGTTTGGCTTACCATGGCCATTCAGAACCTGTTGAACTGCGATGGGTTGCTGCCCTCGCTGGTCAATGGAGCATATTGGAAGCTGTAATCCATGGGCGGTAGCGTGGGATTTGGCGACGTTACGCCCCATACAGAAAGGTGGGCGTCCCAGATTCCCAGATTCCCAGATTCCCGGTTATATTGAAGTCATATTCACCGAGCTAAAAATATGAAATTTAAAAATCTAGAACATTGGAATAATATAGAAGTGTTGGATGGCTTATTGTTTTTTGCACAGCGTCTTGATGAGATGCTATTTGATTACACTCTGGACACATATAAACCACCAGTATTATGTTCACCATATATATGCCTAGAAGCAATATCTCTGATATCTGACATTGAAAATAAAAAGATAGACAATGCTAATTTAAAACATGTTTTAGAGGAACTTGAATGGTCTCTAAAGAGCGACCCTGTCGCTAAATCCCTAATGGATACTGATTGCAATCAATACTTTTCAATTGATGACAATAAACCTCTCAGCTCCAGACAATTACGGCTTGAAGTGTTGGCTCAAACACTTAACTCGGAAAGGTACTTGCATAAATGCCAAGAACTTTTGGAGTTAGCAATCACAAGCAACCATAAAAATGACATAGAAATCCTTCTACGTCTTTATATTTCCCGTTTAATAAATGGTGGATTAAGCAAGCGTGCTATATTTGAGAAGGTTGAAGACTTCTTCTTTAAAGGTACCATGGGTAAAATTGATAGCCTAAAAAAATTAGGCGATTTCTTCGAGTTTGTTTACCCATATAGTCATCAGTTTGAAATGTTATTCATAGTTGACTCACTAATAACTAAAGTTGAAGCGTCTTTAGACAGCTTTGGAATAAAAATATCTGAAGAAATCCCTAACGATTTCTTAGCGTATGCCAATGATATTGGCTATAAAAAAGGTGTTGGGGAAGTTTATATAATCACGAATAAAATTCGAGCTCAGGATGTTTATTCAGCTAGAGAAGTTGCAGAAAGAAAACTAGACAGCCTTAGCGACTTATTCATGATATTTGCACATAAAGCACATATTTCATGGCAAGATTCTATTTTGGTTAAACAGTGCTGTGTCGAAGGAATAAAGCAAGTTGGGAAACCCCAAAACACAATGGAGAAAGGTATTGACCTTAGGCCTGATGTTGCATCAGAACGACTAAATAAAATGATTAAGCAATTCTCCGTATTTCGGGATAGCTTTGAAAGATTTGATCGCGTTGTAGACCTTCATGGCATGTCAATCATAAATAACATCCCTGAAAATCAACTTCTTAATACGTGGATTGGTTTAGAGACGATCACCCCTACTCATGTTGGAAACACCAAAATAAATGAGATGATCGACCTACTTATACCAATATTTATGCTTGGGTACTCCAAACGCATAATCAACAACTTAACCTTTGACCTAATTAGATGGAATAGAAGGAAAGTTAGGGGGCTTTTGGATAAATTAAACTACGACAAAGGAATGAAATTGAATGAGAAAGTACTAATTCTTTTAACTAATGATGATTCCGAACAAATATTGAATGAATTTTATGCTTCGTTATCTAGTTTCCCTCTATTAAGATTCAGGTTATTTAGTTTGCGTCAAGATTTAAAAACTCCTAAAAATTGGAAAAAAAGATTAGATTCACATAAATCTAAAGTTTCTTGGCAAATTCGTCGAGTATATAGAACAAGAAACATAATTGTGCATTCTGGAAAACCACCAAAATTTATACATGCTCTGATAGAAAATGCTCATGATTATCTAGATCAGGTGCTATATAGTTATATTGATTTAAGTTGTGAAAATTATAGGGTAAATACTTTAGAGCAATGCTTTGAACTGTGCAGCATGAAATGGGATATTTACCAGAAGAAGTTAAATAAACTTGAAAAGTTTGATACTAATAATTTCAAATTCATTATTCATGATGCTATTTCATAAGCTACAAACCAAGATTTATTATTTCAAGTGCTTTTCGTTATAATGTAAATGTTTCTATAGTCACTCGAAGTTTACAGTATGTAATACCCACATGACATAAGGGCGACCATCTGGTCGCCTTTTTACTATCTATCGCTTTCCAATCAGCAAACTCACCGTGCCGGTCGCTTGGCGCCATTCCCTTTGGCCGTATGCTTGCTGCCCTGAGTGGCCGGTTTGGCACCCGGCTTGGCAGAGCCTGCGCGGGTCGGGGCTTTCCCCTTGTGGGCAGGTTTCCCGGGTGGTTTACCCTGTCCTGCACCCTGTGCAGCAGGGAGCCGAGCTGTTTGCCATTGCCTTTACCGCTCTTGTTCACAGCAGAGAACATCGCTGCGGGTGTCACGGTTTCCACGTTAGTTGTCAAAAAGATGGGTGTCCCAGTTTTTCTATTTCTTATCGCTTATCTTCGTTGTGAAATTAGCTGGACAAGACTGTTTAATCCATTGAATATTCCAAGAATCTCTTTCATTGCTTTACTATAGTCTGAGGCGATGGGGAAAAATCTATAGATGTTGGGTTTGACAAGGATTTTTATGCAACTTTTAGATGATTTTAAAAAACACACGGCGCTTGCTTTACTCTTTCTTTCTACAGGTTTATAGCCGGGTTAGGAGCATACAAGTACGTTTCAGGTTTTTTTAATGCTGATGTCGTTTTACACGATTCATATATTTATAAATCGGATATCGAAAAAACACATGTGCCCATCGAAAGGTATACATATGTTTCGGAAGAACTTGATAGAACAAAGTTGCAAAATGAAAACTTACAAAAACAACAAGCCCAGCTCTTGGCATCACAAAGTTCAATGTCAATATCTATATGCCAAAGACATGCCTCCGAAGAAAATGCCATAATACTTAAACAGCAAGCAGCAGAGAGATCTATACAGTCTGCCCTTTCGCTTTATAGTGGCATATATAAAAAAGATGATGACCAACTACGGGCAGATGAACGTCTTGTCGAAGAACTGCGGAGGTACTCGGAGCTTTTGAATCAGCAATTAATTCAAGTGCGGGGAGAGATTTCGAAGTGTGGAAAATAGTTTCAGTGATGTGCTCGATAGAAATTAAAAAGGCGACCATCCGGTCGCCTTTTTAATTTCTATAACTTTCCAGTCAGGAAATATTACCGAGCCGGTCGCTTGGCACCATTCCCTTTTGCCGCGGGCTTGCCGCCCTGAGTGGCGGGTTTGGCGCCCGGCTTGGCTGAGCCAGCGCGAGTCGGCGCCTTGCCCTTGTGAGCCGGTTTGCTCTTACCAGCACTCTGGCCTGCGCCTTGTGCGGCGGGTTTGCCGTTCCCTTTACCCAACTTGAGCTCGGAGCCCACCGGTTTGCCATTGCCCGCCTTGCCGCCATTTCTGCTGGCTGCCGGGGCATTGCCTGCACCGGCCTCGCTACGGGCAGCCTTGTTGCCCGACCCGTTGCTGCGCTGATGGGTGATGGCACTGTGGCGGGTCAGGGCGGGCCTCAGGCCCTTGCTGCGGCTGCGCTCGGCCCCGCTCTTGCCTTTAAGTTCGCCACGGCCTTCCGGCGGCACCAGGCAGTCGGGGCCATTGCCGATCAGGTGGCCCTTGCCCATCTCCAGCAGGGCCTCGCGGATCATCGGCCAGCCGGCCGGATCGTGGTAGCGCAGCAGCGCCTTGTGCAGGCGACGGCGACGCTCCCCTTTCACCACGAACACGTCCCCGCCCTGGCGGCTCACCTTGTTGAGCGGGTTTTTCTCGGTGTAATACATGGTGGTGGCGTTGGCGAGCGGCGACGGGTAGAAGTTCTGCACCTGATCAAGCTTGAAGCGATTGGACTTGATCCAGAGCGCCATGTTCACCATGTCCTCATCCGTGGTGCCCGGGTGGGCGGAGATGAAGTAGGGGATCAGGTACTGCTGCTTGCCCGCCTCTTTGGAATACTTGTCGAACAGCTCCTTGAAGCTGTAGTAGCTGCCCATCCCCGGCTTCATCATCTTGGAGAGCGGGCCCTCCTCGGTGTGTTCCGGCGCGATCTTGAGGTAGCCGCCGACGTGGTACTTGGCCAGCTCCTTGATGTAGCGCGGATCTTCCACCGCGATGTCGTAACGCACGCCGGAGGCGATCAGGATCTTCTTGATGCCCTTGAGGTCGCGCGCCTTGCGATAGAGGTTGATGGTCGGGCTGTGGTCGGTGTCCATGTGTGGGCAGATGGTCGGCCAGACGCAGGAGGCACGCCGACAAGTCTGCTCGGCCTTGGGGCTCTTGCAGCGCAACTTGTACATGTTGGCGGTGGGGCCGCCGAGATCCGAGATGACGCCGGTAAAGCCGGGCACCTTGTCGCGGATCTCTTCGATTTCTTTGAGGATCGACTCTTCCGAGCGGCTCTGGATGATGCGCCCCTCGTGCTCGGTGATGGAGCAGAAGGAGCAGCCGCCGAAGCAGCCGCGCATGATGTTGACCGAGGTCTTGATCATGTCGTAGGCCGGGATCTTCTCGCTGCCATAGGCCGGGTGCGGCACCCGCTGGTACGGCAGGCCGAACACCCCGTCCATCTCGTCGGTTTCGAGCGGGAAGGCAGGCGGGTTGACCCAGATGATGCGATCGCCGTGGGCCTGCGCCAGGGCGCGGGCGCAGCCGGGGTTGGTCTCGTGGTGCAGAATGCGCGAGGCGTGGGCGTAGAGCACCTTGTCCTCTTTGACCCGCTCATAGGCGGGCAGCTTGACGTAGGTCTGCTCCCACGGCTTTTGCTTGGGGGGCTGCACCAGGATGGGCTTGGCCTCCTGCTCCATCGGCGAAGTGCCCTCATCATCAGAGCAGGGGGCCCCTTCCATATAGGGGTTGGGGATGGGATCGATGCGGCCAATCTGGTCGAGCTTGCTCGAATCCACCCCGCGCCAGCCCGGCAGCGGCTCCTTGCGGATCACGGCGGTGCCGCGAATGTCCTGCATGGTGTCGATGGTCTCGCCGCCTGCGATGCGGTGAGCCACCTCGATCAGCGGCCGCTCGGCGTTGCCGTAGATGAGGATGTCGGCCTTGGCGTCGATCAGGATGGAGCGACGGATGGTCTCGGACCAGTAGTCGTAGTGAGCGATGCGGCGCAGGGATGCCTCGATGCCGCCGATGACCACCGGCACCTCTTTATAGGCCTCTTTGCAGCGCTGGGTATAGACCAGGGTGGCGCGGTCCGGCCGCTTGCCGCCCACGTCCCCCGGGGTGTAGGCGTCGTCGTGGCGCAATTTTTTGTCGGCGGTGTAGCGGTTGATCATGGAGTCCATGTTGCCCGCCGTCACCCCGTAGAAGAGGTTGGGCTTGCCCAAGCGCATGAAGTCATCCTTCGATGACCAGTCCGGCTGGGCGATGATGCCGACCCGAAAGCCCTGGGATTCGAGCATGCGGCCGATCACCGCCATGCCGAAGCTCGGGTGATCCACGTAGGCGTCGCCTGTCACCAGCACGATGTCGCAGCTGTCCCAGCCTAGCTTGTCCATCTCCGCGCGGGACATGGGCAGGAAGGGCGCCGTGCCGTAGCACTCGGCCCAGTAACGGGGATAGGAGAAGAGGTTGGTAACCGGCTGCATTTTGACCACCTGGAACAATTCGGGTCGCGCATTATACCGGCAGAGCAAGGAGGGGGCGACGGCTTTTTGCCCCTACGATAGATGCGGAAAAGGCGAGCCAGCGGGGCTCGCCTCAAAAGTGCGGGTCAATGGTCGGCTCAGGCCAGGGCGCGGGCCAGCACGATACGGTTGTAGTGACGCTGCAGCAGCTGATAACCCCCCAGCAGGCACCAGACCAGGGCTGGCGCCAGGAACACCGGGTGGGTGGCCAGGCGCAGCATCAGCAGGCCCAGCAGGATCAGCGCAAACGGCCGGCTCTCGTAGAGCCACAGCGGCCAGCCCTGCTTTCGCATCAGCCGGTGCTTGTCTGGGCGGCGATAGGCGCCGCGCCGAAACCAGGCCAGCGAACCGGCCAGATAGAGTGCCAACCCGGCCAGCAACAGCCCCGGCTGATCGGCAATCCCCAACAAAAGCAAACCGCTGCCCATGTAGGCAAAGGGCAGCGGCTCATAAATGGCTGATGGCAACATGACTCACCTCGAGTATCAAACTGGCTACATATTAACCCGCAGCCATTTGCTTGCCAGCCTCTGCCCCTATATGGGGGGCCGCATCAGGCGGCCGGTTTGTCCTGCTGCGAGGTGGCCTCGCTGGCGGCCAGTGCCTCGTCCACCTGTTGATCCCGCGCGCCGGTCATGCCGGCCCGTCTGGCCAGCAGATGGTAGATGGCGGGCACCAGCAGCAGGGTCACCAGGGTCGCGAGAGACAAGCCGAAGAAGACCACGGTCCCCACCGACATCCGGCTCTCGTAGCCAGCCCCCATGGAGAGCATCAGCGGTACGGCCCCTATGATGGCGGTGAGCGAGGTCATCAGAATGGGGCGCAAGCGGCGCACCGAACCTGCGATGATCGCCTCGTCAAACCCTTCGCCGCGCTGACGCAGCTGGTTGATAAACTCGACGATCAGGATGCCGTTCTTGGTCACCATGCCGATCAGCATGATCATGCCGATCTGGCTGTAGATGCTCATCTCCTGCCCCGTCAGCCAGAGGCCGAGCAGACCACCGAAGATGCCGAGCGGCACTGTCACCATCACCACCGCCGGGGTCAGCATGCTCTCGAACTGGGCCACCAGCACCAGATAGACCACCAGCAGGGCCAGAGCGAACACCATCACCATCTCGCCCTGGTTATCGCGATAGTCCTTGGATTCGCCGGCATAATCCACCGTCATTCCGTTTGGCAGGTTGGCATTGGCCCAGCCGTCCAGGTAATCCAGCGCCTCACCCAGGGTGTGGCCCGGCGCCAGATCCGCCGTCAGGGTCACCGCCTTCTGACGCTGGTAGTGATTGAGGCGCTGCGGGCTCGCCACCTGCTTGACGGTGGCCAGGGTCGAGAGGGTCACCATCTCGCCGTTGGCTGCCTTGAGGTAGATGCGGCTCAAGTCGGAGACGCCGTTGAAGTCTCGCTGGTTGGCGCGCAGGTAGACGTCGTACTCCTCCCCTCTGTCGACATAGGTGGTCTGGCTGATGCCGCCGAGCAGGGCCTGCAGGGAGCTCGCGACGGTGGAGACCGGGATGCCGAGCTGGTTGGCCCGATCCCGCTCTATGGTCACCTGCAGCTCCGGGGTCTTCTCGGCATAGTCGAGATCCGGCGTCTCCATCAGGCCGCTCTGGGCTGCCGCCTCTTTCAGGGCCAGCCCCTGCTGATAGAGCTCGGCGTAATCGGAGCCCTGCAGCACGAACTGCACCGCCGCGGTGGAGCCACCGCGAAAGCCCGGCTGGAAGGTGCGGATCATCACGTCCGGAATACCGGCCAGCCGCCCGCTCAGGGACTTGGCAAACTCGGTGGCGGTCTCATCCCGCTCGGCCCAGTCGGTGAGCTGGATGATGGCCATGCCGGTCTGATCGCCGCCGCGGCCGAAGGCCGGGGTGCTGAAGCTCATGGCCTGCACCACCCCCTTGCCAAGCAGCGGCATGATGGCCGCCTCCACCTGCTGCATGTTGCGCTTCATCCGCTCGATGCTGGTGCCCTCGGCCCCCTTGACGAACACGTAGAGCACGCCCCGATCCTCGGTCGGGGTCAGGCTGGTGGGCAGCTGAGCAAACAGGGCGCCGATGCCGCCCAGGCAGAGCACCAGCACCAGCGGGGTCCAACGGGAGTGATGCAGCACGGCGCCAAGCAGAGTGCGATAGTGCTTCTCCACCCAGCCGAGGCCGCGATCGAGCGCCGCCGTCAGCCGGTTGGGTTGATCCACCGAGCGCATCAGCCAGGAGCCCATGGCCGGGGTCAGGGTGAGCGCGATCAGCGACGAGAAGAGCACCGCCAGCGACAGCAGGATGGCGAACTCGGTAAAGAGCCGGCCCACCATGCCATCCATGAAAGCGATGGGCACGAACACCATCACCAGTACAGCAGTGGTGGCGATCACCGCAAAGCCCACCTCGCGGGTGCCGTGCCAGGCCGCCAGCAGGGGCGGCTCGCCGCGCTGCAGATGGTGGTGAATGTTCTCCACCACCACGATGGCGTCATCCACCACCAGACCGATGGCAAGAATGAGCGCCAACAGGGTGATGAGGTTGATGGAAAAGCCGAGATACCAAGCGCCAATAAAGGCGGAGATGAGGGAGACCGGCACCGTGATGGCCGGAATGAGGGTGGTGCGCCCCTGCCCCAGGAACAGGTAGAGCACGGCCACCACCAGCACGGCGCAGATGGCCAGGGTCTCGTACACCTCGTCGATGGCCTGCTTGATGAAGATGGTGGAGTCGTAGTCGACCTCCAGGGTCGCCCCCTCCGGCAGGAAGCGCTGCATCTCGGCCATCTTCTTCTCGACCCCCTGCGCCACCGCCAACGGGTTGGCGGTGGACTGCGCGACTATGCCTATCCCCAGGCTCTCGCGGCCGTTGCGCTGGTAGGCGCTGTCTTCGTTCTTGGCCCCCACCTCCACATCGGCGATGTCGGCCAGATAGATACTCTGGCCGTTGGCTGCGGTGCGCACCTGCAGCGCCTGGAAATCGGCGGCGGTGTGATAGAGCCGGGCGATCTGTACCGCCATGGTCATGCTGTTGTTGCGGATCTCCCCCCCCGGCAGCTCGATGTTCTCGCGCTTGAGGGCGTCCTGCACGTCCGCCACCGTGACGCCGCGCGCCGCCATGTCGGATGGGCGCAGCCGCACGTACATCACCTGGGTCAGATCGCCGGAGAGGGACACCTCGCTCACCCCGTCCACCAGGCTCAAGGGATCCACCAGCACCCGGTTGGCATAATCGGTCATGGCGGTGCGGTCCATCTGGGTGCTGCTGAAGTTGAGCCAGACCGCCACGTCGCCGTTGCCGTTGTCCTTGGTGACCAGGGGTTCATCCACCTCGTCCGGCAGCTTGGGGCGAGCGCGGGAGATGGCGTCGCGCACATCGGAGATCCCCTCCACCATGTTCCAGCCGAGCTTGAACTCCACCGTGATGACAGAGCGTCCCTTGCGGGTCACCGAGTTGATGTTCTTGATGCCGCTGATGCCGGAGAGCTGATCCTCGATGGGCTTGGTGACCTGGCTCTCCATGACGGCGGGGGCGGCCCCCTCGTACATGGTGGTGATGGAGACGGACGGGGTCTGCACGTCCGGCATCTCCCGCACCGTCAGCTTGGAAAACGCCACCAGACCGAACACGGTGAGCAGCGCGCTCAGCACCACCGCCACCAGCGGGCGGCGCACGGAAATATCGGAGAGCCACATCAGCCTTTGACCTCCGCCAGGTCGTGCACGCTGACGCCGTCACGCAGGTTGACCAGCCCCTCGACCACGATGCGATCGCCCACCTTGAGCCCCTCGGTCACCCACACCTCTTCGCCATGGGTATCCCCCAGCACCACCGGCACCCGCTTGACCTTGCCATTGGGTTCGAGACGATAGACGAAGCGCTGCTCGCCGGCATACTCCACCGACTGGGCAGGGATCAGGGTCATCTTCTGTGGCGGCAGGGAGAGTTCGACGTTGAGCAGCATGCCGGGGCGCAGCTGGCCGTCGGGATTGGGGATGATCACCCGCGCCTTGATGTTCTGGGTATCGTTGGAGACGCGGCTGTCCAGCGTCTCCAGCACACCGCGGAAAGATTGGTCCGGCCAGGCCGAACTGGTCGCAGTCACCGCCATGCCGGGGCGCAGCAGCGAGAGGTAGCGCTCAGGCACCGCCAGATCGAGCCGCAGCTTGGCCAGTTCGTCCAGGTGGAGCAGGGTATCGCCGCTGTTGACCAGGGCCCCTTCGCTCAGATCGATGAGGCTGACCGAGCCGTCGAACGGCGCCAGCAGGGTGCGCAGGGAGAGCTCGTACTTGGCGGCATCGGCGCGGGCCTGAGCCTGGGCGACCGTGGCCTCCTGCCCCTCCAGCTCGGAGGTGGTGATGGCGCCGCGCGCCACCAGCCGGCGCATGTCCCGCAGCTTGCGGGTCTCGTCGCGCACGCTGGCGCTCTGCTCGGCCAGCTCCGCCTGCTGCTTGCCGGCATCGAGGGCGATCAGCACGTCCCCCTGCTTGACCTGCTGGCCGGAGCGCACCGCAATCTTGACGATGCGGCCGGTCACCTCGGGACTGATCACCACGGAGCGGTTGGCGGCCAGCTTGCTCACCAGCTTGATGGCGGGTTCGGCCAGGCTCTGGCTGACCGTCTGCGCCCGGATGTTGACCTGACGTGGCTGGGGTTTGCCGGCAGGGGCGGAGTGGCGGTAATACCAGCCGGCGGAAATCAGCAGAGAGAGGCAGGCAAGCACCAGCCAAGTACGCATTTTCATCAAGCAATCCATGAAATTAAGAGAAAAGAGGGCACTTCATCAATGATGGTCACCATGTTACCCCCTGACTATGCCGTGACTATGTATAAATGTGACAAAACGTAACAGAAACGGCGATATTTGATTGAAATAGCAGTAGCAGAAGACGGGCTTCACGATTGTGCCCTAAACTGATGCTCCGAACCTGTCCGGATCCCGCCTAACGCCTATGCCAGAACCCAGACCCCATTTTGTTACCTATCGCCTGCAATGGCTGCTCTGCGCCTTCGTCGCCCTGCTGCTTGCCATCACTCTCAAGCTGACCCTGACCCAGGTCACCGACCATTATCAGAGCGACACCCTCAGCACCGCCTCCCGCCTGAAATCCCAGTTTCAACAGATGGAAACCTTTCTCGAGGCCATGCGCGGTCAGGCAGAAGAGCGGCTGCGCAGCAACCCGCAATCCGCCCTCACTCTCCAGCTCTACGGCGCCCTGCGGGAGAATGGCGACCAGGGTTTTGCGCTGGATCGGGTGCCCGCCGACCTGCCCAAGGGGCTGAGCGGCAACCTGACCGGGCTGGGATCACTGCCAGCCCCCGGCAGCGAGCGGGCCGCCAGACTGCACCTGGCACTGAGCCTCTCCCCCCTGCTCTCCACCGCCAGCAAGCTGCTGGGGGACAAGGTCGGCTGGATCTACTTCACCGGGGTCGATAACTTCCTCTACCTCTACCCCTGGGTTCCCTCCAGCCAGTTCCATTTTCAGCGCAGCATCTATCTCAAGTCCTACTGGCAGGACGCCTTGAAACAGAAAGAGAAGAGCCTGCGCGCCACTGTCTCGCGCCCCTACGAGGACTTTGCCGGGGCGGGGCAGATGATCACCCTGTCACAACCCATCGTGAAGGATCAGGTGCTGGTGGGGGTCATCAGCATCGACGTGCTGCTCTCCCGGCTGGAACAGCTGCTGCGAGAGTCCACCCCCGAGATGGGCACCCTGTTTCTGGTCAACCAGCATCAACAGATCCTGGCCAGCAGCGTGAAGGAGGCAGGTCTGCGCCCAAAGCCGATGGCGACGCAGGCTGGCTATCGCTGGCACCAGGGAGCGTTTCAGTTCCAGCACGCCATTCCTGACACCGAGCTAATCCTGCTCCATCGCGTCCCTTTGCCTTCCCTGCTGTGGGCCCTGCTCAGTCAGTCCGCACCAACCCTGATCGCCCTCTTCTTCATGGCCTGGGCCGTGCTCGCCAACCTCAAGTCCCGCCGCCTGAACCGGCAGCTGGACTACCTCTCCAGTCACGATGCCCTGACCGGCGCCTTCAACCGCCACTACTTCGACGAGTTCGAGCGCCGCCATCAACAGCGCAGGGGCAGCGTCGGGGTGATCATGTTCGACTGCGATCACTTCAAGCAGGTCAACGACCGCTTTGGCCACGAGGTGGGCGATCAGGTACTGATCCAGCTGGTGCACCTGTGCCAGCAACAGCTGCGGCGGGAAGATGCCCTGATCCGCTGGGGCGGCGAGGAGTTTCTGCTGCTGGCGGCCAAAGGGGGCGAACCACTCGACCAGCTGGCCGAGCGGTTGCGCCAGCACATCGCCAGTCACCCCTGGCAGGAGCTGGCGCCAGCGCTGGCTGTCACCATCAGCCTCGGCTATCACCACGACAGCGCCGAGACGCCGCTGCAGGAGGTCATCAGGCGGGCCGACGTGGCGCTCTACCAGGCCAAGGCCAACGGGCGCAATCGCAGTGAACCCTGGCAGGATGACGGCGCCGGCAACTGCGGGTAAGCTGATCCCCTCACTCATGTTCGGAGAGACAAAGTGGCACGAAAACCCCGTGTGGGACTGGCTCTTGGCAGCGGCGCGGCCCGTGGATGGGCACATATCGGCATCATACGGGCGCTGGAGCGGCTCGGTGTCAAACCGGATCTGGTGGCGGGATGCTCCATCGGCAGCTTTGTCGGCGCCGCCTATGCCGCCGGTGAACTGGACAAGCTGGAGAGCTGGGTACGCGGCTTCAGCCGCTTGCAGGTGGTCAGCCTGCTCGATCCGGCCCTCTCCGGCGGCCTGTTTCGCGGCGAGAAGGTGTTCGGCATCGCCGCCAATCACTTAGGGGATCCCGCCATCGAGAGCCTGCCGCTCCCCTTCGCCTGCGTCGCCACCGAGCTCGACACCGGTCGCGAGATCTGGTTGCAGCAGGGTCCGCTGCGCCAGTGCGTGCGCGCCTCCTGCGGCATGCCCGGCATCCTGACCCCGACCCGGGTCGACGATCGCTGGCTGGTGGATGGCGCCGTGGTCAACCCGGTGCCCATCTCGCTGGCTCGCGCCATGGGAGCCGAGGTGGTGATCGCGGTCAACCTCAACGCCGACATGCACCAGCCCTGGACCGACGAGCCGGACGAACCGAGTGGCGGCAACCGCTTCAGCCAGTGGTTCAACCGGGGCGACAGCCCCAACACACCCGGCATGTGGAGCGTGATGACCGGCTCCATCAACATCATGCAGGAGCGCATCACCCGAGCACGGATGGCTGGCGACCCGCCCGAGATCCAGCTCTGCCCGCGCCTTGGCAGCTTCTCCATCATGGATTTCCACCGCGCCAGCGATGCCATCAACGAAGGCGAAGCCTGCGTCGAGCGCAACGCCGATCAGCTCAAGGAAGA
Source organism: Aeromonas sp. R5-3 (assembly GCF_040908225.1). NCBI lineage: Bacteria > Pseudomonadati > Pseudomonadota > Gammaproteobacteria > Aeromonadales > Aeromonadaceae > Aeromonas > Aeromonas sp. R5-3. The sequence goes on along the minus strand of NZ_JBFODH010000021.1, from coordinate 399,162 downwards.
GTTGTCCCGCTTAGGCCTCATCTAGCACGGTTCACCGGATCCGCATCACCAACAAAAAGAGCGCCTTGCGGCGCTCTTTTACTGTGGAAACGGCTGGTCTAGAACAGCCCCAGCCCCTTGAGCATCACGATCAGGATCAACAGCGGCGACACGTAACGGATGATGAAGAAGAGCGGCTTGAGGATGGCCAGCTCCAGCTCGCCACCGTTGGTCAGCGCCTCCTTCATCCGCTCGAAGCCCCACACCCAGCCCACGAACAGGCAGAGGAAGATGCCGCCAAGGGGCATCAATACGTTGGAGGAGACGAAATCGAACAGGTCGAAGAAGGTCTTGCCGGCGATCTGTACCTCCGCCAGCGAGCTGTTGGAGAGCGCGCAGGTCGACCCCACCGCCCCCAGCACCAGCAGGTTGAGCAGGGTCGCCTTGGGGCGGCTCATGTGGAATCGCTCTGACACCACCGAGACCGGCACTTCCAGGATGGAGAGCATGGCACCGGTGGCGGCGATGGCGGAGAGCACGAAGAACAGCACCATGAACAGGTGGCCGAACGGAATGCTGGCAAACACCGCCGGTATGGTGATGAACAGCAGGGAGGGACCGGCGGTGGGCTCAAAGCCGAAGGCGAATACCGCCGGGAAGATGGCGATGCCGGCCAGCATGGAGACGAACAGATCGGCGCACATCACCCGGAAGGTGGTCAGCGGGATATTCTGATCATCCCGAAAGTAGCTGCCATAGGTCATCATGCAGCCCATGCCGATGGAGAGCTTGAAGAAGGCGAGCCCCATGGCGGTCAGCACCACCCCGGCGGTGATCTTGGAGAGATCCGGCGAGAACAGAAAGTGCAGCCCCTGGCTCGCGCCCGGCAGGGTCAGGCTGCGGATGCCGATGACCAGCAGCAGGATGAAGAGCACCGGCATCAGCTTCTTGGTGACCGCCTCGATCCCCTTGGAGACCCCCATCAGCAGGATGCCCCCCATCAGGATCAGCACCAGCCACTGCCAGAGCAGGCTCTGCAGCGGGTCACTTATCAGCGCCCCGAAGGCCGCCCCGGTCACCTTGGGATCGGTCGACAGGATGGAGCCGTCAACGGCCTTGAAGATGTAGGCAAAGACCCAGGCCGCCACTTCGGAGTAGAAGGACATGATAAGGAAGGCGGCCAGTACCCCCATCAGGGCGATCAACCACCAGGGCTGCCCCTTGGGGGCCAGCTTGCTGAGGGTGGTGACGGCGTCGGACTTGCCTTTGCGGCCCAGCATGATCTCCGAGATCATCACCGGCAGGCCGACCAGCAGGGTGGCGATGACATAGACAAGCAGGAAACCGGCACCGCCGTTTTCACCCGTCAGGTAGGGAAACTTCCAGATATTTCCCAGCCCGACGGCTGAGCCCAGGGTGGCGGCAAGAACGCCGAATTTGCTGGTAAAGCCATCTCTGGCCTTGGGGGTGATTTGACTCATGCTTGTCTCACTGTGCGCATCATGCGAGGGGTACTGCTAATTTTAGCGGTCGGAATTTTCTGAGGATTGATTCGGCTTGCCAAGGTATTTTCGTGAAAAGCCTTGGTGAGAGCACAAATAACCAAATTTAATTAAATCAATAAGAAATATGATGAATAAAAAATGCCGCCTCGAGGGCGGCATTTTTGTCAGGGCTCAATCAGCTCAAGCCTTGGCAATATCGTCCGGGCCAATCTGGCCGATCTCGGCGACTTTCTTGTCAGCCAGCAGCCAGAGGGTGAACTTGTGCAGTTCCGGGTGGTGAGCCAGGGCCACCAGGAAGGCGCCACCAACTTCACGATAACCCAGCTCATAGTTCTTCAGGGTGGTCGGGGGAACGCCCAGCAGATCAGCAAACTTGGGACGGCTCAGGCCGACTGCTTCACGGATCTGACGGATCTTCTTACCAACAGTTACGATATTTGAATTCATATTGTTCCATACTCCGTACGGCGGATTGACTCCACCTTTATTTTTCGCGACGACTCGTAGTCAAGTGTATCAGTTTTGAACGGACTCGTTATGGTCGAGTCTCTATCTTTAATCAGCGTCTTTCGACGACAACCCTTGCAAACATCGGGGATGGTAATCGCTCAACCGCCTCAGGTAAACAGTCTCGAAAAGAAACCTTTATTGTTGCCACAGGAATTACTCGTATAATCCGCGGGCTATCCCTTAAGAGTAAGAACCCATGGCACTTCCCGGCATAATCTCCTGTTTACACCCGGTATCCTCCCCCGCAGAACTCAGTCGCCAATTGCAGCAGGGCCAGCAGACACGCGCCGAAGCCTTCTGGTTGCCTGCCGCCCTGCACGATCAGGCGGCAGCAGTTTTGGCTGCGCTGGATGACAAGAGCAGCCTGTTTCTCGACCAGCCCGTTGCCGGACTTTCCCTGCGCAGCCACGACGGCGTCATGCAGGAATCGGGAACCCTGCTGCTTGGCAATGGCCAGCAGCTGACACTGGCCAGCACAAAAGGGGATGGCGGTCTGGTCCCCACCCGCGCGCTTGCCGAGATGGCCGACTGGCTCGAGGCGGGCCACCGCCACTTTTGCTGTTCAGCTGCAGTACAGCCTGTGGCCCGGGCCATCCTCAATATCTGGCCCCTGGATCCCTACCTGGCCCGGCATTTTTTGGTCAGTTTTACACCCTTACTGTGCGAAGTAACCGAGGCCGATTATCTGGCGGTGTTCCAGGCGAGGGAATCTCCCGCCATGGCGCAATCTGACTGGGTTCAGGCCTATATGAAACTCGAAAAGAGACTGCACAGATCCTATTTGGATCACTAATTAATCTGGATAAACAGCCAGTTACCCACACGACACAATCTGCCATATGGATTATGTGTGAGCTTGATCATGTTTTGAATTCGGCATAGAGTGCGCCACGTCATCGGAATGACACCGGCTGTTCGTGAAGGGGTGAACCATTGTTTTTGCAATGTCCCCCGCTCGCTAGTGCACCAGGAATGCGTGCCTCCCGGAAGGAACCGGGATCCCTGCCAGACTCAACGCTGTTGTTCGGCAGAGCCTGCAGCTTACATAAATTAAAAAGTGCGAAGCACGTGAACAACGTGCCATCTCAACGAGGATTTTTTTATGATGAAAATGGCTCCTTCCCTGATCGCCATCGCCATGGCTGCCATGGGTGCAACTGCCGCTCACGCCGCTGATGACATCTACTTCGGTGCCGGCGTTGGTGCTGCTCACTTCAACGGTCTGAACAAGATCGAAGACGTGAACACTGGCGAAGAAAACTCTGCTGCTGCCAACGCCTTCGTCGGTTACAACTTCACCGAAAACTTTGGTACCGAATTCGGCTACCAGTACGCTGGCCGTGGCAACACCAACGGTCTGCGTTACGAGAACCAGGGTGCCACCCTGTCCGGTATCGCTCGTCTGCCGCTGGGCGGCGACTTCTCCGCCTTCGCTGAAGGCGGCGCCTACTGGGCTCACACCGACGGTCTGGGCACCAGCGACACCAAAGTATCCCCGCTGGCTGGCCTGGGCGTGACCTACAAGGTCAACGACGCGCTGGATCTGCAAGCTCGCTACCGCTACATGTGGGACGTGGCTGACCTGCACGCAGGCAACGTCCCGGACGACGTACGCTACAAGTCCAACCAGAGCGTTGCGACCCTGGAAGCCGTATACCACCCGTTCCGTACTTCCTACGTAGCTCCGGCTCCGGCTCCGGTTGTTGAAGAAGCCCCGGCCCCGGCTCCGCAGGTAGTTGAGAAGAACTTCGCCCTGAACTCCGACGTGCTGTTCGCCTTTGGCAAAGACAGCCTGAAGCCGGAAGGCGTTGCTGCCCTGAACGCTCTGTACCAGCAGATCGTTGAGTTCCAGCCGAAAGATGGCAACGCTGTTGTCGTTGGTTACACCGACCGTATCGGTTCCGACGCCTACAACCAAAAGCTGTCTGAAGCCCGTGCCCGCACCGTTGCCAACTTCCTGGTCAGCAAGGGTATGGCTGCCAGCAAGGTTGCCATCGAAGGTCGTGGCGAAGCCAACCCGGTTACCGGCACCAAGTGCAATGGCGTGAAAGCCAAAGCTCAGCTGATCTCCTGCCTGGCTCCGGACCGTCGCGTAGAAGTTCGCGTATCTGGCGTACAAGAAGTTCAGAAGTAATCTGACTCCGTTCAGATAATGCGAAAAGGGGATGCCACGGCATCCCCTTTTGTTTGCCCGCCGCCTGTTTTTGAGCAAAAACACAGCGACCAGCGTCACTTCCTGTCAAATCGTTTCCCCCGGCTTCCTTCTCCATAATCACCGCAGCGCCGCGCCAGTGCTGGATATCTGTACAGAAACTTGATCCGTGCGAGTCAAAAGAATACAGTAAACCCGCTTGTAAGGTATTGGATGAACTATTAAAAGTGCATTCGGCCCGGTTAGTTGTCCATGAAGCCAAGGCTTCGTGAGTATCCAGGAACCATCTCTTTTTTCATTCAGACCAACCGTGGTTCACCATGGGGGTCGCAGTGAGACTGTCATCTGCGGCCGGTATAACTGAAAGAGTGCGCAGTACGCCCTAGCACGGCAAACTCAACGAGGATAAAACGATGAAAATGAAAATGGCACCCACCCTGATTGCTCTGGCCATTGCAGCCATGGGCACCACCACCGCTCAGGCCGCCAACGACTGGTACACAGGTATGGGCGCAGGTTGGGCTTATGGTCACGACCTGGACGACTTCGGCAAAGACGCAGACAAGGACGCCACCGCGCTCTCCCTGTTTGGTGGCTACAACTTCAACGAGAACTTCGGCGCCGAGCTGGGTTACCTCTATGCCGGTAAAGGCGGTGTAGACGGCGTTGACTTCAAGACCCAGGGCGCGACCCTGTCCGGTCTGGCCCGTCTGCCACTCGGCGACATCTTCTCCGTGTTTGCAGAAGGCGGTGCCTACTTCAACCACGTCAACGGCAACGGCAGCAGCGACAACGGCACAGCCCCGCTGGCCGGTCTGGGCGTGACCGCCAAGCTCTCCGACCTGCTCGACCTGCAAGCCCGCTACCGCTACATGTGGAACCTGGGTGACGAGCAAAAGACCTGGGAAACCGACATGAGCGTGGCCACCCTGGAGCTGGTGATGCACCCGAACCGCACCACCTATGTGGCCCCCGTGCCCGCCCCGGCACCCGAGCCCGTTCCTGAGCCGGTGATGGTCGACAAGAACTTCTCCCTGAGCTCGGACGTGCTGTTTGCCTTCGGCAAATCCACTCTGAAGCCGGAAGGTGTGGCCGCCCTGAACACCCTGTATCAGCAGATCGTTGACGTTCAGCCCAAAGATGGCAGCGCCGTAGTCGTCGGTTACACCGACCGCATCGGCTCCGAAGCCTACAACCTGAAGCTGTCCGAAGCCCGTGCCCGCACCGTGGCCGACTTCCTGGTCGGCAAGGGTCTGCCGGCTGGCAAGGTCTCCATCGAGGGTCAAGGCAAGGCCAACCCAGTCACCGGTACCCAGTGCAACGGCATCAAGGCCAAGGCTCAGCTGATCTCCTGCTTGGCGCCGGATCGTCGCGTTGAAGTGCGCGTCACCGGTGTACAGCAAGTTCAACAGTAAGTCGTCAGCCCGCTGACCATGAAGGAGGCCATCAGGCCTCCTTTTTTATTCCCCTCGTCAGGCCCGTCATCCTGCTCCGCTTTTGTGCGCATTTCTGTGCACATTTCCTGCCAACCTGCCCCGTCAGCTGGTTAAACGCTCTGCATCACCTATAAATAGTGGTGGTTGTACTCAACAGGGCTTGCGCCCTACTACACCAGCATCGACGAGGATACGCGATGAACATAAAAGTAAAACCGGTTTGGATTGCATTGGCATTGGCAGCCACGGGTGCCCAGGCGGCGCCGGACAACGACTGGTACGCCGGGGTGGGTGGCGGCTGGGCCATCGCTCACGATCTGGGTGACTTTGGCAAGGATGCGAGCAAGGATGCCACCGCGCTCTCCCTGTTCGGCGGCTACAACTTCACCGAGAACCTGGGGGGTGAGCTGGGTTACCTGTCGACCGGCAACTGGGATGTGCAGGGCAATGACTTCAGCAGCCAGGGCGCCACCCTGTCGGTGATTGGGCGGCTGCCGCTGGGGGATATCTTCTCGGTGTTCGCCGAGGGGGGCGGTTACCTCTACCACGTCAAATCCGTCAACGGCGGTGACAACAACCTGGCCCCGCTGGCCGGCCTCGGCCTCACCGCCAAACTGCACGACTGGGTCGACATCCAGGCCCGCTACCGCTATCTGGTCCGGGTCGGCGACGATCCTGACAACGACAAGGTGGGCAGCGGTACCCAGCGCTGGGTCAGCGACATCAGCACCGCCACCCTGGAGCTGGTGATCCACCCCAACCGCAGCAAACCGGTCGAGCCGGCCCCCGCCCCCATGGTCGTTCCCCCGCCACCGCCCGCCCCCGAGCCGGTGGATCAGACCTTCAACCTGAGCTCGGACGTGCTGTTTGCGTTCGGCAAGGCGGATCTCAAGCCGGAGGGGATGCAGGCACTCGACTCGCTCTACCAGCAGATCGTCGACGTCCAGCCCAAGGATGGCAGCGCCGTGGTGATGGGCTACACCGACCGCATAGGCACGGATGCCAACAACCAGAGGCTGTCGGAGGCCCGCGCCAGCACGGTTGCCAACTTCCTGATCGGCAAGGGGCTGCCCGCCGACAAGGTGAGCATCCAGGGCAATGGCGAGAGCAACCCGGTCACCGGCAGCCAGTGTGATGCCATCAAGGCCAAAGCCGCCCTCATCGACTGCCTGGCCCCGGATCGCCGGGTGGAAGTACGGGTCACCGGTACCCAGGGGAGCGCCGCGCCCGCCGCACCGGAGATGCCAGCAGAGCAGTGAACCCGGCCGAGCAGAGGGCCGGACGTGTGACCAAGTGCAGATGACTGCGCGCCGGCCAGCAAGCCCGCCACGCCATGCACAAAAAAGGGATGCCGAGGCATCCCTTTTGCTTTGCGCCTTTGCGCAGGATCAGAAGGAAGTACGGCGATAACGGCGGTACTCTGGGCGCCAGAAGTTCGCCTCGATGGCCTGATCGATCACCTCGTCCGGGGTCTGCACCGCCTTGCCCTGCAGCATGGCGGTCTTGGCCACCATCTTGGCGATGTAGCGGGAAACCTCATGAATGTCCGCCAGATCCGGCAGCAAGGAGCCCTCCTCCCCCTTCACCAGCGGCGAGCACTCCGCCAGCGCGCGGCTGGCCGACATCAGCATGGCGTCGGTCACCCGGGTGGCGCCGGCGGCTATCACACCAAGGCCAATCCCCGGGAAGATGAAGGAGTTGTTGCACTGGGCGATGACGTAGCGCTTGCCCTTGTACTCCACCGGTGCAAACGGGCTGCCGGTGGCCACCAGCGCCTGACCGTCAGTCCAGCGGATGAGGTCGGCCGGGGTGGCTTCCACCCGGGAGGTGGGGTTGGAGAGCGGGAAGATGATTGGGCGGGCACAGTGCTTGTGCATGGTCTTGACCACCTCTTCGGTGAACAGCCCCGGCTGGCCGGAGACCCCGATCAGGATGTCCGGACGACCGTGCTCCATCACCTCCAGCAGGGAGATGTTGTCCCCCACCGGCCAATCGGCGATGCGCTCTACCGGCTGGGAGAGACGACGCTGGAAGTCGAGCTGGTTGGGGATCTTGTCGGTGATGAGGCCAAACCGGTCCACCATGAAGACCCGGCTGCGAGCCTGGGCATCAGTCAGCCCCTCGGCCTTCATCTGCGCCACTATCTGTTCGGCGATGCCGCAACCGGCGCTGCCCGCGCCGAGGAAGGCAACCCGCTTCTCGGAGAGCTTGGCGCCGGAGGCCTTGCAGGCGGCGATGAGGCTGCCGAGGGTCACGGCGGCGGTGCCCTGAATGTCGTCGTTGAAACAGCAGAGCTCGTTCTTGTAACGGTTGAGCAGCGGCATGGCGTTGTTCTGGGCGAAATCCTCGAACTGCAGCAGGATGTCGGGCCAGCGGCGCTTGACCGCCTGAATGAAGGCGTCGACGAACTCGGCATACTCTTCGCCCGAGATGCGCGGATTGCGCCAGCCCATGTAGAAGGGGTCATTCAATAGCTGCTGATTGTTGGTGCCCACGTCCAGCACCACCGGCAGGCAGTAGGCCGGCGAGATGCCGCCACAGGCGGTGTAGAGCGACAGCTTGCCGATGGGAATGCCCATGCCGCCGATGCCCTGATCGCCGAGGCCCAGGATCCGCTCACCATCGGTGACCACGATCACCTTGACGTTCTGCTTGGTGGCGTTCTGCAGCATGTCATCGATCCTGTCCTTGTCCGGATAGGAGATGAACAGGCCGCGGGCGCGGCGATAGATGTTGGAGAACTCCTCGCACGCCTTGCCGACGGTCGGGGTGTAGATGACCGGCAGCATCTCGGTCAGGTGGTTGGTCAGCAGCCGGTAGAAGAGCGTCTCGTTGGTGTCCTGGATGTTGCGCAGGTAGATGTGCTTGTCCATGTCGTTGCCAAACGCCATGAACTGACGGTAGGCCCGCTCGGCCTGCTCTTCGATGGTCTCGATATTCTGGGGCAGCAGGCCTTCGAGGTTGAAGTTGCTGCGCTCTTCGCTGGTGAAGGCGCTGCCCTTGTTGAGCAGCGGGGTCTCCAGCAGGGCCGGACCGGCATAGGGAATGTAGAGGGGACGTTTCTGGTTATTATCTTCAAACATGGATCGGGTACCTAAACGATGACCTGGACGAAGGAGTCCGCCGATCCTATGGGCTTGCGCCGTTAATTTCAAAGAGTTTGCACATCCGTTGCAAAAGGTTTGCGACCCAGGCGACGAAAGGCGCCAGGGGTCAGACCAGTGAGCCGGCGAAAGCGGTTGGCAAAGTTGGCGCCGTCGCTGTAACCGACCCGGCCGGCCAGCTCGCCCAGCGGCCAGTTGGTATAGAGCAGCAGCTGGCGCGCCTTGTTCATACGAAGCTCGGTGAGCCAGGCCATGGGGCTCATGCCGAACACCTGCCGGCAGAGCCGGTGCAGGTGGGGCACCGAGCAGGCCATCTGGTCGGCCAGCAAGGCCACGCTCCAGGGCTCGTCGAGGCGTGCCTCCACCCGTCGAAACAACGCCTGCAACCGGAGCTCGGGGGTGCCGCGCACCTCCCCCTGCAGGGTGCGTTCCAAGAGCGCCAGCAGCAGGCTCAGCAGCTGGGGCTGCAGCGGTGAACGTACACCCTCCCCTTGCATCAGGCTGAGCAGATGGTAGAGCGGCTCCCCCTCCTCCCCCTGCCAGATGCGGTGACCGAGCCGGTGCAGGTGTTGCCAGCGCGGCACGTCATCCAGCAGGATCCAGCTGGTGCGCCACTGCGCCCCCACCAACTTGAGGCCGCCCGGTACTGCCGCTGGCAAGAAGATGAGCGAACCGGCCGGGATGGGCTGCTCGCCGTCATCGGTGAGCAGAGCCCCCCCCTCGTCGTGGCTCACCATCAGGATGTGAAACTCAGGCCGGTTGCGGCGGATCAGATAGTGATCGCGGATGCGCGAGAGCCCGGTCAGGAAGATGCCCGCCTCACCGAGCAGTGGCAGCCCTTCGCGCCCCAGCATCCGCTCCTCGCAGGACGGGGCGATTTCCAGACACTCGCTGATAAATGGCATAACACCTCAACAGGATAGTTTTGCACAAGAAAGCCGAGAGAGGCTCACAGTGAAGCCACCCGCTACTCCCCCTATCATACCCATGACAAACCTTGCTTTTTATCTACCCGGTTAACATAAATGAATTATTGGCAAGCGATTTTAAAACAAACCACCGATCGCGAGTTCATGACCCGATTGTGGCGGCTGGCCCTGCCGGTCTCGCTGCAATCCATGATGTTCTCCCTGCTCGGTCTCATCGACATCATGATGGTGAGCCAGCTTGGCACCACGGCTGTGGCGGCGGTCGGCTTGGGTAACCGGGTCTTCTTCTTCAATCTGCTGGTGATAGCGGGACTCTCGGGCGGGGTCTCGGTGTTGGCGGCACAATATTACGGTCGCGGCGAGATGGCCGGGGTGCGCCGCTCGCTGGCGCTGGCGCTGGTGGGGGCCCTGGCGGTGAGCCTGCCATTTGCCCTCGTCTATGTGCTTTCACCTGGCAGCGTGCTCGGCTTTGCCAGCCAGGAGCCCGCGCTGCGCGAACTGGCGGACGAGTTTTTGATGATCACCGGCGCCACCATCCTCTGCACCGCCGTGGTGGTGCCGCTGGAGTCGGCGCTGCGCTCGGTCGGCAATGCCGCCGCCCCCACCCGCATCGGCATTGTCGCCATCATTGCCAACGTCATCCTCAACTACGCCCTCATCTTCGGTCATTTCGGCTTCGAGGCCATGGGGGTGGCCGGATCGGCCTGGGGCACCACGATTTCGCGGCTGCTGCAGACTGCGCTGCTGCTGTGCTATGTGTGGCGCATCGAACCCCGCCTGATCCCGCGTAAGCAAGACTGGCTGGCCGCCTTCAAGCGCAAGGAGGTGGTGCGCTTCACCCTGATCGCCCTGCCGCTCTTGTTCCACGACGGGCTCTGGGCCTTCGGCATACTGCTCTACGGCTTTCTTTACGCGCACCTTGGCACCGACTCGCTGGCCATCATGACCACCCTCGGCACGCTGGAGAGCATCCTCATCTCCCTCTTCTTCGGGTTGGCGGTCGCCTGCTCCACCCTGCTCGGCCACCGGCTCGGGGCCGAGGAGTACGAGGTCGCCTGGCAGCACTCCCAGCTCTTCCTGCTGCTCGCCCCCATCGGTGCCCTGTTGGTGGGGATCGCGGTCTGGCTGCTGCAGACCCACCTGCTGCAGTGGGTCGGCAACCTGCCGGGCGAGCTGATGACGGAGGCCGGTCAGGTGCTCGCCATCCTGTGTCTGGGGATGCTGCTAAAGGTGTTCAACATGGTGGGCATCGTCGGGGTATTGCGCTCGGGCGGGGACGTCAACTACAGCATCTTCATCGACATCGTCGGCATGTGGTGCATCGGCCTGCCGCTCGCCTGGGGGGCGGTCAACCTGCTCGGCTGGCCCCTCTCCTGGGTGGTGGCGGTGATCCTGCTGGAGGAGCTCAGCAAGATGTTGCTGGTGCAGCGCCGCATCCGCCAGCGCCGCTGGCTGCGCAATCTGGTGCTGGGATAAGGGAAGAGAGCAAAGCGGGAAAATGCGGGGTCATATCAATGACAGAAAATCCCGCTTTGCAGTATGCTGGCCCCCTCTTCAATCAGAGGCAGGGCCGACCCTTATGCCCCCTGCCCAGTAGTCGTTTAAGGAGACGAGCATGCAACCACAAAAAGAGCTGATCACCGAGACTGCCCTGCTGGAGATGGCCAACAAGATCATCAAGGAACACGAAGACTTCATCCACGGCATGCGTGCCAATTCGGTGGAGCAGAAGGGGGAGATCCTGGTGTTCAAGGGGGAGTTCTTCCTGGCCGAAGATGGCACCCCGACCGGCAAGACCATGGCGGTGTTCAACATGTTCAAGCTGCTGGCCCAGCAGCTCTCCGGCAAGTACCAGCTGGGCTGAGCCCGCCCAACCCCGCTCAAGCAAGATGCCGCCCTCAGGCGGCATCTGTCTGTATGGCGGCAGGCTGTGCCGGCTTGCCACCCGGCTCCCCCACCACGCAGTTGCGCCCGGCCATCTTGGCCATGTAGAGGCACTCGTCGGCCCGATTGAGCAGATCCTCCACCCCTTCGCCGCGCAGGGCCAGGGTCAGGCCGATGCTCACCGTCACCTCCAGCAGTTCATCGGAGGTAGGGCTCTTCACCAGCCGCGCCTCCACCGCCACCCGCAGCCGCTCGGCCACCCGTTTGGCCTGGGCCAGCTCGGCGCAGTTGGGCAGCAGGATGGCAAACTCCTCGCCGCCGTAGCGGCCCAGCACCATGCCGGGCTCCAGCTGCTCCGCCAGGGTCGCCGCCACCTCCTTGAGCACCGCATCCCCCGCCAGATGGCCGAAGGTGTCGTTGATGCGCTTGAAGCGATCCAGATCCAGCAACAGCACCGCAAACGGCACCTGCTTGCGCACCATGTTCATCCTCGCCTTCTCCAGCTGCTTCATCAGCAGGCGGCGGTTCATCATGCCGGTCAGCTCGTCGGTGGTGGACTCCCGGTAGAGCTGCAGCAGCATGTTGAGCTGGCCGCACTGCACCCAGCTGCTGGCCAGGGCAAACAGCCCCAGCAGCCAGATCTGGTTGAGGGTCTGCACACTCCAGAGCGGCTGCCCCACCAGCAGCCAGTTGCCGGCCAGCATGGTGACCAGAATGCCCCCCGCCAGTTGCAGGCCGAGGGAGAGCGGAATGGGGAAGATGGCGAACAGGCTGATGAGCAGGTAGGGGAAGGCCATGTAGCCCGCCTGCAACTCCTGATCCGCGCCGAAGCTGTGCAGGCAGATGAGGGAGAAGAGCATCATCACCGCCATCAGGTAGCCGAGCGCCAGCTTCATGCGTTCGCGTTTGAAATGGATGAGGTAGGAGAAGGGGATGAGTGGGGAGAGGGCGAGCAGGCAGAAGATCCGGGCCTGAAACAGTTCATCGAACTGGGCGGCGGGCAAGGTCAGCCAGTCCACCACCGCCCAGGCGGGCAGGCCCACCATCAGCAGACAGGTGAGCAGCCGAAGACGCACCGTCATAAAGCCCATGCGGGTCAGGGTAAAATCTTCGGAGTGGGCACGGGCACTCCAGAACTCCGACAGCTTCAGCATCCAGAGCCTCCAAATCGCAACAGAGGCCTCATTCTACGCCGTGCGGCGGCAAAATCCTATGCAACCCGGGCCATTTACGGGCGAGCGCCGTCACACAAACCGGCGGATCATAATCGCCGCGCGCAAACGTTTCAACCCATGGAAAAATAAACCCGTTTCCAGCCGAATTAGCGCTGGTCAGCCCGTTCTCAATCACTAAAATAGCGCCCAATTTTCTCCCCCCTCCCCCACACATTCGAGGTATTTATGGAACAGGCTGCCGCCGTACGCGCAACCCGAGAGGCCCATCTCCCCAGACGAGCCCACAGCGAACTGGTCTACGGCATAGAGGATGTCCCGCCCCTGCCACAGACCCTGTTCGCCGCCCTGCAGCATATGCTCGCCATGTTTGTCGCCATCATCACCCCGCCCCTCATCATCGCCAACGCCCTCGGCCTCCCTGCCGCCGACACCCGTTATATCGTCTCCATGTCGCTGGTCATGTCCGGCATCGCCTCCTTCATCCAGACCCGCCGCTTCGGCCCCCTCGGTTCCGGCCTACTCTCGGTGCAGGGCACCAGCTTCAACTTCCTCGGCCCCATCATCGCCTCCGGCCTCGCCCTCAAACAGGCGGCCATGCCCACCGAGGATCTGCTGGGCACCCTGTTCGGCACCATGCTGGCGGCCGCCCTCACTATCGTGGTGATGAGCCGCTTCCTGCACCTGGTCAAACGGATCATCACCCCGCTGGTGACCGGCATCGTGGTGCTGCTCATCGGCCTGACCCTCATCAAGGTGGGCCTCATCAGCATGGGGGGCGGCTACGGCGCCCTGTCGGACGGCAGCTTCGCCAGCCACAACAACCTCTTCCTCTCCCTGCTGGTGCTCGGCCTCATCGTGCTGCTGCAGCGCAGCCGCAACCCCTGGCTGCGCCTCTCCGCCATCATGATCGCCATGCTGGTGGGCTATGCGGTGGCGCTGCTGCTGGGCAAGGTCAACGCCCCCACCTTCGACGGCCCGCTGCTGATGGTGCCTGTTCCGCTCCACTACGGGCTCGGCTTTGACTGGCAGCTGTTCGTGCCGCTCGCCATCATCTTCGTGGTGACGGCGCTCGAGGCCATCGGCGACATGACCGCCACCTCCGACATCTCCGGCGAGCCGCTGGAAGGGCCCATCTACATGGAACGGATCAAGGGTGGCGTGCTGGCCGATGGCGCCAACTCCATGCTGGCGGCGGTCTTCTCCACCTTCCCCATGTCCACCTTCGCCCAGAACAATGGCGTCATCCAGCTGACCGGGGTGGCCAGCCGCCACGTCGGCCTCTTTATCGCCGCCATGCTGGCCCTGCTCGGCTTGTTCCCGGCGGTGGCGAGCTTGGTGCAACAGATCCCCGAACCCGTGCTGGGCGGTGCCACCATCGTCATGTTCGGCACCATCGCCGCCGCCGGGGTGCGCATCATCTCCCGCGAGGAGCTCGACCGCCGCGCCCTGATGATCCTGGCGGTATCGCTGGCCATGGGCCTCGGGGTGGCGCAGGTGCCGGAAGTGCTGCAGCACCTGCCGGATCTGGCCAAGAGCGTGCTCTCCTACGGCGTCGCCACCGGCGGCCTCACCGCCATCATCATGAACCTGCTGCTGCCCAAGCGCGCCACCGCACAGGCCTGACACTCCGCCATCCTTGCACCAAAGCCCCGCCATGCGGGGCTTTACCTTGCCAGCCGCCACAGGTAGTGTGCTGGGCAGCCTCTGCTCAGGATGCCTTTCATGCCTTATACCCTGCTGCCCCCGCCAGCCGCCCACCAGACACCCGACCAGATCCTGGCCGAGGAGCAGCGCTGGCTGCGAGAATGCGCCCATGACCGCCAGCCCCGCGCCCACCTCTGGCAGGCCCCCCAATGCCTCATCGTCACCCGCAAGGACACCCGCTTGCCCCGCTACCAGGCCGCCTGCGAGCAGCTTGCCGCCGAGGGCTGGCCCGTGCACGTGCGCGACAGCGGCGGCACCGCCGTGCCCCACGGCGCCGGCATCCTCAATCTGTCACTCATGCTGCCTCGCACCACCACGGATCTGGCTCACTACTACCGGCTGCTGGGGGCACCGCTGCTCGCCCTGCTGGGGGAATACGGTCTTGAGGGCAGCTATGACTTCGTGCCCGGCTCCTTTTGCGACGGCCAGTACAATCTGGTGATCGGGGGTCGCAAGGTGACCGGCACCGCCCAGCGCTGGCTGGCGCCGGGTCAGGATCATGAAGGCGCCGTGCTGGCCCAGGCCATGCTGCTGGTGGCCGGCGACGTGGACGAGGGCACCCGGATGGCGAGCCGCTTCTACGAGCTGGCGGGTGGCGAGCTGCGCTTTCTTCCGGGCACCTCCACCACCCTGGCACAAGCCATCAACTGGCAAGGGCGCGAGGACGAGCTGGTAGATAGGGTGAAAGCCCGACTCACCGCGCTGCTGACCCAGGAGTGAGCACAGGCCCTGATGCCGGGCACAGCAGCCTGTCCCTTCATAAAAGCGCCCATAGAAAAAGCCACGACCCGGGTCGTGGCTTTTCGTTTGAATGTAGTGTCGTGGCATCAGGCCGTCTGCGGCTCGGGCTCGGACTCCGTATCGCTGTCCCGGCTGAAGTAGGCGCGGGTCTCGGCAATCACCACGTGGCGCAGGCCGATAAGGCCGATGAGGTTGGGCACCGCCATCAGGCCGTTGACGATGTCGGCCAAGAGCCAAATCATGTCCAGATGCAGGAAGGCGCCGCACGCCACCAGCACCAGGTAGACCAGGCGGTAGGGCTTGATCGCCTTCACCCCGAACAGGTACTCGG
This sequence comes from Aeromonas sp. R5-3, assembly GCF_040908225.1. NCBI lineage: Bacteria > Pseudomonadati > Pseudomonadota > Gammaproteobacteria > Aeromonadales > Aeromonadaceae > Aeromonas > Aeromonas sp. R5-3. The sequence goes on along the minus strand of NZ_JBFODH010000021.1, from coordinate 383,712 downwards.
TGCAACGCTCGCCGTAGTAGTTCCAGCCAAGGATGGTGGTAAAAGCGAAGAACAGCAGGCCAATGCTCACCAGATACTGGCCGACATGGGCATCGAGCCCCTGGGCAAAGGCCAGACTGGTCATGGCCGCGCCGCTCGCATCGCCGCTCCACACCCCGGTCACCACCAGGGTCAAACCGGTCATGGTGCAGATGATGATGGTGTCGATGAAGGTGCCGGTCATGGAGACCAGCCCCTGCTCCACGCACGAATCGGTCTTGGCCGCCGCCGCCGCGATGGGGGCAGAACCCAGTCCCGACTCGTTGGAGAAGACGCCCCGCGCCACCCCGGACTGGATCGCCAGCATGATGCTGGCGCCGACAAAGCCACCGGTAGCCGCATGGCCGGTGAAGGCGCTCTGCAGCACCAGCGCCACCGCATCCGGCAGGGCGGCGGCGTTGCTCACCAGCACGCCGAGGCAGGCAACGATATAAAAGATGGCCATGAAGGGCACCACCTTGCTCGACACGCTGGAGATGGACTTGATCCCCCCCAGGGTCACCAGTGCCACGATCAGGGTCAGCAGCACGGCGGTCACTTCCCGGGGCACCGAGAAGGAGAGGCTCATGGCGTCACTGATGGCGTTGACCTGGGGGAAGGTGCCGATGCCGAAGAAGGCGACGCCGATGCCAAACAGGGCGAACAGCTTGGCCAGCAGCTTGGAGCCTAGCCCCTTCTCCAGGTAGTACATGGGGCCGCCCGCCATCTGGCCGTTGGCGTCCTGCTGGCGATATTTTACCGCCAGCAGGCACTCGGCGTACTTGGTGGCCATGCCGAACAGGGCCGCCATCCACATCCAGAACAGGGCGCCCGGGCCGCCCAGCTTGATGGCGGTGGCGACCCCGACGATGTTGCCGGTGCCTATGGTGGCGGAGAGGGCGGTGCAGAGCGCGCCGAAGCTGGAGACATCTCCCGGCTTGCCCTGACCCTGATCGCGGCCAAAAACCAGTCGCAGGGCGAGCGGCAAACGCACGACCTGAAGCAGACCCAGACGCAGAGTGAGGTAGACGCCGGTCCCGACCAGCAGGATCAGCAGGGGTGGACCCCAGATAAAGCTATCGATGGCGGCGAGCGCCGATTGAATTGATGACATGCATCCTCCTTAAGAAACAGAAATTAAGGAGGAGAAGGATGATCTTCCCATAGGTGTCGCGATCGGCCAGAGGCGATCGGATGCGGGCCAAGCCCAGGTACAACCATCCCATCCCCTCTGTCCTTTTGCCTGAGAGTTTCCGGCGCCAGATTGCGATGCAATCACGGTGCCTTGCTCCTTCGGCGCCCGATTCAACGGGTCTCTCCAGAGTATCGTCCAGTAGCAGTCCACACCGGTTGCCCGGTACCTGAAAGATTCACTTCTTCGGTGGATGGTTGCCCATCGCTCTCCTGCTACCTTCATCCGAACTAGTTTGGATTAGGAAGCGGGCATGGTAATCCAAAAAGTGTGAGCTGTCTCCCACTCGCGTCCCCTCGCCGCCGATTTTTTTCGATCCTAGCCAGGCGGAGGCTGAATGTTATTTGTTCGTTAACTATCAATACGTTAGACAAGGTTGCCTGCACAGCCTGCCGCTCACTAGTCGAAACATGGGCCATATCAAGATGATCTTTCGTCTCGACCAGAAAAACTTGCCGACATATCCAATCAAAAGGGTTGCACACAAACGCAATAAGCCGATAATCCCGCGCATAACTAAGCACTTCGCAAGGAAGTTATGCAGTGTGCCTGGTTGGTCCCCCCGGACCGCTCGCCTGAGCCGGCCGTCGCCGGTTCAATCGCATATGGCTTGGGCATATCACGCCCCCTAAGGATGACCAAAAGAGAATGAACGAGACCCTGGTTGCACAAGATTACCGTCAGCTGGTTGAACAATTCGGCTCCCCCCTGCTGCTGCTCGACAAGGCAGCCGTCCGCAAACAGTATCGGGCCCTGGCCGCCGCCCTGCCCGATGTACGATTGCACTATGCACTCAAACCCCTGCCCCACGAGGCAGTGGTCTCTGTCTTGAAGGAAGAGGGGGCCTGTTTCGATCTGGCCACCAATGGCGAAGTGGATCTGGTGCGCAGTCAGGGTGTCCGCCCGGGGCGCTGCATTCATACCCACCCCATCAAGCGCGACAGCGATATCCGCTATGCGCTGGAGTACGGCTGCACCGTGTTTGTCTACGACAACCCGCTGGAGCTGGAGAAGTTCCTGCCCTACAAGGACGAGGTGAAACTGCTGCTGCGGGTGAGCTTCCCCAATCCCGAGACCAAGGTCGACCTCTCCAAGAAGTTCGGCTGCACTCCGGAACAGGCGCTGCCGCTGCTGCAGCTGGCCCACGCCAAGGGGATCAAGGTGATGGGGCTATCGTTCCACGTCGGCTCCCAGGTGCCCCATGCCCGTCGACACGTGCAGGCCATCGACGCCTGCCGCGAGATCATGGAGCAGGCCTGGGAGCTCGGCCTCAAGCCCTGGGTGCTGGACATCGGTGGCGGCTTCCCGGTGGATTATGAGGGTGGCGAGTTCGACATCGACGGCTTCTGCGCGCCGATCCGCGAGGCGCTGGCCAAGCTGCCGGCCACGGTGCAGAAGATTGCCGAGCCGGGCCGCTTCATCAGTGCGCCGGCCATGACCTCGGTATCCAGCGTGATGGGCAAGGCCCATCGCGGCGACAAGATCTGGTACTACCTGGATGACGGTCTCTACGGCAGCTACAACGGCCAGCTCTACGATCACGTCACCTACCCGGTGAGCACCCCGCTGGCCCGCGGCGAGCTGCACAACTCTGTGCTCTCAGGCCCGACCTGCGACAGCGTGGACGTGATCCGCGACGGCATCATGCTGCCGGATCTGGCCATCGGCGAGCTGGTGGTGGGCCGGGTGATGGGGGCCTATACCTGGGCGTCGGCCTCCACCTTCAACTTCTTCCCCAAGGCGAACATCCTCATTCTGGACAGCAGCCAGAAAGGGCAGAAGATGGTTGCCGTGGCCTGACATACCTGCGCCAAAAAAAGAAGGGGGAAGCCGATGCTTCCCCCTTCTTTTTATTGTCTGGCGAATCGTCAGATAAACTGGCTGGTCAGCAGCCAGCCAGTGTAGGCGACGAAGCAGGCAAGCAGCACGCCCCCCTCCAGCCGGTTGATACGCCCCTGCCCCTTGCGGCCCAGGCACATCACCAGCAGCAACAGGGTCAACCCCATCATCAAGCTCCAGTCGCGAGAGAGCACCTCAGGCGCCACGTCCAGCGGATGAATGCCGGCCGCGATCCCGACCACCGCCAGGGTGTTGAACAGGTTGGAGCCGAGCACGTTGCCAAGGGCCAGATCATGCTCGTTCTTGCGAATGGCGATAAGCGAAGAGGCCAGCTCCGGCAGCGAGGTGCCGATGGCGACTATGGTGAGGCCAATCACCAGATCGCTGATGCCAAAGCCCTGGGCTATGGTCACTGCGCCCCATACCAACAGGCGGGAGGCACCGATGAGCAGCACCAGCCCGACCACCAGCCAGAACAGGGCCAGCTTGAGGGACATGCCTTCGCTCTCGATGCTCTCCTCGGTCTCCGCATCCAGCGCATCCCCCTTGCCGCGCATGCCGGCCCAGATGGACCAGCCCATCAGCGCCAGGAACACCACGCCGAGGATGGCGGCGTCCGTGCGATCCAGGCGACCATCCAGCAACAGGGCGCCGGAGAGCAGGGTGATGCCGAGCAGGATGGGGATCTCCTTGCGCACCACCTGGGAAGCAACGGCGATGGGGCTGATCAGGGCCGTCAAGCCGAGAATAAGGGCGATATTGGTGATGTTGGAGCCATAGGCATTGCCGAGCGCCAGCCCGGGGTTGCCCTGGGAAGCCGCCAGCGCGGAGACCACCATTTCAGGGGCCGAGGTACCAAAACCGATGATCACCATGCCGATGAGCAGCGGCGGCATACCGGCATAACGGGCAGTGGCGGCGGCACCGTCCACGAACTTGTCGGCACTCCAGACCAGCAACGCCAGTCCGGCAATCAGGGCAACAAAAGCCAGGGTCATATTTTTCTATCTCATCCACGGCAAACACGAGAGCCAGGCAACTTGCCTGGCTCCATCCAAACGCGGCAACAGTGTAACGGGCCGCCTTGCTATTTCAAGATGAAATCAAACGGCGATTAATCTTTCACAGCGCCGCCAGCAGGCTCTCGGCATCCGACACCTCGAACTTGCCCGGCGCCTCCACGAAGAGCCGCTCCACCACGCCGTCATTGGCGATGAGGGCAAAGCGCTGGGCGCGCACGCCGCCAAAGGCGCCGGTCTCCTTGGCCAGCCCCAGGGCCCGGGTCCAGCTGCCGTCACCGTCCGCCAACATGGTGATGGCAGCGGCGTTCTGGGCATCCTGCCACGCCTTCATCACGAAGGCGTCGTTGACCGACAGGCAGCAGATGGCATCCACCCCTTTGGCCTTGAACCGATCGGCCAGCACCACGTATCCCGGCAGATGGGCGTTGGAACAGGTGGGGGTAAAGGCGCCGGGCACTGCAAACAGCACCATCCGCTTGCCGGCAAACAGGCTGTGGGTATCCCGCTGCTGTTTCCCCTCTGGGGTGATGAAGGTGAATTCGCCCGCAGGCAGGGTCTGACCCGTCGCAATCATTGTGCTCATCCTTAAGTGGAGGGAAGGAGCCCCAGTCTACCCCACGACCGAGCTGTGACACAGGCCCCCCTTTAGCGGGATCATTTGAACTAACCTTGAGCAGGATCAGCCGACCAAGGAGGCTTCATGCAGCACTATTACGATGGACTGGAAATTCGCCCCTCCCCCCTGCGCGAGCAGCAGCAGCTGGATCAGCTCAACCACCTGCTTGCCCATGTCGGCCAGTATTGTACCGGTTACTCCAGCGCCTACCGCCAGCGCCGCCTGCAGGATCTGGGGGAGTTGGCCAGCCTGCCCCTGCTCAACGCCGGCGAGCTGTTCGCTGCCCAGCAGGCCCACCCGCCCTTTGCCGGCCTTACCGGCCGCCCCGCCAGCCAGGCGCTGCGGGTGTTTGCCTGCCCCGGCCAGCTGGCCATTCCCGAATATGCCGGGGCCGACTGGTGGGGGGCTGCGCGGGCCCTGTTCGCCGCCGGTTTCAAGGCCGGGGAGGTGCTGCTCAACGGTCACGACTATCACATCAGCCCCACCGCCTTCATCTTCGACAACGGCGCCCGCCAGCTGGGGAGCCCGGTGGTGCCCTGCGGCCCCCACGATACCCGCCGCCAGCTGGAGGCGTTGCAGCGCTTTGAGCCGACCGGCTTCGTCGGACCGCTGGCGGTGCTGCTGGACCTGCTGGAGGCGGCAGAGCGGGCCGAGGTACCGAGCGACAGCCTGCGCTGCGCCCTGCTGTGCGAATCGTCCCACCCCGACACCCGGCCGCTGCAGGCGGTGCACGGCATCCGCGCGCTCAACTGCCTGCTGCTGCAGGATGCCGGGGTGATCGCCTACGAGAGCCAACCCGGCCAGGGCTTCATCGTCAACGAGAACTGTCTGGTCGAAATCATCGATCTGGCCAGCGGCGAGCCGGTCATCGGCGACGCCGTCGGCCAGCTGGTGGTGACCCGGCTCGATCTGGAGTACCCGCTGCTGCGCCTCGTTACCGAGTGGCAGGGCCACTGGCTCGCCGGTGCCAGCCCCTGCGGGCGCACCAACCGGCGGCTCAGGCTGGTGTGAGGTTCCCACCGCCCAGAAACAGAACGGGCAGCCAGTGGCTGCCCGTTCTGCATGCAACGCCGCTCAGCGCCGCGCCTGCCAGGTGGCGATGGCGAGCAAAGAGTCGGGGGTGAATTCGGCGGCCCGCGCGGCTATCTCTGCCTGGCTCATCCAGCACACCTCGCTCACCTCTTCGGCCTGCAGCCGCAGCGGCCCCTGATAGTGGCAGCTGTAGAGGCCACCCCAGACCCGATAGCCCTCCCCTTCGGCATAGAAGGTGCCAAAACTCTGCAGCGGCACCCCTTCGATGCCCAGCTCCTCGGCCAGCTCGCGGCGGGCGGAGGGTTCCATCTGCTCGCCCGTGGTGACCACGCCGCCGGCGCAGGCGTCCAGCATGCCGGGGCAGAAATCCTTGCTGAGGGTACGCCGCTGCACCAGGATCCGGTCAGCCTCGTCGAGTACCAGGATATAGCTGGCGCGGTGGCAGAGGTTCTCTCGCCGCACCTTGGCGCGCTCGGCCACGCCGATCACCCGGTTCTCTCCATCCACCACATCCACCCACTCCACACGCAGACCCTTCTGATTCATCCAAGTGACCGCAGTATATCGGGGTAACGGCTTGTCATGGCAGCCTTTTTTCAATTGCGTCCCGGCCGGCCGCCGACGACAAACCGGATTCATACAAACCTCCATAAATTGTCACATCCGTGTCACCTGACGAAGCCATAGTGTGCCCTGTCCACGCAACAGGTGTTTTGTGATGAAGGTGTTCAAGAACTTGTCTCCCCGCCAGATTGCCCGCTACATCAAGAGCTTCCATCACGGCAGCTTCATGGTGGAGACCCACGGGCGGTTCGAGTTCAGCGGCGGCGAGATCAATCTGGAGAGCCTGACCTGCCGTCAGACCCTGAGTCTGGCCCGGCAGATCAATCTAGAGGTTCGCGGCCTGCGCCACACCACCCTGCTGTTGGGGTAACTTCCATAGTCCTTTCTGTTTTGTAGTCTGCGTCCATGCTTTTACTACTTGCCCGCCGCTCACCAGAGTGCGGGCTTTTTTTATGGACGACATCCCCCCATGCGGCTCAATGCTGCAGGATCTGGGAGAGGAACAGCTTGGTCCGATCCGACTGGGGGTTGTCGAAGAACTGATCCGGCACGTTCTCCTCGATGATCTGTCCCCGGTCCATGAAGATCACCCGATCCGCCACCTGCTTGGCAAACCCCATCTCGTGGGTGACGCAGAGCATGGTCATCCCCTCGTGGGCCAGCTCCACCATGACGTCCAGCACCTCGCGCACCATCTCGGGATCCAGCGCCGAGGTGGGTTCGTCAAACAGCATCACCTGGGGGTTCATGCAGAGACTGCGGGCGATGGCGACTCGCTGCTGCTGGCCGCCGGAGAGCTGACCCGGATACTTCAGAGCCTGCTCCGGGATCCGCACCCGGCGCAGGAAGTTCATGGCGATCTCTTCGGCCTCCCTGCGCGGCAGCTGCTTGACCCAGATGGGGGCCAGGCAGCAGTTCTCCAGCACGGTCAGGTGGGGGAAAAGGTTGAAGTGCTGGAACACCATGCCCACCTCCCGGCGCACCGCCTCGATGTTCTTGAGATCCGAGGTCAGGGCCGTGCCCTTGACCAGGATGTCCCCGCTCTGGTGCTCTTCCAGCCGGTTGATGCAGCGGATCATGGTGGACTTGCCAGAGCCAGATGGCCCGCAGATGACGATCTTCTCCCCTCTGCCTACTTGCAGGTTGATGTTGCGCAGCACGTGAAACTCACCGTACCACTTGTTGACTGCTTTCAGTTCGACGACAGCGTCCGTTTTCATCTCGAAACTACTCCTAATGCTTGTGGCCCGTGTTGAGTTTGCGCTCCAGATAGATGGAGTAGCGGGACATGCCAAAACAGAACATCCAGAAGATCATGGCGATAAAGACATACGCCTCGGTGGAATACCCCAGCCAGGCCGGATCCGCCAGCGCCACCTTGGAGATGGCCAACAGATCGAACAGCCCGATGATCAGCACCAGGCTGGTGTCCTTGAACAGGGAGATAAAGGTATTCACCAGCGAGGGGATGGTGATCTTGAGGGCTTGGGGCATGATGATGAGCCCCATCATTTTCCAGTAGGAGAGCCCCAGGGCCTCCCCCGCCTCGTATTGCCCCTTGGGGATCGCCTGCAGCCCGCCTCTCACCACCTCGGCCACATAGGCCGCCTGGAACAGGATGATGCCGATGAGCGCCCGCAGCAGCTTGTCGAGCTCCACCTCGGTACTCATGAACAGTGGCAGCATGACTGACGCCATGAAGAGCACGGTGATAAGCGGCACTGCCCGCCAGAACTCGATGTAGACGGTGCAGAGGCTGGCGATGACCGGCATGTGGGAGCGACGCCCGAGCGCCAGCAGGATGCCGAACGGCAGCGCAACCACTATACCCACCACCGCCAGCACCAGGGTCAGCATCAGCCCACCCCAGCGGTTCGTCTCCACCACCTCCAGCCCAGCCCCGCCATGGATGAGGAAGAAGGCGATGACAGGGAACACCAGCAGGGTGAACAGCGCCAGCCACCCCTTGCGCGGGGTCTTGGGCCAGATGAGCAGGGCCAGCAACACCGCCAGGCCGGCGAAGGTCAGGTTGATGCGCCAGTACTGATCGGCCGGGTAGAAGCCATAGAGGTACTGCCCCAGCCGGCTCTCGATGAAGATCCAGCAGGCGCCGCCCTGGCCGCAGGCCTCGCGGCTGCTCCCCTGCCAGGTGGCGGAGAACAGCGCCCAGTCCAGGGCAGACCAGATCAGCGGCAGCAGCAGATAGGCCAGCGCCAGGGTCAGCAGGCCGTTCCACCAGTTGGGAAACAGATTCTGCCTGAGCCAGGCGACCAGGCCCCGGCGATGGCTGGGAGGCGGCAGCGCCTCCTGCAAGTCGTTCACAAACATGACTACTCCCTAGCGCTCAACCAGCGTCATTCTGCGGTTGTAGATGTTCATCAGCAGCGAGGTGATGATACTGATGACGAGATAGACCCCCATGGTCATGGCGATGACCTCGATGGCCTGCCCGGTCTGGTTGAGGGTGGTGCCCATGAACACAGACACCAGATCCGGATAGCCGATGGCCGTGGCCAGCGAGGAGTTCTTGGTGAGGTTCAGATACTGGCTGGTCAAGGGGGGGATGATGACCCGCATCGCCTGGGGAATGATCACCAGCCGCAGCGTCTTGGCGGGTGAGAGCCCGAGGGCGGAGGCCGCCTCCGTCTGCCCCTTGCTGATGGCCAGGATGCCGGAACGCACTATCTCCGCGATAAAGGCCGCCGTGTAGATGGTCAGCGCCAGCAAGAGGGCTGCGAGCTCGGGCAACACCGTCAGACCGCCCCGGAAGTTGAACCCCTGCAGGGCCGGTACGCTCCAGCTGAGCGGGCTGCCCGCCAGCAAGAAGGCGGCGGCCGGCAACAGAATGACCAGGGCAGCCACGCTGCGCCAGAACGGGAATATCCTGCCGGTCAGGGCCTGACGGCGCCGTGCCCAGCGGCTCAGCCCCCAGCTCAACACCACGGCGATCAGCAGGGCCAAGAGCACGTAGCCGAATCCCTCTTCGAACAGGGGCTTGGGCAGATAGAGGCCCCGCACGTTGAGGAAGGCGAGCCCCCCCAGATCCACGCTCTGGCGCGGAGATGGCAGGGTGCGCAGCACCGAGAAGTACCAGAAGAAGATCTGCAGCAGCAGCGGGATATTGCGAAACGTCTCTATGTAGACGGTCGCTATCTTGGCCACCAGCCAGTTGCGCGACAGGCGCGCCACCCCGAGCATGAAACCGAGCAGGGTGGCAAACAGGATGCCGAGCACGGAGACCAGCAGGGTATTGAGCAGCCCCACCAGAAAGGTACGGCCGAAGGTATAGGTCTCGTCATAGGGGATCAGGCTCTGCAGGATGCCAAAGCCCGCCGTGTTGCCCAAAAAATCGAAGCCGGTGGTGATGCCACGGGTGGCCAGATTGGTCAGGGCATTGTGGATGATGTAGAACAGGAACCCGACCACGACCGCGATGGCCAAGCACTGGAAGATCAATGCCCGCACCTTGGCGTCATACCACCAGCGGCCCTGTTCCTTCCTATGGTTTGATGCGTGTAACGCCATGAGGATGACTCCGACAAAGCCAGGGGAAATGGGGGGCCTCGGCCCCCCGATGGTTGTCGACTCAGCGGATGGGCGGCGCGTACATCAGGCCACCCTTGTTCCAGAGCGCATTGATGCCGCGCTCGATCTTGAGGGGGGAGCCGGCACCGACGTTGCGATCGAAGGATTCGCCATAGTTGCCGACCTGCTTGACGATGTTGTAGGCCCATTTGTCATCCAGCCCCAGCACAGTCCCTTTGGGCTCTTCCAGCCCCAGCAGACGACGGATGTCAGGGTTGGTGGACTTGAGCATCTCGTCCACGTTGGCAGAGGTGACCCCGGCTTCCTCGGCATTGAGCATGGCGTTGAGGCTCCAGCGCACCACCTTGAACCACTGATCGTCACCCTGGCGCACGGCAGGCCCCAGCGGCTCCTTGGAGATCACCTCAGGCAGCACCATGGCCTCCGCCGGCTTGCTGAGCTTGATCTTGAGGGCATAGAGCTGGGACTGATCCGAGGTCAGCACGTCGCAGCGGCCCGCCTCGAACCCCTTGACGGTCTGATCCGAGGTATCGAACACCACAGGGGTATATTTCATGCCGCCATTGGCGCGGAAATAGTCCGCCAGGTTGAGCTCTGTGGTGGTGCCAGACTGGATGCAGACGGCGGCACCGTCGAGCTCCTTGGCGCTCTTGACCCCAAGAGACTGCTTGATCAGAAAGCCCTGGCCATCGTAGTAGTTCACCCCGGCAAAGGTCAGGCCCAGCGACCCGTCCCGGGTCAGGGTCCAGGTGGTATTGCGCGACAGCAGATCCACCTCGCCGGATTGCAGGGCGGTGAAACGCTCCTTGGCGGTGAGGGAGACATACTTCACCTTGCCGGCATCCCCCAGCACGGCCGCGGCCACGGCGCGGCACACATCCACGTCCAGACCGGTCCAGGTGCCCTTGGCGTCCGGATTGGAGAAACCCGGCAGGCCATCCCCCACCCCGCACTGCACGAACCCCTTCTTCTTGACGGCATCCAGGGTGCCATCGGCCCATGCATTGGCTGCCACCAGCGACAGCACCATCACCATACTTGCCTTGTGTATCTGCTTCATCTCACGCTTCCCTGTGGTTTGATTCAAATAGGCACCAGAACCTGGCAAGATGCCTTCGTTTCTCTGCTTTTTCACAGCTTATCGAGCGGTTCAAAAACCTGTCAATCGGTGCAAGCCGGCCCAACCTTGGTGCAGCAGCACAAAATAGGTCAACGGGCCGATATGCACTCTTAGAATTAAAAATAGACCCTTATTCGCAAAATGGCCTACGGTTCCAAGCCCCCGATAATGTGAGGATTATTTTTCGCAAAAAATCGGACGCACCGGATTGGGGCAGAAAAACGCGCTGACAACGCATTTATCGGGCGTATTTTGCCAACAACAGGGCCCGTTATTGGGGGGCATGAACCAATACCGGGCAACCGGAAGAGAGGGATGAAAGGTGGGAACGGGGGCGTAAACGCCGGAAAGAGACCGGAGCCACACCACCGCACTCGGCGCGCAGCATCCGGTCGGCAGGATCAATTGCCGCGCGGGCCGTTCTCGATGTCGGTGACCACCCCGTTGCGCACGGTGACGAAACGCATGAACTCGTTCTTGCCGAAGTTGTAGGTCCAGCGCTCCCCATACTTCACCTGCACCAGGTTGCCGAACTGGTTCTCCTCGTTGCGGGTCAGCTCCTCGCGCAGCATGGGCTCGCCGCACTTGATCAGCATCTCGGCGGTGCTGTCCCCTTCGGTGATCAGCGCATTCTTGCAGCGCATGGCGCCGGCACTGGCCGGCAGACTCAGCAGCAGGGCCAGCAGGGTTCCGCCAACCAGCGGCAGTGACTTCATCGATAGCTTCATCTGTAACTCCATTTGAACAGGGCGCTGCCCAGGGTGATGCAGCAGAGCGTAAACAACAGGACCCAGCCCAGTGGCGCCGCCACCTCGGCCCAGCCTGCCCCTTCCAGCATGACGGCGCGGGCCGCCGCGATGATCTGGCTGAGCGGCAGCCAGGCCGCCAGCTGCTGCAGCCAGGCGGGAGCCCCTTCCAGCGAGAACCAGACGCCGGAGAGGAACATCATCGGCATACTGATGACGTTGAGCAGCCCGCTCGCCAGCTCCTCGTTCTGGATGCGGGCCGCCACCAGCAGGCCGAGAGACGCCATGGCCGCCCCACCCAGCAGGGCGATCAACAGCAGCAGCCAACCCGAGCCGAGCAGCGGCACCCCGAGCAGAAAGTAGGCCACCAGAAACACCAGCAGGCTCACCACCAGGGTGATCAGGATGCGCGACAGCAGCTGGGCGCAGAGAAACTCCGCGGCTGAGAGTGGGGTGGCCCCAAGCCGCTTGAGCACCCCGTTCTTGCGGTAACGGACGATGACGAAGCCCACCCCGAACAGGCCGGAGAACATCAGATTCATGCCGATCACCCCGGGCAGCAGCCAGTCGCCATAGCGAATGGCGCGCCCGCTCAGAGTCTCCCGCACCAGCTGCACCGGCACGGCCTGGCGCAGCAGGTACTCGGCCATGGCGCCCTGGGGGGCATCCGGGTTGATCCAGTAACGGCCCGTGCCGGGCGAGAGCAGCAGATCCAGCTGGTGGTGGCGCACCTTGAGCCGGCCCTTCTCCTCCTCGTCATAGGGGATGATCTTGAGCAGCGGCACGGCGCGCAGCGGGGCATAGGCTACGGGCAGCTCCCCCACCACGCCCATCTGCACCAGCGGCTTGGGCGGGCCGGAGAAGATGAGGGTGAACCCCAGCACCAGCAGCAGCGGAAAGGCCAGGTTCCAGATCAGCGCGGCCCGATCCCGCACGAACTCCAGGTTGCGGGCATAGAAGAGCGCCCCGATGCGCTTGAGAAATCCCGTCATCTGGTGCTCCTTGGGCTGGCAGGCTGGGACGGCATGCCGGCAGGCACCGCTGCGGGGTGCCACGGGGCCGCGTTCATGCGCCGCTCCGTAGGCTGTGGCCAGTCAGATGGAGGAAGAGATCCTCCAGATTGGGGGAGCGCACCTGCATGCCGGTCAGCGGCACGCCCAGACTCAGCAGCCGTGGCAGCAAGTCCGCCACGTCGGGGCAGCTCAGCTCCACCTGCTCGCCCAGCGGGCGCAGGGGATAGCCGAGACTGGCGAGGGCCGGGTGAGCCGCAAGGCGCACCAGCACGCCGTCAAAATGCTGGGCCAGCAGGGCGACCGGGGTATCCAGGCTCAGCAGATGGCCGTGATCGACGATGGCAATCTGATCGCACAACTGCTGGGCCTCGTCCATGTAGTGGGTGGTGAGCACCACCGTCTTGCCCTGCGCCTTGATCGTCTCGATGCGCTGCCAGAAGTGGTGGCGGGCCTGGGGATCGAGACCCGTGGTGGGCTCGTCCAGAAACAGCAGTTCGGGGTCGCCGAGCAGGGCCAAGGCCAGCAGCAGCCGTTGCCGCTGACCGCCGGAGAGTTTGCGGCTATCCCGATCGATGAATTCTCCCAGCGCGCACAGCTCGATGAGCTGAGCCTGGGGCAAGGGAGCCGGGTAGAGGCTGGCGAACAGGCGCAGGGTGTCGCGCACCGTCAGGAAATCCTGCAGCGCCGTGTGTTGGAACTGGATGCCGATGCGGGAGCGGTAGTCGGGGCCGCGCGGGGCGCCGTGGAACAGGATCTGGCCGCTGTCCGGGGTGAGGATCCCCTCCAGCAGCTCGATGGTGGTGGTCTTGCCCGCCCCGTTCGGGCCGAGCAGGCCGAAACAGCTGCCGGCGGGAATGGCAAAGCTGAGCCCGTCCACCGCCTTGACGCCGGGGAAGTGCTTGACGAGATCGACGACTTCGATGATGGCAGCCATGGGCGCTCTCCCAGCAGGAGCCATGACTATATCCAAAAGCGCAGGCGCTGCCCATGCCCCGCCGCGTGCGGCGCAAAAAAACAGACGGCGACCCGAGGGTCGCCGTCTGTATCAATCAAGCCAGCCGGATCACAGGATGTCCAGCAGCTCCACTTCGAATACCAGGGCGGAGTACGGCGGGATGGAACCGGCACCGCGTGCGCCGTAGGCCAGATCCTGCGGAATGTAGAGCTTCCACTTGGAGCCAACCGGCATCAGTTGCAGCGCTTCTACCCAGCCGGCGATCACGCCAGTTACCGGGAATTCGGCCGGCTGGCCGCGGGCGACGGAGCTGTCGAACACGCCACCGTGGGTGAAGGTACCGTGGTAGTGCACACGGACGGACTGACCGGCTACCGGTACGGCACCGTTGCCTTCCACCAGCACTTCGTACTGCAGACCGGACTCGGTGGTCTTCACTTCGGCGCGCTTGGCGTTGTCGGCCAGGAAGGCTTCGCCTTCGGCGGCGGCAGCCTTGGCAACGGCCTCCTGCTCTTCCTGCATGCGGGCAGTGATGACCTGGAAGGCATCGTTGATATCGTCACGGCTGACCGCGAACTCCAGACCATTCAGGGCATCTGCCAGACCTTGCTGCAGGGCCGGGATATCCAGACCGGCGAAGGCTTGCTGTGCCAGTTGATCACCCATGTTGCGGCCGATGCCATAGCTGGCCTTCTGTTCGATAGAGTCGTATTGGGACATTGAGAAGTTGCTCCGGGTCCTGAGGGTAAAAGAGACGGGATAATATCAGACTTTTGCGCCGGGTGCTGCCGACCTGTCCCCGGTTTTGCCCCCAGGTGGGAGGTGCCTCACATCAGCCCCCTCATCCCCGCCCCTTCTCCCACCAGGGGAGAAGGGAGCAAAACAGAGCACCATCACCCCTGCTCACATTCAAACCGTATCAGGCCTTGTCCAGCAGAGCTCGTACCGCGGCAACTTTGGCGCCGTCGGTGATATTGACCCGGCCATCGTCCGAGGTGCCCATGTTGACGCCATGAAGAGACACCATGCCGCCGTGCGGCTCGTATCAGGCCCTGTCCAGCAGAGCCCGTACCGCTGCAACTTTGGCGCCGTCGGTGATATTGACCCGACCGTCGTCCGAGGTGCCCATGTTCACTCCATGAGGCACCATGCCGCCGCGCCAGCCCATGCCGGACATGTGCACTTCGCTCACCCCGGTAAACTCGATGATGGTACGCACGTTGTCGGCATTGACCCCGGCACCCGGCATCAGACTGGCGCGCCCCGCCAGCGCCTGCTGCATCGCCTGCAGGGTCTCGAGCCCCGCCAGCGCGGTCGGCGCATGGCCCGAGCTCAGAATGCGCTCGCAGCCGGCGGCGACTATGGTCTCCAAGTCGAGGCGCCAGTCAGAGGAGAGGTCGATGGCGCGGTGGAAGGTGACGCCAAGGGGCCCCGCCGCCTCCACCAGCTGGCCGAGTCTGGCGGCAGGCACCCGTCCCTCCTCGTCCAGCAGACCGACCACCACCCCCTGCAGGCCGGCGGCACGGGCCGCCGAGATATCCTGCAGCATCATCTCGAACTCCCCTTCGCCAAAGCAGAAATCGCCGGCCCGGGGCCGGATCATGGCGTAGACGGGAATGGTGGCATGGCGCGCCGCCAGCTGCATGAAGCCATAGGAGGGGGTCAGACCACCCAGCCCCAGCGCAGAGCAGAGCTCGATGCGATCGGCGCCAGCCGCCTGGGCGGTAAACAGGGATTCCAGGTTGTCGATACAGATTTCAAGAGAGGTCATGATGGACTCCTTTATTGGGGAGATCAGACCCCGGATCTGATCTCATAAATTGAGCAAAGCGGCCCCGCGCACCCCGCCGGCGCCGCCGAAGCGGGCCTCGCGGATCTCGGGCAGGGCGACCCCGGGCAGCAGATGACCGGGCAGGCGCAGCGGCAGCTGTTCGTAGAGCGCGGGCAGGCCGCTCAGGCCGCCCCCCAGCACCACCACGTCGGGGTCGACCACCGAGATGGCGGTGGCCAGTCCGGCGGCCATGATCTCGAGCCAGCAGTCGACCGTGGCCACCGCATGGGGCTCGTGCGCCTCGAAGCGTCCCACTATCTGGTGGCCGCTGGCACGCTGGCCGTGGAAGTGGTGATAGAGCCGCTCCAGCCCGGTGCCAGAGGCATAGGTTTCAAAACAGACCAGGCGGCCGCAGCCGCAACGTGGACGAGACAGGTCGGGGTACTTCATCAGCATGGTAGCCGGCAGCGGGTAGTGGCCAATCTCCCCTGCCAACCAGTTGCGGCCCTGGATCAGCTTGCCCGCCAGATAGACGGCGCCGCCGATGCCGGTGCCTATGGTGACGCCGAGGGCGCTGTCGGCCCCCGTCGCCGCCCCCTGATGCACCTCGGACCAGAGGAAGCAGTTGGCATCGTTGTCCACCTTGACCGGTCTGCCCAGCAGCTCGGCCAGATCGGCGCCCAGGTGGCGACCATTGATGGAGGGCAGATTGGCCGCCACGATGCTGTGGTCGTGCCGGTTGAGAATGCCGGGAAAGCCGATGCCCACTGCACCGCGCGCGCCGAAACGGGCATCCGCCTGTTCGACCCGCTCGCGAATGAGCTGCTGCAGCCCCTGATAGTCATTGCCGGGAGTGCTCACGCGCTCCTCGTGGCAGAGATTCAAGGCACCGTCATAGACGGCGAACGCTATCTTGGTGCCACCAATATCAAAGCCGTAATACATGCCACACTCCCTTGTCGGTGAGCCGCCTCACCTCAGCCTGTCCAGAGGGGGACATTGTATTAATTCGCAAAAAAAATAAAGTGACCGAGGGCGAAAAACGGGAGAGAGATCAAAGCAAACGAAACATTTGTCGCTGCAGGCAGGGCTGGCCGAGGCTCATCAGGGTGCGCTCCTGACCATCGAAGACGAAGCCGCGGCGCAGATAAAACCCCTCACCTATGTGGTTGCCATCGAGCAGCCACAATCTGACGCCTTCACAGCCGGCGCGCCGCATCTGCATCGCCACAGCCTGCCACAGCCGCTTGCCGTGGCCTTGGCGCCAGTGGTCGGGATGCAGGTAAAAGGCGCGGATCCAGGCGGTGGGGTACTCCCCCGCCAGCTCCGGCTGCCAGTAGAGCAGACCGATGACCACCTCGTCCTGACACAGCAGCATGGGCCTTGGGCCCGCCTCTGCCAGCCGGCGCTGCCAGATCTGCAGGTGCTCGGTGACCGCCAGCTGGGCCAGCATGTCGGTACCGAGCACGCCGCCATATGCGGCGAGCCAGCTGGCCCGCTGCATCACCGTCATGGCGGCGGCGTCATCGGGCCGCGCCATGCGCAGGCTTATGCCTTGCATTGGGGCACCAGTCCCGAGGTGCGGGCCTTCTGGTAGAGCGGCACGGCCTCAGCCTGCTGGGCCTGCAGCTCGGCGATCCGGCTCTCGTTGCTGGGGTGGGTGGAGAGCAGCTGGGGCGGCGCATTGCCGCCCGCGGCCGCGCTCATGTTCTGCCAGAGCGGAATCGCTTCGGCCGGATTGAAACCGGCGCGGGCCATCAGATCCAGGCCCAGCCGGTCCGCCTCGCTCTCCTGCTCGCGGCCATAGGGCAGCATGACGCCGACCTCGACCCCAAGCCCCAGCGCCGCCATGGTGGCGCCGCGGTATTCGCTGCTGCCCATGGCGATGTCGGCCGCCGCCAGCCCAAGGCCGGTCAGCTGGCTGCGGGAGAGCCGCTCGTTGGAGTGCTGGGCCAGCACGTGGGTCAGCTCGTGGCCGATGACGGTGGCGAGCTGATCCTGATTCTTGGCCACCTTGAGCAGGCCGCTGTAGACCCCGATCTTGCCACCGGGCAGGGCGAAGGCGTTCACCTGCTTGGAGTCAAACACCACCACTTCCCAGTTGGTGATGCCGTAGCTGGCGGGCACCTGGGCGGTCACCGCCTTGGCGACGCAGGAGACATAGGCGTTCACTCTGGCGTCCTTGCTCACCTTCTCCTGCTTTTTCATCTGCTCGAAGGAGTCAGCCCCCAGCTTGCTCATCTGCTGGGGCGAGAAGAGCAGCATCTGGCTGCGACCGGTGGGAGACTGGGCACAGCTGGCGAGCAGGGTCGTACAGAGTGCCGCCAGGCCAAGCTTGAACAGGGGAGATGTCATGGAGGTGTCCTTCACCATAAAGATGCCCTATTTTCGGAAATGCGGGCGTCCGGTGCAAGTCGACAAATCACCCGGTCCGGCGAAAGCGGTCACAGCCGGCCCAAAAAGAAAACGGGCCCCGCGGGGCCCGTCTGGCAGAGGAAACCGGCTTACATGATGCCCAGTTTCTTCAAGTCGGCTTCGACCACCTTGGCCGGTACCGGTACGTAGCCATCTTTGGCGACGATGTTCTGGCCCGCCTTGGAGAGCACCATCTTCAGGAACTCTTGCTCCATCGGGGAGAGCGGCTTGTTCGGGTGCTTGTTCACGTAGACGTACAGGAAGCGCGACAGCGGATACTTGCCGGTGATGGCGTTGTCGGAGGTCGCTTCGATGAAGGTCTTGCCATCCTTGGAGAGCGGTACGGCGCGCACGCCGGAGGTGACGTAACCGATGCCGGAGTAGCCGATGCCGTTCAGGGAGGAGGAGACCGACTGCACCACGGAGGCGGAGCCCGGCTGCTCGTTCACGCCGCTCTTGAAGTCGCCGTTGCACAGGGCGTGTTCTTTGAAGTAGCCGTAGGTGCCGGAGACGGAGTTGCGACCGAACAGTTGCAGATCCTTGCCGGACCAGGAGCCGTCCAGACCCAGGTCGGCCCACTTGGTGGCCGCCTTGGCTTCACCGCACTTGAGGGTGCTGGAGAAGATGGCATCCAGTTGCTGCATGGACAGGCCCTTGATGGGGTTGTCCTTGTTGACGAACACCGCCAGGGCATCGACCGCGACGCGGATGGCGGTCGGCTTGTAGCCGTAGCGCTTCTCGAACGCCTCTTCCTCGCCGGACTTCATGGCGCGGCTCATGGGGCCAAACTGGGCGACGCCTTCGGTCAGCGCGGTCGGCGCGGTAGAGGAACCGGCGGCCTGGATCTGCACGTTGACGTTGGGGTACATGCGCTTAAATTCTTCGGCCCACAGGGTCATCATGTTGGCCAGGGTATCCGAGCCGACAGAGGACAGGTTGCCCGAGATGCCGCTGGTCGGAGTGTAATCCGGCAGATTTTTATCCACACCGGCAGCCAGGGCGCTGACGGAAAACAGGGTTGCTGCGGTGAATCCGATTACACCAGCCAGTTTGTTGAGTTTCATCCAATCTCTCCAAGGTTGCAGAACGCAGTCCATCAAAACACGGGTTAACTTGGCTCAGTGCTGGTCATCCGACCGGGGCGCTGAGTGTCATTCCCTGCCCTCTTTGGCCCGACTCCGGGGCGGTGGAAGGCAGTCATCAATCTGAGGCCGAAACGTGGTGGCATCCCGAGTGGGGCGATCGGCCGGTCGCGTTTCATTCTCTCCCTGCGCCACACTGGCACAGGTCCGTTCTCAAGACGGCGCCAGTATCTGACCTGGCAGTGACAAATTTATGGATTTAATGTGACACTTTAATGACATGGCGAGGCTTTTGACCAAATGAAAAAAGGGCCGCCATCGCCGCCCTCTTTTCATTGCTAACCCATTGCTTGAAAAGCTTATTTCAACACCACCATGCGAGCGGGGATGAGGAAGCTGAAACGGCTGCCAAGGCCGACCCGGCTCTCGATGTCGAGCTGGCAGTCGTGGTGACTCAGGGCATGCTTGACGATGGCAAGGCCGAGCCCGGAGCCGCCGGTGTGGCGCGAGCGCGCCTTGTCGACCCGGTAGAACCGCTCGGTGAGCCGCGCCAGGTGCTCGGGCGGGATCCCTTCCCCCTCGTCCTGCACCGCAAACAGCGCCATCGTCCCCTGCTTGCGCCACTCCACCGTGATCTTGCGCCCCGCCGGGGTGTAGTGTATGGCGTTGTAGACCAGGTTGGAGACGGCACTGCGCAGTTGATCCTGATCGCCGCGCACCAGCAGATTGGGCTGCACCATGAACTCGATCTGGTGGGCCCGCTCGCCGGAGAGCGCCCGCGCCTCCTGCTCCAGCAGCCCCAGCATGGCGGGCATGTCCACCAGATGGGAGAGATCCACGGTGGGCGCCGCCTCGATCCGCGACAGGGTGAGCAGCTGATTGACCAGGTTGTCCATGCGGATGGTCTGCTCCATCATCACCCTGTGTGCCTTGGCCCACATGGCGGGCGGCGGCGGCTCCTCAGTCATCTCCAGATAGCCCTTGAGCACGGTGAGCGGGGTGCGCAGCTCGTGGGAGACGTTGGAGACGAAATGCTTGCGGGTCTTCTCCAGGCTGCGCAGCCGGGTCACGTCCCGCACCACCAGCATGGCCTGATCCTCGGCATAGGGCATGATGCGAAACTCGAGAAACTTCTCCTCGTTGATGGGCGAGGTCATCTCGAACGGTTCGTCATACTCTCCCTTGCCGAGGTAGGCGCCGAAGGCGGGATTGCGAATCAGGTTGCCGATGTGCTGACCGGCGTCTTCCGGCCAGCGAAAGCCGAGCAGCTGCTCCGCCAGCCGGTTGCACCAGAGGATGCTGCCATCGGTGCGAAACACCACGGCCGCATCGGGCAGTGCCTCGGCCCCTTCCCGAAAGCGGCGAATGAGACCCGCCAGCTCGCGGCGGCGGGCCCGGTGGCGCTGCTGCAGCTTGTAGATGCCGTTGAAGATGTACTCCCAGCTGCCGCTGCCGTTGGGAGGCACCAGGCTGCGATCGTGCCACAGCCAGTCCGACAGCCGCTTCTGGAAACGGTAGTGCCAGCCCAGGTGCATGACGGTAGCCAGCAACAGACACAGGGCCAGACTCTCCGTCAGCCAGCCGACCAAGACGAAGGGCGCATAGAAGAATGCCATTCGCCACAACTGGCGCCGCCAGGCGTATGGTTGCAACATAAGTGCCTCTTAGAGACGGGTTGAGAAGCGATAGCCCGCGCCGCGCACCGTCTGGATCAAGCGATCATGCCCCGTCTCTTCAATGGCCTTGCGCAGGCGACGGATATGCACATCCACGGTTCTGTCCTCGACGTACACATTGGTACCCCAGACGTTGTTGAGCAGCTGCTCGCGGCTGTAGACCCGCTCCGGGTGGGTCATGAAGAAGTGCAGCAGCTTGAATTCGGTCGGCCCCATGTCGAGGGCCTTCTCCTCGGCGCTGACCCGGTGGGAGACAGGATCCAGCTTGAGCCCCTGCACCTCAATCACCTCGTCCACCGAGGTGGGAGAGACGCGGCGCATCACCGCATGCAGGCGGGCAGTCAGCTCCTTGGGGGAGAACGGCTTGGTGATGTAGTCATCGGCCCCCGCCTCCAGCCCGCGCACCTTGTCCTCTTCCTCGCCGCGAGCGGTCAGCATCACCACCGGGATCTGGCGGGTCACCTCATCCTGCTTGAGCTGCTTGATGAACTGGATGCCGCTGCCGCCTGGCATCATCCAGTCCAGCACGATGAGTTCGGGGTAGGGTTCGCGCACCTTCGCCAATCCGTCGGCAAAATCTTCAGCTTCTACTGTTTCATATCCCTTCTGCTCGAGCACGAAGCAGAGCATTTCGCGGATCGGTGCTTCGTCCTCGACCACCAGAATTCGCTTAGCCATATCCCTTCTCTCTCCTCTGTGAAGATGGGTGCGCCAATTATTAGAACTTTCTGTGACACTTTTATGACTTTATGACAGGCGGGATGATAAACGTTTTCAGATTCAGTTGGCAGCAGTGAGTTGCAGCAGATCCCAGCGATTGCCACTGATGTCCTCGAATACCACCACGGTGCCGTAAGGCTCGGTGCGCGGCTGTTCACAAAAATGGACACCGTACGCCTGCATGCGCCGGTAATCGCCCCAGAAGTCGTCAGTCTCGAGGAACAGGAAGACCCGGCCGCCCCCCTGCTGGCCGATGGCGGCCCGCTGCTCAGGGGTGGCAGCCCGCGCCAGCAACAGGGCGGAACCGGGGGCTCCTTTGGGGGCAACCCGCACCCAGCGCTTGCCCGGTTTGCCCGGCTCGTCGAGGGGGGTGTCTTCCAGCAGCTCGAACCCCAGTCCCTGGGTAAAGAAGGTGATGGCCTGGTCGTAATCGGCCACCAGCAGGGCCAGGGCGCCAATGTGTTGTGCCATGGGAAGTTCCTCAACAGATGAATGGACGGGGCGCATCATAACGGGGGACGGCCCCGGGCTCCAGCACCGGGGCAGATGAGATGGCAGAGGATGGAAGAGAGGTGCATGGCGCCGAACAGACGCGACTCCCCACCTGATAAGGCCGGTTCAGCCCTGCCCGAGCCAGTCGCGCAGCACGCTATCCCTGTCCCCATCCAGCGCCGGCGAGGCGCGCCCATAGCGCACCGGAATGGCCGACAGATGGAGCGGGTTGGCCAGGGTGGGCAAGGATTGCTCGCCGCGCTGCACCTGCTGCACCCAGCCGCGCACCGCCCCCTGCTCGAGGGCAAACAGCGCATCCAGGGTGAGGATGGGGCCGCCCGGCACCCCGGCCGCCTCCAGCATGGCACTCCACTCGGCGCTGCTGCGCGCCAGCAGCCGCTCGGCGAGCAGGGCATTGAGCCGGTGACGCTGGCGCACCCGGGCGGCGTTGGTGGCAAAGTCGGGGTCCTGCGCCCACCCAGGTTCCCCCAGCAGGGCCGCCAGGGCGGCAAACTGGCCGTCGTTGCCCACCGCCAGAATGAGGTGGCCATCCCGGCTGGGATAGACGTCGTAGGGGACGATATTGGGGTGGCCGTTGCCAAGGCGCCCGGGCGCCTGCCCGGTGGCGAGATAGTTCATCGCCTGGTTGGCCAGCACCGCCACCGACACGTCGAGCAGGGCGAGATCGATCTGCTGCCCCTCCCCGGTTCGCTCCCGATGGCGCAAGGCCGCCTGGATGCCGATGGTAGCGTAGAGGCCGGTGAGGATGTCGACGAGCGCCACCCCCACCTTGACCGGCCCGCCACCGGGCACCCCGTCGGGTTGACCCGTGATGCTCATCAACCCGCCCAGCCCCTGGATCAGCAGATCGTAACCGGGTCGCTGGGCCCAGGGCCCGTCCTGGCCAAACCCCGTGATGGAGCAGTAGATGAGCTCTGGGCAGCGGGCCTTGAGGCTCGGATAATCGAGGCCAAAGCGCGCCAGTCCCCCCACCTTGAAGTTCTCGATCACCACGTCGGCACAGTCCACCAAGGCCAGCAGGGTGTCTCTGTCGCGCGCCAGATCCAGGGCAATGGAGCGTTTGCCCCGGTTGGCGGCATGAAAGTAGGCTGCCTCCCCCGCCACCAGCTCGGGCGGGCCCCAATGGCGGGTGTCGTCACCGCGCCCGGGGGCCTCCACCTTGACCACGTCGGCGCCGAGATCGGCAAGCAGCTGGCTGGCCCAGGGGCCGGCCAGCACGCGGCTGAGATCCAGCACGCGCACACCGGCAAGGGGCCCCATCACTCAAACGCCTGCAGGTCGGTCTGGGCCCGCCCCAGGATCAGGGCGTGGATGTCGTGGGTCCCCTCGTAGGTGTTGACCGCCTCCAGGTTCATCACGTGGCGAATGACGTGAAACTCGTCGCTGATGCCGTTGCCGCCGTGCATGTCGCGGGCGACGCGGGCTATCTCCAGCGCCTTGCCACAGCTGTTGCGCTTGATGAGCGACACCAGCTCCACCGGGCAGCGCCCCTCGTCCATCAGGCGCCCGGCCTGCAGGCAGCCCTGCAGGCCGAGGGCAATCTCGGTCTGCATGTTGGCCAGCTTGAGCTGAAACAGCTGGGTGGCGGCCAGCGGGCGGCCGAACTGCTGGCGATCCAGTCCGTACTGGCGGGCGGCGTGCCAGCAGAACTCGGCGGCGCCGAGCGCTCCCCAGGCGATGCCGTAGCGCGCCTTGTTGAGGCAGCCGAACGGCCCCTTGAGGCCGCTCACCCCGGCCAGCCGGTTGGCTTCAGGCACGAAGACCCGCTCCATCACGATCTCGCCGGTGATGGAGGCGCGCAGGGAGAACTTGCCCTCGATCTTGGGGGCAGAGAGCCCGGCCATCCCCTTCTCCAGCACGAAGCCGGTGATCTCGCCATCGAGCTTGGCCCACACCACGAACAGATCGGCGATGGGAGAGTTGGTGATCCACATCTTGTTGCCGGTGAGCAGATAACCGCCGTCGACCCGCTCGGCCCGGCTCTTCATGGACCCCGGATCCGAGCCCGCGTCCGGCTCGGTGAGGCCGAAGCAGCCCACCAGCTCGCCCCGGGCCAGCCCCGGCAGCCAGCGCTGGCGCTGGGCCTCGTCGCCGTAGGCGTGGATCGGGTGCATCACCAGGGACGACTGCACGCTCATGGCCGAGCGGTAGCCGCTGTCGACCCGCTCCACCTCCCGGGCGATGAGGCCGTAGGCCACATGATTGACCCCGGCGCAGCCGTACTGCTCCGGCAGGGTGGCGCCGAGCAGCCCCAGCTCCCCCAGCTCGTTCATGATGGTGCGGTCAAACTGCTCGCGGCGGTTGGCCTCCAGCACCCGCGGCATCAGCCGCGCCTGGCAGTAGTCGCGGGCGGCGTCGCGGATGAGCCGCTCCTCTTCGCCGAGCTGGCCATCGAGAAAGAAGGGGTCTTGCCAATCAAATCGGGTACGCGTCATAAGCACTCCATGCCATGCAAAAGAATCATCAAAGGGTCTCTTGTGGACCCATCTTAACCACGAAAAAGCTCGGGCAACAAACCCCTCAGCCTGCCTCCCGCAGCGCCCGATAGAGGGTGGTGCGGCTGATGCCGAGCCGGCGCGCCGCCTCGCTCACGTTGCCGCCGCACTCTGTCAGGGTCTGCTGCACCCGTTGCCGGTTCTGCTCGCGCAATGTGCTGCCCGCCAGCGCCGTGGTGGCGACCGGCGCCACCGCCACGGTCGGCAGATACAGGTGGGCAGGCTCAATCCAGCCCTGTCCCTCCGCCAATACGCTGGCCACTTCCAACGCCTGCTTGAGCTGGCGCACGTTGCCGGGCAGCGGGTGGGCCAGCAGTTGGCGCTCGGCCTCATCGGTCAGGTGCAGGGCAGGATCCATCTCGGCCAGCAACCGTTGGACCAGTGCCTGCCGCTCGCAGGCCGGCCAGTCGCGCAACGGCGCCAGTTGCTGGCGCCAGCCGCAGATGCGGTAGTAGAGATCCTCGCGAAAGGTGCCGGCCGCCACCATGGCCGCCAGATCCCGATGGCTCGCCGACACCAGCCAGAAATCCACCACCTCGGGCTTGTGGCTGCCGACCGGGGTGACGGCGCGCTCCTGCAGCACCCGCAGCAAGCGGGTCTGGGCCGAGAGCGGCAGCTCGCCGATCTCGTCCAGCATCAGGATGCCGCCGTGGGCGGCGCGCAGATACCCCTGACTGCCCTGACTGCGGGCGCCGCTGAAGGCCCCGCCGACATAGCCGAACAGCTCGGCTTCCACCAGCTCCGCCGGCAGGGCGCCGCAGTTGACGCACACCAGGGGCTTCTCGTGGCGGCTCGACTGGCGATGGAGGTCGCGCACCAGATGCTCCTTGCCGCTGCCGGTCTCCCCCTCGATAAGCAGGGAGATGCCGCGCTCCAGCATCTTGAGCGGCACCTGCTGGCCGTGCGAGCCACCGGCCGCGGCCGGCAGGCCGGGCTGGGCCACAACTGAGCTGGCCTCCGGCATCAACCGCAAGCCGCGCCTATCCCGCAGCAGCTGCTTGCCGTCGAAGGGGTGCTGGCCGAGCCAGAGCCGGCCGGCCCGGTTGGCCCCGAGCAGTTCGCCCTCCTCCCCCAGCAGCAGGCGGGCGGACCAGAGACTCTGGGGCTCGAGATCCACCAGCCAGCCCGGCTGGCGCGCCAGCAGCGCGTTTTCCAGGGTCATGGCCAGCAGCCGCACCGTGCCCAGCATGTCGCCGCCGTGGTGGGCCGCATCGGTGGAGATGTCGAGCACGCCGATCACTTGCCCGTCCGGCCCGAGCAGTGGGCAGGCGCTGCAGCTGAGAAAGCTGTGCTGGGCGAAGAAGTGCTGATTGCCGAGCACCTGTACCTCGCTCTGCTCGGCCAGCGCGGTGCCGATGGCATTGGTGCCCTTGCTCGCCTCCCCCCAGCGGGCGCCGCTGCGCAAAAAGACCCGCTCGGCGTGGCGGGCGAAGCCGTCGTCACCGCTGGCGGCCAGGATGGCACCCTCGCCATCGCACAGCAGCAACCGACAGGGGCGCCCCGCCAGCAGCTGGTCAAACAGCGGCAGCACGAAGCGCCGGAAGCTGGCGATCAGCACCCTGTGCTGCTCCTGGCGGGCAGACAGCTCCCCCTGGGGCAGCAAGTCCAGCTCGGCGCTCTGCTGACGGCTCAACCCCTGGTGCAGGCAGCGCTGCCAGGAGCGCTGGATCGGGCTGGCACCAGATTGAGGGAACTCGCTCATCACACCTCCTGTTCACAAACGGCACGACTGTCGCGGCCACTGTCCAGAATCGGCACAGTTGTATCGCCACCGCCGCGGTCATTGGTTAACCAAGATACGCTGCCGCACCCCGTTTGATAACGTTTTTGTAACTTTTAGAGCGCTGGTCAGACCCTCTGGCACGTCCCTTGCGATACACAGCAGCAACCGGGCTGCTCGCCAGCCCGGTCAGGACCACACACATAAGGATGATGAGATGATTTATACCGCTCCCGGTCAGGCAGGTGCCCTGGTCAGCTTCAAGTCCCGTTACGACAACTTCATCGGTGGCGACTGGGTCGCCCCGCGCGCCGGCCGCTACTTTGAAAACATCTCGCCGGTGGATGGCCGCGTGTTCTGTGAGGTGGCCCGCTCCGACGCCGCCGACATCGAGCTGGCGCTGGACGCCGCTCACAAGGCGTTCGCCAGCTGGAGCAAGACCAGCGTCACCGAACGCAGCAACCTGCTACTGCGCATCGCCGATCGCATCGAGCAGAACATCGAGGTGCTCGCCATCGCCGAAACCTGGGAGAACGGCAAGGCGGTGCGCGAAACCCTGGCCGCCGACCTGCCGCTGGTGGTGGATCACTTCCGCTACTTCGCCGGCTGCATCCGCGCCCAGGAGGGTTCGGCCGCCGAGCTGGATCAGAACACCGTCAGCTACCACTTCAAGGAGCCCATCGGCGTGGTCGGCCAGATCATCCCGTGGAACTTCCCGCTGCTGATGGCGGCCTGGAAGCTGGCCCCGGTGCTGGCGGCCGGCTGCTGCAGCGTGCTCAAGCCCGCCGAGCAGACCCCGGTCACCATCATGCTGATGATGGATCTCATCAAGGACATACTGCCCGCCGGCGTGGTCAACGTGGTCAACGGCTTTGGCGCCGAGGCGGGCCAGGCGCTCGCCACCAGCAACCGGATCCAAAAGCTCGCCTTCACCGGCTCCACCGAGGTGGGGGCCCACATCCTACGCTGCGCCGCCGACAAGCTCATTCCCTCCACCGTGGAGCTCGGCGGCAAGTCCCCCAACATCTACTTCGCCGACGTGATGCAGCACGAGAGCAGCTACATCGACAAGGCGGTGGAAGGGATGCTGATGACCTTCTTCAACCAGGGCGAGGTGTGCACCTGCCCCTCCCGCGCCCTGGTGCAGGAGAGCATCTATGACGACTTCATGGACAGAGTGCTGGCCCGCGCCCGCACCATAGTGCAGGGCAACCCCCTCGACACCACCACCCAGGTGGGCGCCCAGGCGTCCCGCGAGCAGTTCGACAAGATCCTGAGCTACATGGAGATCGGCCGCGGCGAAGGGGCAAAAATGCTGATCGGCGGCGGCCCGGCCAAGGTGAGCGGGCTGGAGGGGGGCTTCTACATCCAGCCCACCATCTTCCACGGTCAGAACAAGATGCGGGTGTTCCAGGAGGAGATCTTCGGCCCGGCGCTCGGGGTCACCACCTTCAAGGACGAGGCGGATGCGCTGGCCATTGCCAACGACACCCAGTACGGGCTGGGGGCGGGCCTGTGGACCCGCGACAGCAACCTGGCCTGGCGCATGGGGCGCGGCATCCAGGCCGGCCGGGTCTGGGTCAACTGCTACCACGCCTACCCGGCGCACGCGGCCTTCGGTGGCTACAAGAAGTCAGGGATCGGTCGCGAGACCCACAAGATGATGCTGGACCACTACCAGAACACCAAGAACCTGCTGGTGAGCCACGACATCAACCCGCTCGGCTTCTTCTAAGCCCATCCCTTGATCGACAAGGGCGCCTGCGGGCGCCCTTTTCATTGCTGGTGCGGTCGCGGTCAGAGCTGTGCCTGCCCGGCGCCGATCCCCAGCTGTTGACGATATCGCTGGGGGGCACAGCCCTGTTCGCGCTGAAACATGGCGATAAAGGCCGAGGTGGAGGTGTAACCGAGCCGCCAAGCGATCTCCTGCACCGGCATCTCGCCGCGCAGCCAGTCCAGCGCCTTCACCAGCCGCAGCCGGGTGCGCCACTGGCCGAGGCTCATGCCAAGCTCCTTCTGGCAGCGCCGCGCCAGGGTGCGCTCGGTGGTGTGCAGCACCTTGGCCCACTGGGCCAGGGTGCGGTTGTCCTCCGGCGCCGCCTGCAGCGCCGCCAGCAGGGGGGCGAGCAGGCGATCCCGGCTCTGGGGCAGGTAGCTTGGCTGGCAACGGGTGCGAGCCAGCTTCTCGATGAAGAGTTCACCCTGGCGGGCATCCCACTCGTCCTCCATGTGGCCGACCCGGCGCTGGGTGAAATCCTCCAGCAGGGCCCGCAGCAAGGGGGTAAGCGCCAGCAACTGGGGTTCCCGTGGCAGGCGCGGCGCCAGCGCGTGACTCACGTAGATGGAGGTGTAGTCCAGGGTCTGCTCGTTGAAGGCGGTGTGGGGCTGATCCGCCGGCACCCAGATGAGGTAGTCTGGCGGCGCCACCAACCGCTGCCCCCCGACCTCCACCACCATGACCCCGAGACTGATGAGGCTGAGCTGGCCCCAGGGGTGGGCATGCTCGGCGCAGGCGTTCCCCCCCTGGATCTGGCTGTAACGAAAATAGAGGGGATTGGGGGCGGCCAGCAGGCGATCCTGCTCGGCCAGGGTGAGGGTGCCCATGCAGATTGTCCCAAAGCGGTTATGACATGTCTTATTTACGCTACTTGCATCGTTCAAGACAAGGCTAGACTCTCTCCATCATACCAAGGAGTGCCTATGCCTTTTCTCTTTCCCCTGCTTGCCATCCTGATCTGGGCCGCCAATACCGTGGTCTCCAAGGCCGCCGCCGGCGTGCTGGATCCTGCCGCCATCTCGTTTTACCGCTGGGTGATCGCCGCCCTGGCGCTGACCCCCTTCTGCCTGCCGCAGCTGTGGCGCCGCCGGCGCGATCTCCGCCCCTGGCTCGGAAAGCTGCTGGTGCTCTCCCTGCTTGGCATGGTGCTCTACCAGTGCCTCGCCTACTACGCCGCCCACAGCACCTCGGCCACCAACATGGGGGTCATCGGCTCCCTGCTGCCGCTGCTCACCCTGCTGATCGGGGCCTGCTGCTTTGGCCAGAAGCCGGGCAAGCAGGCGCTGCTCGGCATGAGCATCTCCCTGTTCGGGGTGCTCTGGCTGCTGGGTCAGGGCAACCCTCAGGCACTGCTGCACAGCGGCATCAACCCAGGCGACGGCATGATGCTGCTGGGGGCAGCCAGCTATGCCCTCTATGGCCTCTTGATCCGCCGCTGGCAACTGCCGTTCGGCCCCTGGCTCAACCTCTACCTGCAGATCCTGCTGGCGGTGCTGCTGCTCATCCCGCTGGCCCTCTCCGCCGACTCCCTGGCCATTCCCGCCCAGGGCTGGAGCATGGTGCTGTTTGCCGGGCTCGCCTCCTCCATCTTCGCCGCCTACTGCTGGATGCGCGGCCTCGCCAGCCTGGGGGCGGAGCGCACCTCGGTCTTCATGAACCTGATGCCCCTGTGCACGGCCCTCATCGCCGTCATCACCCTGGGGGAGCCCATCCACGGCTATCACCTGCTGGGGGGCGGCCTCATCCTGAGCGGAGTCATGCTCTCCCAGTTCAAGCCAAGAGCCCGCCCGGCCCTGCTGGAAGAGGCCTGAGCGGCCCGCCGTACCGCTTTTCGTGCCGACGTATAAACCTGAAAAAGGGAGCTTCGGCTCCCTTTTTGCTGGTATGGGTCTGCGTGCGGCAAGCGGCTCAGCTGCCCCGCCGCCAGTGGTAGCGGCGCTCGGGCCGGCCGCGCTGGCCGTAGTTGAGGTCCACGTCCACCCTGTCCTCCGACTCCAGATACTCCAGATAGCGGCGCGCCGTGGTGCGGCTCAGGGACAAGCGCAGCGCCACCGTATCGGTGGAGAAGGCGCTGTCAGGCTCACCCGCCAGCAACTCCAGCACCTGGCGCAGGGTGATGGCGTCGATCCCCTTGGGGGTGTCGCGCACGTCACGCCCCTGGGGTCTCACCTTGCCCATCAGCCTGTCCAGATCGCTCTGCTCGAGGGAGCCGCGCTCGCAGATGCGCCGATGCAGGGTGAGGATCTCGTCCAGGCTCTGCTGGATGCGAAACAGCCGCAGCGGCTTGATGATGTAATCCTGCACCCCCTGATTGAGGGCCTGCTGGATGGTCTCCACGTCGCAGGAGGCGGTCACCATGATGACGTAGGCTTCGCGGTTGTGGCTGCGCAGCCGGTTCACCCACTCCAGGCCGGAGCCGTCGGGCAGGGAGATGTCCACCAGCAGCAGCTGCGGCTGGGCCGCGCGCATCATGAGATCGGCCTGGGTCAGGCTTTCGGCCCGACCCAGCAGGGAAAATCCGGGGGTGGAGGAGACCAGCTCGGCCAGAATGGATCCTATCCGTTCGTCATCCTCGATCACCAGCGTGAAAATGGGCTCCATAGATCACACCAATTGGTTTTTATTCAAGTAGATACCGAACAGGGTCGTCTGTTCGGCGGTGCGGCGCCATTCTATCACACCCCCTCGCCTGGCCACCGTCTCCTTGACCAGGAACAGACCGACACCGTGATCGCCGGTCTGGCGACTGATGCCGTAATCAAACAGATGGTCCGCCAGCGCCTCGTCCACCCCCTCGCCGCTGTCCTCCACCTCGATCACCAGCCGGCGCCCGAAGTCGTTGAGGGAGATGAGCACCCGCGGCGGGCACTGCTTGCGCCGGGCCCAGGCGGCGCGGATGCCGTTGTCCAGCAGGTTGCCGATGAGGGTGATGAGATCCGCCGACACCGCCGCCGGGTACTCGCCCAGCGCCGAATCGGGATCCAGCACCAGCTCCACCCCGAGCTCGCGGGCCCGGCTGAACTTGCCTAGGATGAGCCCGGCCACCGGCTTGTCCTCGATGGCCCGCAGCAGATCGTGCAGCATGGTCTGGCACGCCTCGCTCTCCTGCTGGATGAGCTCCACCGCCTGATCCACATGGCCCAGCTGCAGCAGGCCGGAGAGGCTGCTGAGCTTGTTGGCGAACTCGTGGGTCTGCATCCGCAGCATCTCGGCATACTGGCGCAGGTGGGTCACCTGCATGCCGAGACTGCCGGTCACCTCGGGGCGGCTGAAGATCAGCAGCCGACCGGGGATCTTGCCCTCCACCGCCTGCCAGCGCCCGACGAACGACTCGCCGTGCACGGTGAACCCAAGCTCGGTCTCGACCTGGGTCAGGGCGGGGGCGAGCGGCGGCGACAGCTCCGAGAGCGGCTGGCCGAGCAGGGAGTGGCGGCCGGTGCCGGGCAGGCGCAGCTGGTAAAAAGCGGCGCTGTTGAGCATGCGGATGTGGCCGCGGGAGTCGAGGGCGATCACCCCCTCCGAGATATGCTCCAGCACCAGCTCCTGCAGCACGAAGCGGTTGACGATGGTCTCCGGCTCCAGATCCAGCAGGGTACGCCGCAGCCGATGCTGGACCCAGAGCGCCAGCAGTAGACCGCAGCCCAGCACGGCGCCGATGGCGCTGATGAGCAGAGCGATCCGATCCAGGTAGATGCTCTCCACCGTCTGCATCAGATACCCCACCACCACGGCGCCGATGGCGCGCCCGTCAGGCCCGATCACCGGGGCGAAGCAGCGGATGGCCGGCCCCAGGGTACCCACGTCCTTGGAGCAGTAGCTGCTGCGCTCGTTGAGGGAGGGCCAGATATCCTCGCCGCGAAACAGGCCACCCACCAGCTCCGGGGAGGGGTGGCTCAGCCGGCGGGCGTGCTCGTCGGTCACCACCATGTAGGCGGCATCGGTGCGGCTGCAGATCCCCTGCACATAGTCGCGCAGGCCCGGATCGCTCCCCCACTGCAGCGCCTGCACCACCCGGCTGTCTCCCGCCAATACCCGCGCCAGATCTCCCCCCTTGTCCTCCAGGTTGCTCTCCAGCAAATGGCGGATGAAGAGCGCCAGCAGGCTGCCCAGAATGACGATCAGGAGCAGTGACAGGCCCAGGGAGAGGGTGACCAGTTGGTGACGCAGTTTCATCGATTAGCCTTGCAACATCAGGACGCGGACCAATAGTGCGGGCGCCACCAGGTCTGGTCAATCAAAGGTGCGGGATCACCGGCAAAATCGGCCAGCCCCTCGGCACGGGCACAGAGCGCCACCGCCCTCGCCACGGCGCGGGCCACCTCCCCCACCTGCTCGATGGGGGGCAGCAGCCGCCCCTCGGCCAGCGGATAGGCGCCCACCGCCTGCACCGCCGCCCGCAGCATACCGTCACTGATGCGCCGCGCCTTGACCGCGCAGGCCCCCAGACCAATGCCCGGGAACACATAGACGTTGTTGCACTGGGAGACCACCCGTGGCACGCCGTCCACCTCCACCGGCGGGAAGGGGCTGCCGGTGGCGAGCAGGGCCCGCCCGCCGGTGGCCTGCCACACCTGGGCCGGGGTCGCCTCGGCACTGCGAGTGGGATTGGAGAGCGGCAGGATCACCGGCCGCTCGCACACCACCCCCATGGCCGTCAGCACCGCCTCGTCGAACAGGCCGCCCTGACCGCTCACCCCGATCAGCACCCCGGGGCGCAGCCGCTCGATAAGCGCAGGCAGGGAATTGCACGCCTCCCCCGCCGGGCGGGCAAACGGCTGCTGGGCCGGGGTGAGCCCGGCCCGGTCCAGACAGACCAGACCGTCCTGATCGAACAGCTGCACTCGCTCCGGGCTGCCCGCCAGCTGGGCCAGCATGGCGGCGATACCGCAGCCGGCCGAGCCCGCGCCAACGATCAGCACCGGGGTATCCGCCAGCGCGCTGCCCACCTGCTGCAAGCCCGCCAGCACGCAGGCCGACGCCACCGCCGCCGTGCCCTGGATGTCGTCGTTGAACATGCAAAGCTCGTCGCGGTAGCGGGCCAGGAGGTTCGCGGCATGCTTGCCGGCAAAGTCTTCAAACTGCAGCACTACCTGGGGCCAGCGTTTGCGAATTGCCGCCACCACCTTGTCCATAAACTGGTAATAGGGCTCGCCATCCACCCGCCGGGCCTGCCAGCCCAGGTAGGAGTCATCTTCCAGCAGCTCGGGGTTGTTGGTGCCCACGTCCACGCACAGGGGCAGGGTGCGGGCCGGGTTGATGCCGCCGGCGGCGGAGTAGAGCGCCAGCTTGCCGATGCAGATCCCCATGCCGCCGATGCCGAGATCGCCTAGCCCCAGCACCCGCTCGCCGTCGGAGATGACGATGACGTCCACCTCCTGCTCCACCGCCGCGAAGATGTGGTCCAGCTCGTCCCGGTCGTGCCAGGAGAGGTAGAGGCCGTGGCTGCGCAGATAGAGATCGCTGTGGCGCTGGCACGCCTCCCCCACCACAGGGGTGTAGATGATGGGCAACAGCTCCGGCAGGTGGTGGCGCACCAGCTCGTAGAACAGCACCGGGTTGTCCTCCTGCAGCTGGCGCAGCAGCAGGTGCTGATCAAACGGGCTCTGCATGGCCGAAACCAGCCGGTAGATGCGGCGTCGCTGCTGGGCCAGCGACTCCTCCTTGTGGGGCATGCGCCCCATCAATCCCTGACGCTTGCGTTCGGCATAGGGCAGACTGGTGCCCATCATGATGTCGTTCATTATCTTGTTCCTTATGCCAGCAGCGATATGAGCAGGGTCGCCAGGATCAGCATGACGGCGCCCCCGAGACGAGAGGAGATCTGGGCGAACGGCATCAGCGTCATGCGCTGGGCCGCCGAGAGCACGGCCACATCACCCGTGCCCCCCATGTTGGCCATGCACAGGCCACCGGTGATGGCCGCCTCGATGGGGTAGAAGCCGATCATCCGCCCTACCAGCGCCGCCCCCAGGGCGCCACCGAGCACGGTCACCAGCACCAGCACGAAATAACTGACGGAGAAGGCGCTGATGAGCTCGGGGATGCTGGTGTAGGCGACTCCGATCCCCACCAGCAGAGAGGGGGTCAGGTTGGTGACCACGAACTGGTACCAATCGGCCGCCGCCTGCTCGTAACGACGGGGCAGCAGGCCGCTCACCTTGATGACGGCCACCGCCAGGATCATCAGGGCGAAGGGGTGCATGGGGATGAAGTTGCCAAGCAATGAGCCCAGCACGAACATGCTTGAGCTGATGAAGAGGCCCAGACCCAGACTCTCCAGCGTCGGCGCCTGCGTATTCTCCTCGGCCACGCTATCTGTACTCTCTTTTATCATCAACTTGCCGTTGCCGGTCAGGGCGGGGTAGCGGCGGCCGAGGCGGGCCAGCAGAGTGCCCACCAGGATGGCCAGGGTGTTGGCGATCACTACCGCCGGCACCATGCGCGACAGCAGATCGGCGCTCGACATCTGCAGCGGCCCGGAGAGGATCTCCACCAGCGGCACGGCGCCGGCCCCCATGCCGCCGCCCATGATGGGCAGACCGATCAGCAGCACCGCATTCTTGAAGCCATACCCCATCAGGGCACCCACCAGACCGACGCTGAGCAGCGCCAGCGCGACGCCCCCCAGGATCACCGGCAGGTAGCGCATGGCGGCATTCTTCAGCAGGGCGCCGCTCATGCCGAACACCGAGCCGGTCACCAGGCTGGCGATGAAGAAGTTGAGAAAGCCCCCCTCCTTCATGAAGCCGATGATCACCTGACCCGCCTCGACTGGCAGGATCCGGTATTCAAACAGGGCGGCGCCGCCGAAGATGGCGAGTATGGTGCCACCCCCCAGGTATTCGCGGATGGGGGTGATGCGCTCGCCGAGCTCGGTCAGCAGGGTGCCGAGCACGAACATCAGCGCCAGCGCGCCGACCATGCCGAGCGGCAGCGAGCCGTTCCAGCCCGAGAAGAGTACGCAGGTGGCGAGGCCCAGAAAGATCATCATGGGCATGCCGGCAATCTGTCGACCGCCGAACAGGGCGGTTCTGGTGTGTGGGGTAGAGAGGTTTTTCATTGTTATGCTCCAGCGTGTGGTGTGGCGCCACTCTAGAGATCTCCGCTCCCTCTGTCGGTTAGCCCGCCAACAAAGGCATATAAAAACATTAAATTCTTAAACGCTATGGCCTGCGGGCAAGGTTGTCACCCATTTTACATGGGGGTATTTTGGTCCCCGTCGTCGTCATTAAATCCCCCCGACGCGCGCTCTTTTGCACTTTAAAGCGGCGCTTGAAGCGGTCATTGTCAAATAACGATCAAATAACCAGCACTGCAACCAACAATAATGGCCTGTCAGGTTTGGCAGTGGTGAATGATCACCCGGTACAAGGCAAGGGTGATCCCCTGATCACCAAAAAGGCTCCGGCCAGGATCTGCCGGGTGAGAAATAAGGAGGACGATGACAGCTCGACAGCGAGCGCCGAGGTTGTTACAAGCATGGTACTCCTGCTGGCAATGGCAGCTTGCAGCAAGAGGATAAACAGCGAGGGCAGGCCCTGTGACAGGCTGCCCTCTCAATTTGACGTGCGGATGTCACCAGCCGAAAGACTATTCGGCTAATAACAATGGAATATTGGCAGGGTCAAATTCATGACAGGTTTCGGCATTTTCCAGGCTGAGTCCATAATGGCCGTCGACCACATATTCCACGTCCACCAGCAGACTCTCGATGGCGAGATGGGCGTCACCCGATTCATATCGTTCCACAGCTATCATCTCCCTGTTTAGCTGACTCATCAATATTAGTGAATAAAAAACAGAGTGCCGCATTTATATAATATTTTTTTGCATCGTCTAATTATGGCGCACATAAAAAGCTGTGACTATTTTCATGCCATCCCAATAAACGACTCTCTTTATTTCGCCGGGCCCTGCCGACCATATCCAGCCTCCTGATTCACTCAAAGGGGCCACAGAGCCCGGCTCACCCCTTTCACCCATGCAGCTTGAGCTCCACGAGAGACCTACCTCCAAATTTCATAAACAAGATCGTGATCACACTATTTACTTAGCCTGCTAAACAATTACAATGCTTAGCAAGCTAAGTAAAAGGAGACACCCCCATGATGAAGGACCTGGAAATGCTGCGCGAGCTCTCCCTCGCCGAGCGGGTCGGCCGGCTGCATCGGCTGTGGCGCACCGTGGCCGATCTCGAGCTGGCCCCCCTCGGCCTGACTCATCCCCGCTGGACGGCGCTGTGGAAGTTGAGCCGGCTCGGCGGCCACCTCAGCCAGAAGACCCTGGCCGAGGCGCTGGAGATCGAACTTCCCTCCCTGATGCGCACCCTGGGCCAGCTGGAAGAGCAGGGTCTGGTGGAACGCCACTGCTGCAGCCAGGACAAGCGGGCCCGCATCGTCACCCTGACCCCGGCCGGCAAGGCGCTGCTCGACCAGATTGAAGATCGCATCATGGAGATACGCCGGGAGCTGCTCGCCGGCATCAGCCAGCGGGAGCTGGAACAGTTTGAAGATATCGTGCACCGCATCTGTGCCAATGCCCTTGGCAAGATAGGTGCGCAGAGTGAAGAGAGAGAATGAGATGACCCCGGATCAACAATTCCAACGCTGGATCAAATGGGCCATGAGCGCCTTCGTGCTGGTCTTTGCCTATTTCCTGCTGGCCGACCTCAAGATGCCGCTCACCCCGCAGGCCATGGCAACCCGCGTCGTCACCAAGATGGCGCCCCAGGTCAGCGGCAAGGTGATGGAGGTGGCTGTCGCCAACAACCAGCACGTCAAACAGGGCGACCTGCTGTTTGCCCTCGACCCGGCCCCCTTCGAGCTGGCGGTAGAGCAGGCTCGCCTCGCCCTGGCCCAGGCCGAGCAGCAGAATCGCCAGCTCGATGCCACCCTCAACGCCGCCAGCGCCGATTTCAGCTCGCTGCAGACCCAGGCCGCCCTCAAGTTGCGGGAAGCGGAGCGTATCGACGCCCTCTATCGCCGCCACATGGTCTCCGAGCAGCAGAAGGATGACGCCGACAGCGCGTTTCGCACCGCCCAGGCCAACCTGCTGGCCAGCAAGGCACGCATGACCCAGGCCAGGGTCAACCGCGGCCTGCCCGGCGACGACAACCTGCTGCTGCGCCAGGCCCGCAACCGCCTCGCCCAGGCCGAGCTCAACCTCGCCTACAGTCGGGTCCACGCCAGCCAGGATGGCATCATCACCAACCTGCAGCTCAAACCCGGCAGCTTCGCCGCGGCGGGCGCCCCGCTGCTGGCGCTGGTCTCCGAGCAGGTGGACGTGATCGCCGATTTTCGCGAGAAGAGCCTGCGCCACGTTGATCAGGACAGCCTGGCCCTGGTCGCCTTCGACGGCGAGCCGGGCCGCCTCTATCCCGCCCGGGTCACCAGCCTGGATGCCGGGGTCAGCGCCGGCCAGTTCGATGCCAACGGCCAGCTGGCCAGCCCCACCGAGTCGGATCGCTGGGTGCGCGACGCTCAGCGTCTGCGCCTGCACCTGGCGCTGGAACAGCTACCCGCCCATCTGCCGGCCGGAGCCCGCGCCACCGTGCAGTTGCTGCCCGACAACGCCCTGACCGGGCTGCTGGCCCGCGCCCAGATCCGCCTGCTCAGCCTGCTGCACTACATCTACTGAGGTGACGGCAATGAACCTGTGGCACAGACCCCTCACCGCCAATGAACTACGCCAATGCCTGCGCATCGCCTTTGGCAGCACCAGCGGCTTTCTGCTCTGCAAGCTGTTCGGCTGGAACTACGGCGTCTTCTATACGGTGACGCCTGTACTGCTGCTGGGCATGGTGCCGGTGATGAACGGTCATGCCGCCCGCCAGCTGATCGCCGCCGCCGTGGTCTGCGGGCTGGAAGTGGGGCTGCTGGGGGGGCTGTTCGGCGGCCATCCCGGCCTGATGATCCCCATCGCCTTCCTGCTGTTTCTCTACCGTTTCGCCGCCATGTCGCGGGGCAGCCTGTTCCTGTTCGGTGCCAACGGCGTGTTGAGCCTCAGCATCATGCTGCACTTTGCCAGCTACCCGCAGACCGATCTCAACGACCTCATCTTCAGCAACCTGTGGGCCAGCGTGCTGTCGGTGCTCATCGCCTACCTGATGACGGCGCTCATCCCTGACGTGGAGGAGCGCCCCAAGCCAGCCCCCTCCCCCAAGGCACCGCACCGGATGCGGCACGAGGCGCTGCTTGGCGCCAGCATCGCCACCCTCTCCTTCATGGTGTTCCAGCTCTTCGATCTGCGGGACTCCATGTCGGCCCAGGCCACGACTCTGCTGGTGCTCTTCCCCATGCACTGGGACGGCGCCCTGAGCTATGCCCGCAAGCGGGCCATGGGCACCCTGCTCGGGGTGAGCTTCGGCCTGGTCGGCCAACTGGTGCTCTACGACTGGTCCGGACTGCTGATCCTGGTCGCCCCCCTGCTCTGGCTCGGCGCCATGCTGTTCAGTCATGCCCACGTGAAGGAGGCGAGCGGTTCCGGGGTCGGCTTCGGCGCCCTCACCACCCTCGGCATCCTGTTCGGCCAGTACCTGACGCCCGGCAACGATCTGGTGTTCAGCGCCCTCTACCGGGTCAGCAGCATCCTGTTTGCCATCGTCGCCACCCTGCTGGCCTGTTACCTCATCCACCGACTGCTTAACCGTTTCGAGGCCACCCGGTTCGGTTATTGACCCCCTGTTGTTAGCTCAAGGATGTGCGCCTTTCGCCCCGCTATGCCTACCGGGGCGTTTTTTTGCCCTGTATCTGGCAGCGCCTGCGGCCAGCCCCAGCAACTATGCTTGCTAGGGCAGTTGGCAACGGGAGAGAGACCATGGCACACGCAACCCACATTCACTGGCTGGTTATCTGTCTTCTGCTGATGGTGGGAAGCGCCCGGGCCGAGTCTGTACTGATCGCCGCGGAAGATGACTGGGCCCCCTACTGCGTTCTCGACAAAGAGAGCGGCCAGCCGCGGGGGTTGGCCCCCGAGCTGGTGAAGGCGGCCTTTGCCGCCGAGGGGGTCGACGTTGAGTTTCGCACCATCCCCTTCGCCCGCTGCATGTACGAGGCGCGCAGCGACAAGGTGCTCGGCTGCTTCGATGCCACCATTACCGAGGAGAACCGCTACCAGTACTTCTGGCACGAGACCCCCATGTTCGAGGAGGATCTCGCCATCTTCGCCCTGGCCAGCGAACCGCGCCGGGATCTCAAGCTCACCTCGCTGGAACAGAAGACGGTGGGCATCACTCTCGGCTACACCTACCCCACCGATTTCATGGAAAACTCCAGGATCACCCGCTTTCAGGCCAAGTCAGACACCCAGATCATCGAGATGCTGGTGCGTGGCCGGGTCGACTACATCCTGATGAACGAGATGCCGGGCTACCTCAAGATCCAGCAGAAACAGCTGAGCGGGAAGGTGGTCAAGGTGGGCAAGATCTCCACCGACGGTTTCTGGCTCGCCTTCTCCCGCGCCCACCCCCGGGGTGAGGAGATGGCCAGTCGCTTCGAAGAGGGGCTGCAGAAGATCAGGAACAACGGCACCTACGAGGCGCTGGTGCGCGCCTTCGAGGCCAGACTAGGCCTGCATTGAGCCCATACTCATTAGTGCTTCTTTTGACGCCCATGGACGCATATCGACGCAAGTCGGGTCGAGCGGCATTGCCCCCCTTGGGCAAGCTGTTAGGATCACGCCCGGATGACACCGATGGAGAATCAACATGAAGCACGCCAACCTTCTGCTGCTGGGCATCACGACCCTGACCCTGCTCAGCGGCTGCGAACGCGGCGCCGACCCCCTGAGCGTGACCGGCGGCGACCCCGTCACCTATCTGTGCGAACAGGGCCAACGGGTACAGGTGCGCTACTTCGCCCTCTCCGATCAGAGCCTGAACTTCGTCAAGCTGGCGCTGCCGGACGGCAAGGACTACACCCTGCCGCAGATCGTCTCTGCCTCCGGCGCCCGCTACACCGACGATCACGAGGCCGTCTGGTGGAACAAGGGCAACGAGGGTTTTGTCGAGATGCGCGACAAGGACGGGGAGTGGCAGAGCGCCTACAACGACTGCAAGCAGCAGTAAACAACAACCCCGGCCAGGCCGGGGTTGTTCATTACTCCACTTCAATCTCGTAGCGACCCACCACTCGCACCGGAATGGCCTGCGGGTTCTGCTCCGACACTCGATAACGGGTCTTGGCCAGCCCCGACAGGGCGATCAGGTCCAGCACGCCGGGCGGCTCCGAGGTCAGGATCTCTGGGCTGAACAGATTGCCGTTGGAGTCGATGAGATAACGGATCTCCACATAGCCCTTGACGGGCCGCTTGGCTGGCGCGCCTCCCACCGGTTCAAACGGGGGCACCTCGCCATCCTGCACCCAGTATTTGCCAAGCTCCGCCATGGTCACCTCCAGCGGCGGCTGGTTCAGCTTCACAGTCGGGCTCGGGCTGGCACAGCCCCCCAGCAGGCCGAGCACAGTGCCCAGCAGCAAGACCTTCAAATCCATTCAACACTCCTTGTTGAGTCAGATCAGAGGGGTCACCCCTCCCCGGCAGGATTGCCGGCCCATTACTGTAACAATCGGAACCCGTTTGAGCAGCATAAAAAAAGCCAACCCCATCGGGTTGGCTTTTAGCAAAGAGGCTCAACGTCAGCCGCGCTTGTCGCTCACCACCAGCCAGAGCGCATGCACCATGCCGGGTAAGCCGCCGAGCAGGGTCAGCACTATGTTGATCAGAAAATGCAGGCTGAAGCCCACCTGGATAAAGGCGCAGACCGGCGGCAGGAAGATGGCCAGCAGGATCTTGAGCAGATTGTTCATCTCGGATTTCCTCGTCAACGATGTCACAGGGATTGGAATGGGCTAACCATAAACATCCCTGGCCTCAACTGCAAACCAGACAGGGGATCCGTTCCCCTCCTTCCCGCCAGGCGTTGAGGTCGTGGATCTGCTGATTGCTGCTGCCGCGCCAGAGCAGGCCGGGATCCGCCAACCCCTGCTCGAACTTGCCGTCCACCAGCACGTCCAGTAAACAAACCAGCTCGCGCTGGGCCGGGCTGAGCTCGCCAAGCAGATAGCCGGTCCAGCACCAGATGTCCTTGCCGGGGCACTCGGCACGCACCCGCCGCACCAGTGCCAGCACATGAGGCACGTTGGCGGGGTGGAGCGGATCGCCGCCGGAGAGCGACAGTCCCCGCCGCTTGATGCGCGTGTCGTTAAGATCCGAGATGATGCGATCGCTCATCGCCTGATCGAACGGCTTGCCGCCATCGAGCCGCCAAGTGCTCTGGTTGTAGCAGCCGGGGCACTGGTGTTCGCAGCCCGAGACGAACAGGGTGGCACGGGTGCCGGGGCCGTTGATCACATCGACCGGATAGTATTGGTGATAATTCATTTAGCTATATGCAACTCAACCACTGCTCGTGGGACAAGTTTATTTATCTCTGTGCCAGCAGAAATAATTTTTCTCATTCCAATTTTTTCTTTAATACAATAATTCATACATTCACAGAACAAGCTATATCTATCAGAATAAGGAAGATGAGAGCCAAAAATATTTATATCTACATAGTCCAATTCTTCATCTGATGACGAATGCTTCAACATTTCTATCTCAGATGATAACTCAAGCAACTTTTCATCTGTTCTTAAAAATTTAAGCTTAGTTTCTTGCTCAAGCTTTTCTCTAGCTTCAATTTCACTCAAAAATAACTTTGTAAGCCTTTTTATATCAGACTCTTGTTCAACGGGTGGTGGGTATACCCCATGCTTTATAATTGATGGAATGACATCATGAAAGACCCACCGCTGGAATCGTTTACAGGCAGGGCTCTTGTCTCTAGAGAGAATCCGCAGCAACCCAGGCTGAGTGACATACAGTTCATGTCCAGGATCATTTAACGTTGATTGGCTATATATTATTTGTTGCTCATCAGACTCTAGAGC
The DNA here is from genome assembly GCF_040908225.1 of Aeromonas sp. R5-3. Taxonomy (NCBI): domain Bacteria; kingdom Pseudomonadati; phylum Pseudomonadota; class Gammaproteobacteria; order Aeromonadales; family Aeromonadaceae; genus Aeromonas; species Aeromonas sp. R5-3. The sequence continues at coordinate 341,952 of NZ_JBFODH010000021.1, read as the reverse complement.
CTCCATTTGAGCTCGATAAAAACCATCAAATCCAACATTATTTTCAGTAGTAGAGTGCAAGCGATTCTCTGCGATTAGAACCCTAACAACATCAGGAAGAGAAAATAAAACCTAAGTATCTCTATTTATAGTTTTTATCTTATTTTTACCTTGCTCTGTTTCATAAGACAGAACTAAAAGAGAAAGATCCATTTTTACCTCCCCATGATGTCTATAAGTATGGTTGCATTAACGCCACAATTAATGCAACCAATACGTTACATATGTTTGACGCGGCGCTTCACCTCTTCCTGCTTGCCCGCATTGAAGGGGCGTGCATCCGGGCTGCCGAGGTAACCGCAGACACGGCGGGTCACCGATACCTTGGCGGGGTCGTGGTTGCCGCAGCGCGGGCAGGTAAAGCCCTTGGAGGTGCACTCGAACTCGCCGGTAAAGCCGCAGTCGTAGCACTCGTCGATGGGAGTGTTGGTACCGTAGTAGGGCACCTTGTCATAGCTGTAATCCCAGACGTTTTCGAGCGCTTCCAGATTGTGCTGGATGTTGGGGTACTCGCCGTAGCAGATGAAACCGCCACTGGCGATGGGCGGATAGGGCGCCTCGAAGTCCAGCTTGTCGTAGGGGTTGACCTGCTTCTCCACATCGAGGTGGAAGCTGTTGGTGTAGTAGCCCTTGTCGGTCACACCCGGCACCACGCCAAACTCTTTGGCATCGATGCGGCAGAAGCGGGAGCAGAGGTTCTCGCTCGGGGTCGAGTAGAGGCTGAAGCCGTAGCCGGTCTCCTCCTTCCACTCATCGGTCGCGGCCTTGAGGTGCTCGATGATGGCGATGGCCTTCTGCTGCAACTCGGCGCTGTCGAACAGGTGTACCGAGTCACCAAACAGGGCGTTGATGGTCTCGTGTACCCCGATGTAGCCAAGGGAGATGGAGGCGCGGCCGTTCTTGAAGATCTCGCTGACGTTGTCGTCGGCCTTGAGACGCACACCGCAAGCACCTTCCATATAGAGGATGGGAGCGACCCGGGCCTTGACCCCGTCGAGACGTTCGATGCGATACATCAGCGCCTTCTTAGCGACCCGCAGGGCGGCGTCCAGCTTGTCCCAGAAATCCGCTTCATCGCGGGATTTCAGGGCAATGCGTGGCAGGTTGAGGCTAACCACGCCGAGGTTGTTGCGACCTTCGTGGATCAGCTCGCCATTCTCCTCGTAGGCACCGAGGAAAGAGCGGCAACCCATCGGGGTCTTGAAGGAGCCGGTCACCTTCACCACCTGGTCGTAGTTGAGGATGTCCGGATACATCCGCTTGGAGGCGCACTCCAGCGCCAGCTGCTTGATGTCGTAGTTGGGATCGCCCTGTTTGTGGTTAAGGCCATCCTTGATGGCGAACACCAGTTTAGGGAACACGGCGGTCTTCTTGTTCTTGCCAAGGCCGGCGATGCGGTTGCTCAGGATCGCGCGCTGGATCAGGCGTGACTGCCAGCTGTCGCCAAGGCCAAAGCCGAAGGTGACGAACGGGGTCTGACCGTTGGCGGTGTGCAGGGTGTTCACCTCGTACTCCAGCGACTGGAAGGCGTCGTAGCACTCCTTCTCGGTGCGGGCCATGGCGTAGGCATCCACATCGCCGATGCCCCACTCCACCGCTACTTCCCGGTGCTTCTCCCAGCTGATGGTCACGTAGGGAGCCAGCACTTCGTCGATGCGGTTGATGGTGGTGCCGCCATAGATGTGGCTCGCCACCTGGGCGATGATCTGAGCGGTGACCGCGGTGGCGGTGCTGATGGACTTGGGAGTGTCGATCTCCGCGTTACCCATCTTGAAGCCGTGGGTCAGCATCCCCTTCAGGTCGATCAACATGCAGTTGAACATGGGGAAGAAGGGGGAGTAGTCGAGATCGTGGAAGTGCAGATCGCCGCTCTCGTGAGCCTGCACCACGTCGCGGGGCAGCATGTGGCTGGTGGCGTAATGCTTGGCGACGATGCCCGCCAGCAGGTCGCGCTGGGTCGGGATCACCTTGGAATCCTTGTTGGCGTTCTCGTTGAGCAGGGCCGCGTTGGTCTGCTCCACCAGGCCGCGGATCTCCTGGGCCAGCCGGCCGCGGGCCTCGCGAGCCTGATCCCGGTCGTGACGGTATTCGATGTAGGCACGGGCGATGGCCTTATCGTCGGAGGCCATCAGGTGGTTCTCGACCCGGTTCTGGATCTCGTGGATGTCCACTTCTCCCCGCCCTTCCAGCTCTTGGCTGACGGCGGCGGCAATGCGCTCTGCCAGCGCCGGACTGGCCTGATTGACCGCCTCCGCCGCTCGGCCCACCGCCTCGGCAATCAGCTGGGCATTGAATGGTGCGCGACATCCATCACGTTTGATCACAACCGGTTTCATGGAGTTTCCCCGTTAAAAAGGCCGGGCTCTCGCCCTCGGCTTACCCTTGTTTGGCCCCCTTCTCCACGCCTCGTCCTCGGCGCAAATAAATTCAGCCGAGGCTTGACAAGCCTGGGCTGACGACGAGAAGGGAACAGCTTTTACACAGCTTAATAACACAACATATAGGGATTAAAAACGAATGCAGCCCTATATGTGGTGTCTATTAGGCACCAAAGCGGGGTCGTATTTCTTGATCCAGAACAGGTTTTGAGGCGAGTGGCGCAGTTCCCGACCAGCCATAAAAGGTACCACACGAGACCACCTCCAAGCCTGGTGCGGGCTAGCGCCCGATGCCGGCCAGCGAGAAAAAGATTTCCCTTCCGACAGTAATTGACCGGCACCGGCTGGCCCAGGAGTGAACATAATGAATGACAACACCTCTGTGCCGATGGGAAGCCATATGACCAAGCCTTTGTTGCTGCTACTGCTGTTGTGCCCCCTGTCGCTGCGGCTGTGGGCGGCCGAGATCCTGGTGATCAGCAGCTACCATCCCGAGTACCTGTGGGATCAGAGCTACAACGCCAGCCTGGTGGCCAACCTCAAGGGCGAGCACCACATCAGTCACTTCTACATGGATACCAAACGCCGCCCCGCCGAAGAGTTCGACCAGATCGCCGAACGGGCGCTCGCCTACTACCACCAGGTGAAACCGGATCTGGTGGTGCTCGGCGATGACAACGCCATCAACTACCTGGCCACCAGCATCGCCTCCCTCGGCACCCCGGTGGTGTTCCTCGGCATGAACGAGAACCCGCGCCACAAGGGGCTGGTCGGCCACCCCAAGATCACCGGCGTGCTGGAGCGCCCCCTGCTCAAGCGCAACATCAGCGAGATGAGCCAGCTGATGGGGGGGATCAAGAAGGCACTGGTGCTGTTTGATTCGAGCAACGTGGCCCTGACCGCCATCGAGGATGAGTTCAAGACCCAGACCGAGTTGCGGGTCGGCCAGACCCGGGTCAACAGCCAGCTGCTCGGCGACTACGACCTGTGGCAGGAGGCCGTGCTCAATGCCAGGCAGAACGGCTATCAGGCGATCTTTATCGGCCTCTACCACACCCTCATCGATGAGCAGGGCCGCCACGTGGATGAACGCCAGGTGCTGGAGTGGACCAGTGCCCACAGTCCGGTGCCGCTGTTCTGCTTCTGGGAGTTTACGGTGGGCAAGGGTAAGGCCATCGGCGGCCTGGTGCTGGATGGGCACGATCAGGGGGCCAAGGCGGCCGAACTGGTCAATGCCATTCTGGAGGGAGCCCAGCCCAAGACCCTGGCGCCGCGGGCTGCCCTGCGCGGCGAGTATGTGTTCAGCAAGAGCGAGCTGGCCCGCTGGCAGCTCACCCTGCCCGACAAGTGGCGCTACAAGATCCTCTGGCGTGATTGAGCCTCGATCATTGCCCTCATAACGAAGAACCCGGCATGGCCGGGTTCTTCGTTTATCTGGTTGAGCCAGCGACTCAGCCCTGCAGCGCCTGCTGCAACTCCTCTTCGGTCCAGACGGTGATGCCGAGCTCCTGGGCCTTGGCCAGTTTGGAGCCCGCCGCCTCCCCCGCCACCAGCACATCGGTCTTGGCCGACACCGAGCCCGCCACCTTGGCGCCGAGCGCCTGCAGCGCCGCCTTGGCGTCGTTGCGCGACAAGGTGGTGAGGGTGCCGGTCAGCACGAAGGTCTTGCCGGCAAAGGGCTGATCGCTTGCCTCCTTCTTCTCGATGGCGGGCCAGTGGATACCGGCGGCCAGCAGGGCCTCCAGCACCTCGATATTGTGGGGCTGGCGCAGGAAGTAGTAGACATGCTTGGCCACCACGTCCCCCACATCGGCCACTTCCAGCAGCTGCTCCACCGAGGCGGCACGCAGGGCGTCCAGAGTGAGGAAGTGGTTGGCGAGGTTCAGCGCAGTCGCCTCCCCCACTTCGCGGATCCCCAGCGCAAACAGGAAGCGCGGCAACGTGGTGCTGCGCGCCGCATCGATGGCCGCCACCAGATTGAGGGCCGATTTTTGCCCCATCCGCTCGAGCCCGGCCAGCTGGATGGCGTTGAGGCCGAACAGATCGGCCGGGGTCTTCACCAGCCCCTTGTCCACCAGTTGCTCCACTATCTTGTCGCCGAGACCGTCCACGTCCATGGCGCGGCGTGCGGCGAAGTGCTTGATCGCCTCCTTGCGCTGCGCCTCGCAGAACAGGCCGCCGGAACAGCGGGTCACCGCCTCCCCTTCCAGCCGCTCTACCGCAGAGCCGCACACCGGACACTCGGTCGGGAAGAGGATTTCACGGGCATCGCTTGGACGCTGGGCCTCCACCACCGCCACGATCTGCGGGATCACGTCCCCGGCCCGGCGCACGATCACGGTGTCGCCGATCATGACGCCGAGGCGCTCAATCTCGTCGGCATTGTGCAGGGTGGCGTTGGAGACGGTGACGCCGCCGACGAACACAGGTTTGAGCTTGGCCACCGGGGTCACGGCGCCGGTGCGACCGACCTGGAACTCGACGTTTTCGAGCAGGGTCATCTCCTCCTGGGCCGGGAACTTGTGGGCGGTGGCCCAGCGCGGCGCACGGGCCACGAAGCCGAGCTCCTCTTGCAGGGGAATGGCATCCACCTTGTAGACCACGCCATCGATCTCGTAGGGGAGTGCGCCACGGCGGGCCAGGATGTCGTCATGGAACGCCTGACAACCGGCAGCCCCCTCCTTGAGTTTCACCTCCGAGCTGAGCGGCAGCCCCCAGGCATTGAGCCGGGTGAGGCGGCCGTAGTGGGAATCTCCCAGCAGCTCGCCACCGACCCCCACCCCATAGGCGTAGAAGCTGAGCGGACGGCTGGCGGTGATGCGCGAGTCGAGCTGGCGCAGGCTGCCGGCGGCGGCGTTGCGCGGATTGACAAACACCTTCTCGCCGGCGGCCAGCGCCCTGGCGTTCATCGCCTCGAACCCCGCCTTGGGCATGAACACCTCGCCGCGCACTTCCAGCCGAGCCGGCCACCCCTCGCCACGCAGGGTCAGGGGAATGGCCTTGATGGTGCGCACGTTCTCGGTGATCTCCTCACCCGTGGTGCCATCGCCCCGGGTGGCGGCCTGCACCAGCTGGCCGTCTACATAGAGCAGGCTCACCGCCAGGCCATCCAGCTTGGGCTCGCAGCAGAAGGTGAAATTGACCTCCCGCTTGAGGCGATCGCTCATGCGCTGTTCAAACGCCTGCAGCTCTTCGCTGCTGAACACATTGTCCAGGCTCAGCATGGGGATCTCGTGGCGCACCTGCTTGAAGGCGGTGAGCGGCTGACCGCCCACCCGCACGCTCGGCGAGGCAGGGGTTTTCAGCTCGGGATGGTCGGCCTCCAGCGCGATCAGCTCGCGCATCAGGCGGTCGTATTCGGCATCCGGCACTGTGGGGTTGTCCAGCACATAGTACTGATGCCCATATTCGGTAAGCAGCTCACACAGTTGACGGTGGCGGGAGAGGATATCGCTCATGAAAAAGTCTCGAAGTGTGATGGAAAAACTGGCCGGCGGACCAATAAAAATGCGGCACCTGGGTACCGCACTTTTGATTCATTCGACCCGCCTGGCGTATCAGTCGCGACTGGCCTCGTAGGCGGCCAGCTCGTGCCGGTAACGGGCGATGGTCTCGTCGCTCAGCGGGCTGCGATCCACGTCAGTCAGCATGGCATCGAGATCGCTGGCCAGCTGGTCGGCAGACTGCAGCATGTGCTCGAAGGCAAAGGCGGCGTTGCTGCGCAGCGGCAGTTGCATGAAGAGCGACACACCCGGAGTGGTGAACTGCTCCATCCGGTACGGGTTGAAGGTACCCGGCTTGACCATGTTGATCATGGAGAAGAGCACTTCACCCTTGCCGTTGAGATCCTCGTGGCGATGGAAGATGTCCATCTCGCCAAACTTGAAGCCCAGCGCCAGCAGGGAAGAGATCAGGGTCGCCCCCTGCAGATCGTGACCGGGGCGCGCCATCAGGTTGATGACATAGACATCCTGCCAGATCTTCTCGACCGGCTGACGTTCGATCTGCGGCTCCGGCACCGGCTCTTCATAGGCGGGCTCCTCGTAGGCAGGCTCGGGGGCTGCGTAACGGGGCTGCGCCTTGTATTCGGGGGCGGCGGCCTGGACCTGTTCACGGGCACCGAAGGTGGGTGCGGTGGCGTAGGCTGGCTCCACCAGCGGCTCTTCGTCCAGCGGCTGCAGCAGCGGCTCGCGCTGGGGACGAGAACGGTGAACCGGGGTACGACGGATCACCTGGGCAGGCTTGCGCACCGGCGCGGCAGGCACCTCCTCGACGGGCTCGGCGACCGGCTCCTCATACTCCTCCTCTTCATAGACGGGAGGCGGGGGCACGGGGCGAGCGGCAGGCTTGCGTACCACGGGCGGCGGCAGATCAGCGTCATCATCTTCTTCATCATCGAAGGCGGGCGCAGGGGCGCGACGACTGACGTCCGGCTGGCGGGGTTCATCATGGTGGAGCTTGGGCTCGGCACGACGGCCACCGCTGACCACTCGCACCTGACCGATACCATCGCTGTCGAAGGCGTCGTTGTCACGGTCCCGTGATTTGGATTCCATCCGGCCCAGAGGTTTCTCTTTGATCGGTGCCTGACGATTCTTTCTGTTGCTCCACAACCCGTGAATGAGCAATGCCGCGATGGCAATACCGCCCAGGGCAACCAAGATGTAACGCAATTCCTGCATTAGCTGCTTCTCTTTCTAGTTTTGCTCAGCCAAAGCGACGGCTTCACCGATATCGACCGACACTATGCGCGAAACCCCGGGCTCTTGCATCGTGACGCCAACCAGCTGCTCAGCCATCTCCATGGAGACCTTATTATGACTGATGTAAACGAACTGTACTGTGCTCGACATCTCTTTGACAAGAGAACAGAAGCGACCGACGTTCACTTCATCGAGCGGTGCATCCACCTCATCCAGCAGACAAAAAGGTGCCGGATTGAGTCTGAAGATGGCAAAAACCAGCGCAAGAGCGGTTAACGCCTTCTCCCCCCCGGAAAGCAGGGCAATGGTAGCATTCTTCTTACCCGGAGGTCTCGCCATGATGCTCACTCCGGCCTCCAAAAGATCATCGGAGGTGAGTTCAAGCCAGGCACTGCCCCCACCGAACACTTTTGGAAACAGGGATTTTAAATCTTCGTTGACCTTATCGAAAGTGTCACGGAAGCGTATTTGTGTCTCTTTATCAATTCTTTTAATGGCTTGGCTCAAGGTTTCCAGCGCCTGCTCCAGATCCTGGCACTGGTTTTCCAGGTAGCTTGCGCGGGTTTTCGCCTCTTCATACTCCTCCAGCGCCGCCAGATTGATGGCGCCAAGCGCCTCCACTTGCGCCTCCAGGGTCTGGATCTCCTGGCGCAGCTTGCCGCGATCAGCCGCAATCAGCACCGCCTGATCGAGATCCACCAACCGTACCCCCAGCTCTTCGAACTGCTCGTGCAGCCCCTGCCGGCGGGTGAGGTTGCGTTCGCGCTCGAGCCGCAGGGTCGCCAGCTTCTCCTGTATCTGCACCAGCTGCTTGTGGTCGGCGCTTCTGGCCTGCTCCAGCTCGGTCAACTGGCGCTCCAATTCTGCAAGCCGCTGATGACAGGCAAGTTGCTGTTCCTCGAGGCTGCGCTGCTCGGCCAGCAGGGGCGACAGATCCTGACTCGAAGTGGCCCCCGGCTCCTTGAGTTCGGCCAGCTCCAGCCCGAGGCGGGCCAGCTCCTGCTCGCGCAGGGTGATGAGTTGGCGCAGGTTCTGCTGCTCCAGTTGCAGCCGCTGGCAGGCGGCCTGCTGCTGTTCACGACGCAGGCGGGCCTCTTCCACCGCCCGATCCGCCGCGCTCGCCTGCTCTTGGGTGAGCAGCAGCGCCTCGGCAAGCAGCTCCCCCTGCTCCTGCAGCTCGCCAAGGGCCGCTTCATCCTGCTCAAGCCGCTCCCCGGCCGACACCAGCCGCTGCGCCTCCTCAGCCTGCTCCTTATCCAGCCGGATCAACTCCTCTCCCAGCTGGCCGAGGCGCTGCAACCGCGCCTGGCGCTGCCCTTCACGCAGGCTCCAGGCCTCGCGCAGTTGCTGCCACTGCTGCTCCTGCTCGCGCAGGGTGCGCTGGGCCAGTTCATGGGCGCTGTGCAGCTGGGCCCGCGCCGCATCGGCGGCGGCAAGCTGTTCATCGAGCCGGCGCAGCGCCTCCCGGCCCGTGGCCAGCTCGCTGTGCAACCGCTCACGTTCGCCGAGCAGCGCCAGGGTGCCGAGGGCCATGCCCTCCCCCAGATCCGCCCAGTTGGGGCCGAACCAGTCACCGGCAGGAGTGAGCAGCGACTCACCGGCAGAGAGGCTGTGCAGGCGGGCCTGCGCCTCCTCCCGGCTCTCTGCCAGCCAGATGGCGTTGAGGAAGGCGGGTATGTGCTCACCGCCCAGTTGCGCCGCCAAGGTGCCGGCAACCGCCGGCCGGGCCGGACCAATCCAGAGCCCGGATTGCGCCAGATTGCACTCGTCCGCCGGGGTGGCGGTTAACCAGCGACCGAGCACCTTATCCAGCCCCCGGGCCCACTCGGGGGGGACCTGCAGCCGATCCGCCAGGGTGGCGCCCGCCATCTGCTCCCCCAGGATCTGATCCAGGGTAGCGAGGCGAGCCTCCAGTTCGCGCAACAAGCCCTGCTGGCGCCCCTGCTCTGCCTTGAGCTCTTCATGACGGGCCACGCCGGCCTGCCAGGCCGCTTCGGCTTCTTCATGGCGGGCGCGGGAGAGCGAGAGCGTCGCCGCCAACGCATCGAGCGCCGGTTGCAGGTTCTCCTCCTCCCCGCCGAGGGGCCCGGCCTGTTCATCTTCCAGCTTGAGACGGGCCAACCGGGTCTTGGCCTGCAGCTCCTGCAGGCCGTTCACCTCGGCGCGGGTCTGGTTGAGCCGCCCCTGCAACTGGCCAAGCTGCTGCTGCCACTGCTGCTGGCGCTGGCGCGCCTGCTCGAGCCGCTCGCCCGCCGCCGTGCGCACACTCTGCTGGTCGGTAAGCAACTGCTCACACTGCTCGAGGCGCGCCGACGCCACCTCCCCCTGCAGAGTGCTTTCGCCCAGTTGTTCCAGCTGGCCGGCCAGCTGGGTCTTGAGCCCCTCGATGCGCTCACCGAGGGCCTGCCGCCTTGCCTGCCAGTCTCGACCGAGTTCGGTTTGGTGCAGTTGCTGCTGCTCGAGGCGGGCGATGGCCTGGCCGCCGAGAAAAATCTGTTGCTGACGGCTGGCCTGTTCGGCCTGCGCCTCCTGGCGGGCGACCGACAGGGTGACGTGGCGCCCCTCATCGGCGGTGCGCTTGGCATCGAGGGCCGCCAGCACCTGCTCGGTCTGGGCCAGCTCGGTCTTGGCCTCGCAAAGACGCGTCTCCAGCGCCCACAGTTCAGAGCCGATCAGCTCGGCGCGGGCAGCGCGACTGCGGCTCTTGAGCTGCTTGTAGCGCTCGGCGGTCTCGGCCTGAGCTTTGAGATGGTCGAGGCGCGACCCCAGTTCGCCGCGAATGTCACCGAGGCGCTCCAGGTTCTCCTGGGTATGGCGGATACGCTGTTCGGTCTCCCGGCGCCGCTCCTTGTAGCGGGAGACCCCGGCGGCCTCTTCCATGAACAGCTTGAGATCGGCGGGACGGGACTCCACCAGCCGGCTGACGGTGCCCTGCTCTATGATGGCGTAGCTGCGCGGCCCGAGGCCGGTGCCGAGGAAGAGGTCGGTCACGTCCTTGCGGCGGCACTTCTGGCCATTGATCTGGTAGTGGTTGGAGCCGTCACGCAGCACTTCGCGGCGCACCGAGATCTCGGTAAAGCGGCCGAACTCGCCGGGCACCCGGTTGTGGGGGTTGTCGAACACCAGCTCCACCGAGGCGCGGCCGTGGGCGCTGCGGTTGATGGAGCCGTTGAAGATGACGTCGGTCATGTTCTCGCCACGCAGATGGCGGGCGGAGCTCTCCCCCAGCACCCAGCGCACGGCGTCGATGACGTTGGATTTGCCGCAGCCATTGGGCCCCACCACGGCAGTCATGTCGGCGTTGAGTTCGATGCGGGTCGGCTCGACAAACGACTTGAAGCCGGCGAGTTTGATCAATTTCAGACGCATGGCGGCCTATGTCGGTAACGAAATAAAGAGGAGGCGGGCAGGCGACTTTACCAAATCAAAAGCTTGTTTGTAATATGCTGGCAGTTTCCCATGAACAGATGGAGCTCCGATGAGCCACTCCCCCCGTATGGTAAAAGACTCGATCAGCGGTGCAGACTACTTTCTGCGCGGCTTCTCCCTCATTCGCCAGCCCGGCATCCGCACCTTCGTGCTGATCCCCCTGCTGGTCAACTTCGTGCTGTTTGCCGGGGCCTTCTACGCCCTGCTGCTGCAGCTGGATGGCCTGTTCGCCTGGCTGCACCAGCAGATCCCGAGCTGGCTCGACTGGCTGGACTACCTGCTCTGGCCCATCGCCCTCATTACCATACTGGTGGTCTTCTCCTTCCTGTTCAGCTCGGTGGCCAACTGGATAGCCGCCCCCTTCAACGGCCTGCTGGCGGAGAAGGTGGAGCAGGCGCTCACTGGCGAGGCGGCCAACGACACCGGTATGCTGGACATCGTCAAGGACGTACCACGCACCTTCGGTCGCGAGTGGATCAAGCTCAAATACTACCTGCCCAAGGCCATCGGCTGCCTGATCCTGTTCCTCATTCCGGTGGTGGGCCAGACCCTGGCGCCTGTGCTCTGGTTCCTGTTCAGCGCCTGGATGATGGCAATCCAGTATGTCGACTATCCGTTCGACAATCACAAGATCGACTTCATCACCATGCGCGACGCCCTCAAGCAGCGCCGCGGCAAGTGCCTGAGCTTCGGCGCCCTGGTCACCCTCTTCTCCGCCATCCCGGTGGTGAACCTGTTCGTGATGCCGGTCGCCATCTGCGGCGCCACCGCCATGTGGGTCGATCACTACCGCAGCGAACAGCTCAAACGCTGACCCGGACAAGCATGATGAAAAATGGGGGCGAAAGCCCCCTTTTCATTACTTAATCTAATGCATATATGAGTTTGCTTGTCCCGCCAGCGCTAGATTGTTAGGATGCGGGCCTTTCTCGCACCCTGGGATATCTCATGTTACATGCACTCTTCTTGCTGGGCCTGGTGGCCGAAGGGATGACAGGCGCGCTGGCCGCGGGCCGGCGACGGATGGACTTGTTCGGCGTGGTGATCATCGCCTCGGCAACGGCCATCGGTGGCGGCACCATCCGCGACGTACTGTTGGGACATTACCCCCTGCTCTGGGTCGAACACCCGGAGTATGTGCTGCTGGTCGCCGGCGCGGCCATGGCTGGCGTCATCTCGGCACCGCTGATGCGCTATCTCGGCAAGCTGTTCATGGCGCTCGATGCCCTGGGGCTGGTGGTCTTCTCCATCTTCGGTGCGGCCAGGGCGCTGGAAATGGGTCACGGCGCCGGCATCGCCTGCATTATGGCGGTGGTGACGGGGGCCTTCGGCGGCGTGCTCAGGGATCTGCTCTGCCAGCGCATTCCGCTGGTGTTTCGCCGCGAGCTCTATGCCGCCATCTCGCTGGTGACCGCCGCCCTCTACTGCCTGGCGCTGGATCAGGGCCTGCCCAACGACTGGGCCGCCTTCGGTGCCATCGGCATCGGCTTCGTGCTGCGCCTCCTGGCGGTGCGCTTCAAGTGGGGGCTGCCCACCTTTCACTATCAGTACGCCGCGCACTGAGCGCGCCAGCTTCTGGCGAGCCGGTACGGATCACAGCCAACAAGAAAGCGCCGGTCAGGCGCTTTTTTGTTGGGCAGGGGGGCTGCAACTACCTCAGTTGATCCCTTCCGAGCTGAAGAAGGTCGCCTTGTCGGCGATGAAACGGATCTTGATGTTCTTGCCCTCGTCGCCCCAGATGCAGCTGGTAGTGCCCAGCGCATCGTCACAACGCTCGGCCTTGCCGAGGATGCTGCTCGCCTCGGCGTAGCTGATCCCCATCTTGAGCTTGTCGTAGTTTTCGCGGTTGAGCTTGCCACAGCCGGTCAGCAGCAGGGCAATCAGCCCGCCAAGCAAAATATGTTTCATCTGGTTCTCCTCTGCATGGTGTCCAGAGCCTACCAGCTCGACCACCCCGCTGACCAGTCACCCGCCGGGCCGATGCGGCCAGCAAACCGCCGTTACCAGCTGCGCACGGGCCCGGTGTCGAGATGCACGAAGTTGTCGCTCGGGTAGTAACCGACGCCGCCCACCTTGAGATGGAGCGCCGCCTTGCGCAGGTGCGCCAGCTGTACCCCGGGGATCCGCACGTCCACCGCCTGCCCCAGGGTGTGGTAGCTATGCTTGGCTACCCCGCGGCTGCGACTGCGCTTCTGGCGATTGGTCACGGGGGAGCGATAGCCCGAGATGAGCTGGATTTCGCCGTGGCGACCCAGCTTGTGCTGCAGCAGGTAGAGCTGGTCGAACAGCTTCCTGTCGATGTTGAACACTTCGTTGCGACGGTAGTCGCGAAAGATGTGGTTGAGCTCGGCCAGCCCGTCTTTCAGATAGCGACCATCTTCCCAGTAGCTGGTGCGCACCCGCTCGCCGGTATTGAGATTGAAGAAGCTGAGTTCACGTCCCGCCGTACTGCGGCTCGCCATAGCGGGGAAGGACAACAGCGAGCCCCCCAGCAGGCAACCGGCACCCAGCAGCAGGCGACGTCGGCTTATCTCTTGATCAAGCATCCCTTGTCCGTCCATCGCAATGTTGAGGTGAAACCGTTGAATGAATTTGATACAGGCGCTTGAAACTACCCGCCGAGCCGGCCGCTGTCAAACCGCAAGGGGCCATGAAAAAGCCCGGCGCAGGCCGGGCTTTTCACTCTGTGGCGAGGATCACAGCAGGCGACTCTGGTAGCTGACTCGATCAAATCCATAGATGTCGTTGCGCAGTTGCTGACGTCCCTCCTCATCGATCCAGCTGCTCCAGTAGACGGTGAACACCGGGATCGGAGTGGTCAGCGGCAGCCACTTGGTCTGGCTCTCCTTCAGAATGCTGGCCACCTTGTCGGGCTGGTAGCGGGAGTCCGCCAGCAGCAACTCGGCCAGATCGTCGGCGTGCTCCACCCGGATGCAACCCGAACTGAAGGCGCGCGCGCCCTGCTCGAACAGCGCCTTGCGCGGGGTGGAGTGCAGGTAGATCGCCTCGTTGTTGGGCAGATAGAACTTGTAGCGACCCAGTGCATTGTGATCGCCGGGCTTTTGCCGCAGACGATAGGGGAAACCGGACGCCAATGCCTGCTGCCAGCCCTCTTCGGTGAACTGCACCGGATTGCCTTCGCCGTCGATCACCTCGAACTGCTCGCGATTGAGGTAGGCGGGGTCACGCCCCAGCTTGGGCAGAATGTCCTTGCTCAGGATGGAGCGCGGCACGTGCCAGGCCGGGTTGAGCACGATGGAGCGGATCTCGCTGGCGAGGATCGGGGTAGCCCGCTGCTCCTTGCCGACGATCACCCGGCTGGTGAACACCTCGTTGCCGGACTCCACCACGCTCAGCCGATAGTCGGGGATGTTGACCAGCACGTAGCGGGCACCGGAGAGCTGATCCACCAGATCGCGTCGCCACAGGTTGCGCAGCAGCAGGCTGGCGCGCACCTCGGGCCCGGTGTTGAGCCAGCTGCGGGTCTGCCGGCCTATGATGCCGTCGGCGGTCAGGCCGTGGCGGCGCTGGAACTGCTTGACCGCCTGCAGGGTGTCGTCGTCGTAGGTGGCGTCGTCATGGCGCGGGGCCGTGTCGCCCAGCTCGTTGAGGATGGAGCGGATCTGGCCCAGCTCCGGGGAAACCTCGCCGGCTCGCAGGGTTGGCATGGTCAGGGTCGGCCACCTCTTGGCCATGGGCAGCGCCAGCAGCTTGCGCACTTCCTCGCGCACCGCCTCGTATTCCGCGACCTGGGGTCTGAGCTGCTTGACCTGTTCCAGCAGGTTGTCGCCGGCCGGCTCGTGAGCCAGCGGCTTGTTCAGATTGAGTTTGAGGGTCTGCATCTGCTCGCGGGAGACCAGATCCATGGCGCGCCAGGCCTGCTGGAACCGGGCCAGCTTGCCAAACGCCTCGTCATAGAGGGCGCCACGCTGATCCGCCGGCTTGGCCTGCAGTTTCTTCCAGAGCGTATAGAAATCCGGGTGCAGCTGGGCCAGCACGGCCTCCTGCAGTTGCTGCTCCAGCTCTTGCCTGGCCTGCTCCGCCGTCCGGTTCTGATACCAGTCGTGCTGCTCCGCCGCATTGCTCACCACCACCTGGCCTTCGCTGGCCTGTGCCATGGCCGCTGGCCAGCAGCCCAGCCAGATCAGGTTTGCCAATGCCAGCCAATATTTCTTCCCCATGCTTACCTCAAGATAGGTTCACTTCAATCCGTCAGACCCGGCGGCCAAGGCGCTCATCATGCGTGAATACCCGCGACTTTGCTAGCCGGCGGGCGCATAGCGCCGCCAGATAATGTCATACTCATTTGTTGCTTTAAACTTGGCCAGTTCGCGATTGAACTCCCGCACGAATTCGGGAGACAACCGTTTCTTGCTGAACATGAAAAAGGTCGGTGCTTCATATACGGCCATGGCATGGGGGACGATCAGATCGCTCAGCCCCTCCTTCTTCAAGCCCCAGGGGGTGGCCAGCACATCGCCGAGAAAACCGTCGATGCGACCCAACACCAGCTTGCCGTAGTTCTGCTCGTCGTTGACCACGCTCACCTGGGCGGCATAACGGCGCAGCAGCTCGCTGATATCGGCGCCGTAGTAGTAGTCCTTGGTGACCCCCAGGGTATGCCCGTCGGCCAGCCAGCTCGCCAGATCGGTGTCGGCATAGGCGCCTGACTTGCGGATCCAGAGCACGCTGCGGCCCGGATTGTAGGCATAGGAAAACCAGGCGTAACGGGCACGATCCTCGTTGAAGTAGGCCTCCATGGCGATGTCGACCACTCCAAGCTCCAGGCCGTGCAACACCCGTTTCCAGGGCATCTCCACGTAGCTGGCCTTGCAATCCAGCCGTTTGAGCATGGCGTTGAGCGCCTCGATGGCAAAGCCCTGCAGCTCTTTCTTGCCGGCCGCGGACTCGAGGTAATAGTGATAGGGCGGCCAGTTGTCATAACCGATCCGCAAGGGAGCAGGGCACAGCGCATTTGCCGATACCAGCGGTGTCAGCAACCAGAGCATCCAGCAGCAGAGTTTCAGCTTCATGGGTCATCCTTGACGGCGTATCAGCTCATCATAAATCGGCCTCGGCAAAATGGCGACAGATCCTGCCACAGGGATGCAGACCATGATCGGGGCACCGAAAAAGCGGCATCGCCCGAGCAGAAAAGGGGCCCGGCCAGCCCGCCACAACAGGGCCTGGGGGCTAGCTAAAAAGAGGAGGAAGCGACATTTGGAACACCAATCAGAAAGGGGTTAATATGTGACCAAATATATTTTTGTGATCCACTATGCTTTTTTTGCAATTGGATTAGCATATGCGCGAAATCAGCCTACAAACCGTGAGGCGCAGAGAGTGATATGACGTACAAAAAGTTTGGTTTTCTGACCGCCATCATGGCGCTGAGTGGTTTCTATCTCTACACCCTCTATCTGGCCGCCCACCCCAACGTGAGCCTGGCCTACAAGCTCTATTACCTGGAAGGCAAGACCCGCTTCTGGGAGCACAACTCCAGCATGACCTACCAGCCCGGCAACGAGCTCAATCTGACCAAGCCGAGCCGCTTCCTCTCCAGCGAAGGCTGGGCCAAGAAACCGAGCGCGGATGGCACCGAACTGAGCGGCCAGGGTGGCCTCTATTTCGTGCTGCCCAAACAGCAGGCACAGCCGGAAGAGCTGACCATCCAGGCCCGGGTCAACAGCCCGCAGGCCGGCGCCCTGCTCAAGGTGGCACTGGGTCACGATTTCACTACCACCGTCAAGCTGGCCAAGGCCGGCATCAACGAGATCCGTCTCAGCCTGCCGGGCGAGTCGCTGACCTCGGATCCCAAGCGTCCCAACTTTCTGGCGCTCTCCGCCCCGACACCGCTCAATGTCCAGTCGGTGCGCTTGACCGTCGCCCAGTAAGACGTATTCTCCAATACGCTGTTTTATAAAATAATTTTCCAAATAAGGAAGTTTTCATGTCGCATGCCGATTTTCGACTCTCTCTGATCGTTCCCGTTTACAACGAGGAAGAGAGCATAGATGCCTTCATCAACGCGATAGATAACGAACTGGCGCCGCTCAAGGATCAGCTGGAAATTGTATTCGTCAACGACGGCAGCCGCGACCGCACCCGTGAGGTGGTCGAGCAGGCCATCGCCCGCGACCCGCGAGTCACCCTGGTCAACCTGGCCCGCAACTTCGGCAAGGAGGCGGCCATGACCGCCGGCCTGCATCATGCCAAGGGTGATGCCGTGGTGCCGATGGACGTGGATCTGCAGGATCCGCCCTCGCTCATTCTCGAATTCGTCAAGCTGTGGCAGACCGGCGACTACGACACCGTCTACGGCATCCGGGTGGATCGCAGCGCCGACACCCCGATGAAGCGCCTCACCGCCGGTGGCTTCTACCGCTTCTTCAACGCCCTCTCCACCAGCACCAAGCTGCCGGAGAACGCCGGCGACTTCCGTCTGATCGACCGCAAGGTGGTCGAGGCGATCAAGCAGCTGCCGGAGCGCAACCGCTTCATGAAGGGGCTGTTCGCCTGGGCAGGTTTCCGCGCCGTCGGTGTGCCCTACGAGCGCCCTGCTCGCCACGCTGGCGAGACCAAGTTCAACTACTGGAAGCTGTGGAACTTCGCCCTCGACGGTCTGATGAGCTTCTCCAGCTGGCCGCTGCGGGTATGGAGCTACGTCGGCGTCGGCGTCTCCTTCGTCGCCTTCCTCTACATCCTCAAGATTGTCACCCAGGTGGTCTTCTTCGGCATCGACGTACCGGGTTACGCCTCCCTGATGTCGGTGGTGCTGTTCCTCGGCGGCATCCAGCTGCTGTCGCTCGGCATCATCGGCGAGTACATCGGCCGCATGTTCGTGGAAGTGAAGCAGCGCCCCGTCTACCTCATCGAAGGGGTCTACGGCCAGTATGCCAAGCAGGATGAAGAGCCGAAGCAAGACGCCGTCACCGGCAGCAAGAAGAGCGCCAGCAAGAAGGCAGCTGCGAAAGCCGCTGATGACCAGCAGGAGCAGGCTTCTCAATGATCTCCCGCGAGGAATTCTGGCGGCTGGTACGTTTCGGGTTTGTCGGCGGGGGGGCCACCCTCGTCGATCTGGGCACCTCCATCGCCCTGTTTCACACCTGGCCCACCATCTCGGAGCACCTGGTGACGACGCTGGCCTTTGCCATCGCGTTCTGGTTCTCCTTCTTCGGTCACCGTTACATCACCTTCCAGAAGCAGGGTGCCGCCAGCAAGTTCCTGCTGGTCGCCCTCTTCTCGCTGGCGGTGCGTAACCTGATATTGAGCGGTCTGCTGTTTGCGGGTCTTTCCGGTCTGCTACCGGTGGTGATCGCCACACTGACGGTCACCGTGCTCACCTACCTCCTCTCTAGGATCTGGGTATTTGCCTGATGAATGACATGACTACCACCACTGCCCCCGACCAGGCGGCGCCCTATCGCCCGTCACTTCGCATCAGCGGTCGCGACTGGCTGATGATCGTCGCAGCCTTCGTGCTGAGCCGGGTCGCCCTGTACGGCATGGGTTACTTCGGCGTCCAGCTCTACGGCGCCACCGACATAGGTCCGCTGCAGGCCTATTGCCAGTTTGACTGTGTCTGGTTCCAGCGCATCATCGAGAACGGCTACGACCTCTACCCACGCTGGCTGAGCAAGGGCAACGCGGCCAACTGGGCCTTCATGCCGCTCTACCCGATGATCTCCGGCACCCTCTCCAACCTGCTCAACGTCGAGAGCCTGATCGGCCTGATGCTGGTGGCCAACCTGGCGTTCTTCATCAGCCTGCCGCTGATGCTGCTGGTGCTGCGCCAACTCAAGCTGGGTGATGACACCGCCCGCTTCGGTGTCTGGCTGCTCGCCTTCTCCCCCTTCTCCGCCTACTTCGTCTCCGGATATACCGAGTCGATGTTCATGGCGCTGATGCTGGGGATGTTCCTGTTCGCCTATCGCCAACAGTGGCTGATGGTGGCCCTGCTCGGCGTCTTCATCTCCGCCACCCGCAACCTGGGGGTGATGATGGTGTTCCCGGTGCTGATCCTGGCGCTGCAGGCCTACGGCTGGCGCGAGTTCTTCCGCTTCACCGAGCGCGCCTTCAAGGTGGTGTTCACCCTCTGGATGATCCCGCTCGGCCTGTTCGCCTACATGTTCTATCTCTATCACCTCACCGGTGACGCGCTGGCGTTCAAGCACATCCAGGTGGCCTGGGGCCGTTACATGGACAGCCCGCTGGACTGGTGGCTGAGCGGCTTCGAGCTGGGCGGACGCAAATCCTACCTCTCCATCATGGTAATGTTCGGCTGGGCGCTGAACCTCTATCTGTTCAGCCAGAAGCGCTGGGCCGAGGCGACCCTGATGTTCATCTGCTGCACCATTCCGCTGATGACAGGGCTCAATGCCATGCCGCGCTACATGTTCGGCCTCTATCCCACCATGCTGGCGATCATCCTGCTGACCCATCGCTGGCCGGCCATTCGCCCGGCCGTGCTCTGCCTGAGCGGCATGGTGGCCTCCTTCATCGCGGTGGCCTTCGTCAACTTCAAGTTCTTCACCGTGTGACGAAGGTGGCAATGCAACAAGCCGGTCTATCGACCGGCTTTTTTTATGGGCGCGACACCCCGCTCACACTTTTCCACTCTTGAAAACGTAACCATTTGAACTGATGTCACAAATCGGCGGTTTGCCTGTCCAAGCGCGCCCTCATGCCTCCTAGAATGAGCCCCATTGACGGCAATCTGGTCCGCTTAACCCCAGCAAGGAATGGCTTATGCGTCGCACCCCCTCGGTTTCTTCCCTCTGGCTCGCCCTGCTGGCCTGCCCCCTCTTCCTCCATCAGGCCATGGCCGCCGAGGTGCGCCTCTACGTGGATGACCAGCCGGTCGGCGCGCCGCTGACGCTGGACAAGGGGGCGGTGCAGCTGACCCATCCGCTCACCAAGGGGAGCCACCAGATCCGCATCAGCGACGCGGGCAACAGCTGCGGCACCAGCTTCGGTCCGAGCGAGGCCAAACCGCTCCCCTTCGGCACCGCCCAGCCCATGGACAAGTGCAGCAAGGGGCAGCACTTCAACCTGCGGGTGATGCTGGCGGGGGATTATGAGTTCACCTTCAACCCGGATACCCCCAGCCTCAAGGTGCTGCGAGCCACCAGGAAGAGCGAGTTCAAACGCCAGCCGCCAGCGGAGCCCTGCATCAGCTGGGATGGCGGCCCGGTCACGGTATCCCTGAAAGGGGTCTGGCCCGACGGCACCCAACTGCGGGACGCCTACTCCGGCCAGCAAGGGGTGGTCAAGGGTGGCAAGCTGACCCTGACGCCCAGTAAAGAGAGCGGCGGCCTGCTGCTGCTCGAGCCGGTCAAGGCGGCCACTGCGGCCCCCTTCAGCTGGGATCAGGCGAGCGTCTATTTCCTGCTGACCGACCGCTTCAACAACGGCGATCCCGCCAACGACCACAGCTTCGGGCGCCAAAAGGACGGGCAGGATGAGGTGGCCACCTGGCATGGCGGCGACTTCAAGGGGCTGACCGCCAAGCTCGATTACATCAAGCAGCTTGGCATCAACGCCATCTGGATCACCCCCATGGTGGAGCAGGTGCACGGCTTCATCGGCGGTGGCGAGCAGGGCAACTTCCCCTTCTACGCCTACCACGGCTACTGGGCGCTCGACTTCACCAAAATCGATCCCAACTACGGCGACGAGGATAGCCTGAAGACCCTGGTGGACGAGGCGCACCAGCGCGGCATGCGCATCATCCTCGACGTGGTGATGAACCACGCCGGCTACGCCACCCTCGCCGACCTGCAAGATCTGGGGCTCACCGATCTGGCCCAAAACACAGCCAAACTACCGACCACCTGGAACCAGTGGCGCCCGAGCGGCGGTCTCAGCTGGCATGGCTACAACCAGTTCATCGATTACCAGTCGCCGAAATGGGACCAGTGGTGGAGCGGTGACTGGGTGCGGGCCGGCCTGCCCGGCTACCCGCAGCCCGGCACAGATGATGTCACCGGCTCGGTGGCGGGGCTGCCGGACTTTCTGACCGAATCCACCAAGCCGGTGGGGCTGCCGCCGCTGCTGGCGGCCAAACAGGACTCCAGGGCCAAGCCACTGCCCAACGCTACCGTGAGCGACTATCTGATTGCCTGGCACACCGACTGGGTGCGCCGCTTCGGCATCGACGGCTTTCGAGCCGACACCGTCAAACACCTGGAGCCCGAGGTGTGGGCCCGCCTCAAGCAGGCTGGCACCGATGCCCTCAAGGAGTGGAAAGCCGCCAACCCGACCAAAAAGCTCGACGACCTGCCCTTCTACATGGTGGGAGAGGTGTGGGATCACGGGGTGGCCAAGGATTTCTGGTATCAAAACGGCTTCGATTCGCTGATCAACTTCGACTATCAGCGCGAGTTCGCCCTGCCCCAGGCCCAGTGCCTGGCCAGCGCCGAGCCTACCTATGCCGGCTACGCCAGCCGCATCAATCAGGATCCCGAGTTCAACGTGCTGAGCTACATCAGCTCCCACGACACCAAGCTGTTCTTCGGTGACTATCAGGACGTGCCGTTGCAGCGCCGGGTCGCCAGCAGCTTCATGCTGCTGCCGGGCGGCATCCAGATCTACTACGGCGATGAGTCCGGCCGCGGGCTCGCCAAGGATGGCGGCGTGTTCGATCAAGGCTTGCGCTCGGACATGAACTGGCAGGAGCTGGCCAGTGGCGAGAAGGCCGAGCTGGTCAAGCACTGGCAGCGGCTCGGCCAGTTCCGCGCCGCCCACCCGGCGGTGGCGGCGGGCAGTCACAAGAAACTGGCCGACAGCCCCTATGCCTTCGTGCGGGAGAAGGGGGATGACAAGGTGGTGGTGGTGTTCGCCGGCCGCCAGCCGTAATCCGGCCCAAGGAACCAAACCCAAACAGAGAGGGGAGCCAGTGGCTCCCCTCTCTGTTTACACCAGCCGTTCAGACAAGCTGTTTACAGCGGTTGTGCCCGCGGGTTCACTGCAGCTGACGAGCGGCCGCCGGCCACTGCAGACGCGCCTTGACCAGGGTCTGCTGCCACAGCGGCCAGGCCAGCAGCGCTTGCTGATAGGCGCCCGCCTGGCCGGGCAGCTGGATGCCATAGCTCGCCAGCCGGTAGGCCATCACCGCATAGAAGGCATCGAGGATCCCCGCCTCGCCAAAATAGAAGGGGCCCCGCGCCTGGGACCAGATGGTCTGCAGCCGGGCCAGCTCGCCGATGGCCTCCACCGGCGGTTCGCTGCGGGTCGGGGCGCCGAGGAAGAAGGGCAGCAGGGTACGAATTTGGCGAAAACCGGCGTGCAGCTCGGCGCAGAGGCTGCGGGCCAGCGCCCGCTCGGCCTGTGATGCGGGATAGAGCTGGCGATCGGGGCAGAGCTCGTGGATATATTCGGCGATGGCCAGCGAGTCGTGCACCCGCACACCGTCGTGATCGAGCCAGGGCACCAGGCCGGCGGGGGCCAGCCGCTTGAGCCGCTGCAGATCCTTGGCATCTTCCAGATCGAACACCTGCTCCTGCCACTCCAGCCCGCTCATGGCCAGCACCAGCGCCGCCCGCATTGCCCAGGTGGAGCCAGTGCCCACCGTCAATACCAGAGATCCCATCTATTGCCTCCTGCATGGGTTGTTCATGACCATCCCATCTGCCCCAATGGCACGACATCCGACGGTCGCTTCACATTTGCGCGCCGGCAGGTTTGACCCTCTCCGGGAGCGGTGCTAGTTTGATTTTCCAAAACAATCAGTTAGCAACAATGTGAGCAATGGACAGCCAATTTACCATCGTCATCGCAGATGACCACCCCCTGTTTCGGGGCGCCCTCTATCAAGCGGTGCACATGGCCATCGACGATGCCCAGCTGCTGGAAGCGGACTCCATCGACAGCCTGGCCCACCTGCTGGGGGAACACCCGGAAGTCGACCTGCTGCTGCTCGATCTCAAGATGCCGGGGGCCAACGGCTTCTCCGGTCTCGCCCACCTGCGCGGCCAGTATCCCGACCTGCCCATCGTGGTGGTGTCGGCTTCGGAAGAGCCTGCCATCATCCAGCAGGTGCTGCGGCTCGGCGCGCTCGGCTTCATCCCCAAGTCGGCGCCGATGAAGGAGCTGGTCAACGCCCTCAATACGGTGATCGGGGGTGACAACTGGGTGCCGGCCGGCATTTCGCTCCACCCCGAGCCTTGTGAGGGCGCCGATTTTGCCAGCAAGCTGGCCAGCCTCACCCCCCAGCAGTACAAGGTGCTGGTGATGCTGCGCGACGGCAGCCTCAACAAGCAGATCGCCTGGGAGCTCAACGTCTCCGAGGCCACCATCAAGGCCCACATCACCGCCATCTTCAGAAAACTCGGCGTCAAGAACCGCACCCAGGCGGTTATCGCCCTGCAGCAGATGGATATCAAGGAGAGCTGAACCCTCCCAGCAAGCCTGCACATCATCTGCCGCTCGACAAATAGCACGGTCGTACTTTATGCTGCCCCGGTCAATGAAGGAGAGTGCGATGAGCAAGGGCCGGCTGACCCGCGACAACATTTTGCAGACTGCGTTCGAGCAGGCGAGCCAGCAGGGGCTGGAGAGCCTCACCATCGGCTCCCTTGCCAGCGCCTGCGAGATGTCGAAAAGCGGCCTGTTTGCCCACTTCCAGTCCCGCGACAACCTGCAGATCGCCGTGCTGGAGTACGCCGCCGAGGTGTTCCGGGAGCGGGTGATCCAGCCGGTGCGCCAGCAACAGCACGGCAGCCAGCGAGAGAAGCTGATTGCCCTGCTGCAGGCCTGGCTGGCCTGGAACCAGTGCTTCGCCGGCCGCTGCATGTTCCTCGACGCCTGGACCTCGGCCCAGGAGGGGGAGGTGCAGCAGGCCGCCCGCCAACTGGTGCGCTTCTGGCTCGACTACCTGGCCCGCCAGGTGGTGCAGGGACAGAGCGAGGGCGAGTGGCGCAGCGACATGGATCCCTGGCGCGCCGTCTATCGCCTCTATGGCCTCTATCTGGCGGATCAGGTGTTCAATGCCCTCGATCTGTGTCAGGATCCAGCCCGCCACTTCTGGCCCGAAGTGGAGACGCTGCTGGATGGCTGGCGCTGATGGATTGACCTCTCTTTTTTAAAACCGACAAAAAAGCACGACCGTTCGCACATAAAAACCACAGGATGACCATGAGCAGCAAGATCTACTTCAACACCCGCCGCTTCAGCCCTAGCAAATGGCTGCTCGGCCTTGGCACCCGTTTGCATCACACCCTGGCCCCCGCTCATGCCAAGCGTACCGCCAGCAAGCTGCTGCTCACCCCCCAGCGCAACCAACGGGATGACACGGCGCCGGCCGGACTGGTCAAACAGGCCGTGCACACCAGCGAAGGCACCCTGATGAGCTACCGGCTCGGCCGAGGGCCGGTCTGGCTGCTGATGCACGGCTGGTCAGGCAGCGCCGGTCAGTTCTACCCGCTGATGAGCCACATCGCCGCCCAGGGCTTCATGGCCATTGCCTACGATCACCCGGCGCACGGCCACAGCGCCGGCCATACCGGCCACCTGCCCCGCTTCGTGCGCGCCTTCGACGAACTGGTGGAAAAGATGGCGGCGGAGTGTGGCCCGTTGCAGGGCGTCATCGCCCACAGCATGGGGGGCGCCGTCACCCTCTCCAGCCGTCGACGCGAGCTGGATGCCCTGCCGCTGCTGCTCATCTCGCCGGTGCTCGACTACGTGCCCCAGCTCTACGGCATGGTGGCGCGCTCCGGCTACTCCATCCGGCTGTTCGATGCGGTGGTCAAGGAGATTGAGCAGGAGTACCAGCACCCCTTGAGCACGGTCGACCCGCTGGGGCGGCTCGCTGGCCGCAGCGGGCCTGCCATCATAGTGCACGACGAGGAGGATCGCTTCGCTCCGCACGGCGATTCCCTGCGCGCCACTCAGGATGGTCGCACCCGGCTGGTGAGCACCCGCGGCCTCGGCCACGGCCGCATCCTCGCCAGTGCCCCGGCCTTCGCCGCCTTCGATCAGCTGAGCGCCGCCCAGAGCAACCACTGAACAGCCTCAAAAAGGGCCTGCAAAAAATGGTTGGCAGGCCTGTTTTTATATTTGATACAGCGTCTTATAGTTAAATTGCTCGGTGGCAACACCCCCAGTGGCATGCATAAGGCGCAGTATCATGGCCAGACCCAACACAGCTCTTCTGTTGACCGGTGGTGGTGCCCGCGCCGCCTATCAGGTCGGCGCCCTCAAGGCGATCGCCGAGTTCTATCCCCGCAATCTCGGCATTCCGTTTCCCATCCTGTGCGGTACCTCGGCTGGCGCCATCAATGTCACCGCACTGGCCTGCTACGCCTCCTGCTTTCATCTGGGAGTACGCAAGCTGGAGTGGGTCTGGCGCCGTTTCGAGACCCACCACATCTTCGACTTTCACCCGGGACGCCTGTTGTGGCGACTGATGTATGAGGGCTCGGCGGGGCTCGTCAATCCCCATACCAACCACGCCTTTCACCTGTTCGACAACGCGCCGCTGCGCCGCCTGCTGGATCAGCTCATCGACTATCACCGCATCGACGACAACATCCTCTACGGCAGCCTGGAGGCGCTGGCCATCACCGCCTCCGACTACGACGATGGCCTCTCCACCACCTTCTTTCAGGGGCGAGCGGAACACCTGCCGTGGGAGCGGGCCAGACGGCGCGGGCTGCGCACCCTGCTCACCTCGGATCACCTGCTCGCCTCCTCGGCGCTGCCGTTTGTCTTTCCGGCCACCCACATCGGCGAGAAATTCTACGGCGACGGCTCCATCCATCAGCTGAGCCCGCTCAGCCCCGCCATCCACCTGGGGGCGGAGCGGATCCTGCTGATCACCCTGGATCCGCCGGCGCACACGGCGCCCACCTTCCACCATGGCCACCTGACCAGCTCCAACATCGCCAGCCACCTGCTGGACACCGTCTTCACCGATACCCTCAACTCGGATCTGGAGCGGCTGTGGCGCATCAACCAGACCCTGGATCTCATCCCGGAGCGGGAGCGCAACCGGTTGAAACTCAAACGGGTGGAGACCTGCGTGCTCAAACCAAGCCAGGATCTCGACCTGCTGGCGCTGGCCTATCTGCGCAAGCTGCCGGTGCATCTGCGCCGCCTGCTGCGGGTACTGGGGGTGACGGGGGACGAGACCAGCAGCCTGGCCAGTTTCCTGATGTTCTATCCCGGCTACTGCCAGCAGCTGATCAAGCTGGGCTACCTGGATACCCTGAACGAGCGCCAGCGGGTCGAACAGTTTCTGGGGATAGAGGAGGCGGTACGGGCCGAGGCCTGAGCCGGGGCATTCAAGGGAGGCGGGGACGGCATTGGCAGCAGGCCAGGTGCAACATGGGCTTAGGGATCAACGCCCCTCCAGCAGGCGCTGCTCCGCCTGCTCCACCGCCACCGCATTGCCGAACAGCACCAGCTTATCCCCCGTCGCCAGCACCAGTTCGGGTCTGGGCTCCAGCCGCTGTGTGCCCCGCTGCACCTCCCTGATCCGCACTGCATCCAGCCCCAGCGCCTGCACGCTGCGTCCCACTGCCCAGGCCTGCTCGTGCAGCAGCACGGGGTGCAGCCGCTCGAGCAGTTGATCCGTCTCCAGGTTGCCGGCGCTTTGATCTCCCCAATAGAAGCCGTGCAGGAAGCGATACTGGTTGCTGCGCTCGTGCTCCATGCGCCGGATCACCCGGCCAATGGGGATGTCGCAGTTGAGCAGCAGGTGGGAAACCAGCATCAGGGCCCCCTCCTGGGATTCGGGGATCACCTCGAAGGCCCCCGCCCGCTTGAACGCCTCCAGGAAGCTGTCATCGCGGGTGCGCACCAGCACCTTCACCTCCCCCGCCAGCTCCCTGATGAGCGCCAGCATGGCCTCCACCCGCTTGGGATCGTCAAAGGTGATGATCACCAGCCGGGCCCGCAGCAGGCCTGCGGCCAGCAGGATGTCGCGCCGGCTGGCATCGCCGAATGCCACCTGTTCCCCCGCCGACTTGGCCTCGCTCACCCGCTCTGGGTCGAGATCCAGCGCCAGGAAGGGGATCTCCTCCTGCTTGAGAAAGCGGGCGCAGGTCTGGCCGGCCCGGCCAAAGCCCGCGATGATCACGTGCTGGCTCTTGCTCAGGCCCGACTGGGCCACTTCGGAGCGGGTGAGCAGGGCCGGATCGGTGAGGGAGCGGGCCAGCTGGTGAGCCTGTTGCACCAGCCAGGGGGTCATGGCGATGGAGGTGACCCCGATACCGATGAGCAAAGAGACCAGCCGATGATCGAGCAGACCGTGGTGATTGGCCAGTGCCAGCAGCACGAAGCCGAACTCCCCCACCTGGCTCAGCATGATCCCCGCCGCCATGGCGTCGCGCTTGCGCTCCCCCATCAGCCGGCCGGCCAGCAGCACCAGCAGGGACTTGAACAGGATGAGGGCCGGTACGCTCAGCGTCACCAGCCACCAGTCCAGCGCCACCCGCTGCCAGTCCATGGTCATGCCGATGGTGATGAAGAAGAGCCCCATCAGCACGTCTCGAAACGGCCGGATGTCCACCTCCAGCTGGTGACGGTAGTGGGATTCCCCCAGCATCATGCCCGCCAGAAAGGCTCCCAACGCCATGGAGAGCCCCATCCACTGGGTGAGCGAGGCGGCCAGCAGCGCCACCAGCAGGGTGCTCAGCACGAACAGTTCGTCGGAGCGAGCCCGCGCCACCTCGTGAAACAGTAGAGGCAGCAGCCACTTGCCCACCGCCAGCAGGCTCAGCAAGGCAAACAGCCCCTTGAGGGTGGCCCAGGCGATCTCCGCCAGCAGGGCGCTGCCCTGGATCTCCGGCCGGGCCAGAATGGGGATCATCACCAACAACGGCACCACCGCCAGATCCTGAAACAGCAGCACGCTCACCCCGAGCTGGGCACGGCGGGTATGCAGCTGCTTCTGATCCCCCAGCTGCTTGATCACCACGGCGGTGGAGGAGAGCGCCAGAGTGCCCGACACCACCAGCGCCTGAGGCAAGCTCAGGCCCCACCACCAGGCGATGGCAAAAAACAGCAGGGAGGTGAGCAGCACCTGCAGGCCGCCCACCCCGATCACCAGCCGGCGCATGGCGATGAGCCGGGGCAGCGAGAACTCCAGCCCCAGCGAAAACATCAGAAAGACGATACCGAGCTCGGCGATGGTCTGCATGATCGACTGGCCGGTGATCACAGCCGCGCCATGAGGGCCGAGCACGACCCCGGCGAGCAGGTAGGCGAGGATCACCGGCTGGCCCAGGCGCCGGAAAATCGCCACCAGCAGGACGGCGGCAAGCAGCAGGATCAATACGTCTGCGTACAATATTTCCTCCTTTTTTATCTACTTAAGCCTAGCCAGCCGCCCTTGTTCGCATCGAACATATTTTGGGCACAGGTATTGCAAGTAAGCAGCAGGAAGTAGGTTGTTTGAGGGCTGTACCGTGGAAAACACATCATCATTGAGCGGTTTGGGACATGGCATCGAGCAGTGGGTTCGCCAGATGGAGCGGCTCACGCCGCTGGCAAGCCAGGATCGCAACCAGCTGCTCGAGCAGTTGCTGGTGCAGACGGATCTGGGCAGCCTGCTGGCAACTTTTGCCGATCGTGCGGCAAGAATTGTCCGGATCCACAGCCTGCACTTCGACTGCGGCCAACCGCATACCCTGATCCAGCATCCACCCCAGGCCAGCCTGACCCTACACAGCTACCCGTTCGAGCTGCGCGGCCAGCATGGCCAGCTGCTGGGCCAGCTGCACTACACCCTCGAACACGCCCTGAGCGGCAGTCAGCAACGGGTGCTGCAGCAGTATCATCAGCTGCTCAGCCTGCCGCTGCCCCTTTATCTGCGCCTGTCACAGCTGGAGCTGCAGGTGCGGCTCGATCACCTGACCGGACTCGGCAACCGCTCCTACTTCGACGAGGCCATCGGCCGCGCGGTGGAGCAGCACAGCCGGGAGTCCCACGGCCTGGTGCTGGTGCTGCTGGATCTCGACCGCTTCAAGCAGATCAACGACACCTGGGGTCACCCGGTGGGCGATCTGGTGCTGAGCCGCTTCGCCCAGCTGCTGACCCACTGCATCCGCAGCACGGATCAGGCGTTTCGCCTCGGCGGCGATGAGTTCGCCCTGCTGCTGCAACCCGCCGAGCCCGAGGCCTGGCGCCCGGTCTGGCTGCGTCTGCAGCACATGTTGCTGACTCACAAGGAGCTCAGCACCTTCTCGGTCGGCTGCAGCCTGGGGGCCGCCAGCTGGCAGTCCGGGGTGGACGTGCACAGCCTGTACGAAGCGGCCGATGCCCACCTCTACGCCCGCAAGAAGGCGGGCAAGGCCGGCCTGCTGGACTGAAGCGGCAAGCCGCTGAATACGACAAGGCCGGCATATGCCGGCCTTGTCCGTTTGCTGCAGAGAGGATTACAGCGGGGGCTGACAGGCTGCCGCCGGCAGCCAGTGCCAGGCCAGGCCAGGCTCCTGCGTCATAAATCCGTCACAGAGGAACAGCTCGCCCACCGCCACCACCTGTTCTCCGTAATAGAGGATGGGAATGCGGCCGCGCTGCCAGGAGGGCACCCCATACTCCTGCAGCAGCTTCTTGAGGCGCCGGCTGCCGCCGCGCCCCACCGGCTTGAGCATGCTGCCGGCGGCCACCCCGAAGCGTACCGACAACGGCTCGTCCACCCCTGGCAGCCGCAGCCCTTCGCCCTCCGTCCGCGAGATCAGTCGCACCTCGCCGAGCCCGTCCGGCAGGATCAGCGTCTCCCCCACCCTCAACGCCAGCTGCTCGTGACGAGGTTGCAACCCGGGTCGCACCAGGTGAAGCCGGCCCTGAAAGCGGCGGCAGCTCTGCTCCCCCCAGTTGAGCTGGGGATTGGCGTCTTCCCGCGCCAGCGCCACCTCCTGCCAGAGCAGGCCGAGCTGCTCGCGAGAGGGCATCTCGCCTCCCTGGCGGCGGATCCAGTAACGCAGCAGGTTGTTGCGCCGGGTGCCTGACAGGGCCTGCAGCGGTGTGATCTGCAGCGCCTCTCCTGCCGCCGCCAGCCGCCAGTCGGCCTCGGCCAGCTCCTCCAGCAGCGCCTCCTGTTCGGCGCACAGGGCCATGCTGCGCGCCGCCGTCTGGGCCATGGCGGGCCAGCGGGCCTTGAGCTGGGGAATGAGCAGCTGGCGCAGGAAGTTGCGGTCATAACTCACATCCTGGTTGCTCTCATCCTCCACCCAGCCATAGGGGAGGCTGGCCGCCGCCTCGGCCAGCTCGGCCCGGCTCACCTCGAGCAGCGGGCGCAGCAGCAGGCCGCCAGCAAAGGGCTGGCTCGGCACCATGCCCGCCAGCCCGCGCAGACCGGCGCCGCGCTTGAGCGCCAGCAGCAGGGTCTCCAGCTGATCATCCTGATGGTGGGCGGTGAGCAGCCACTCCCCCTCCCCCAGCTGAGCGGCGAGGGCCTGATAGCGGGCCTCCCGCGCCTGCGCCTCCAGGCTGTCGCCGCTGCCCCGCTGCAACTGCACCCGCTCGACCAGCAGCGGCACCGCCAGTTGCTGA
This sequence comes from Aeromonas sp. R5-3, assembly GCF_040908225.1. Taxonomy (NCBI): domain Bacteria; kingdom Pseudomonadati; phylum Pseudomonadota; class Gammaproteobacteria; order Aeromonadales; family Aeromonadaceae; genus Aeromonas; species Aeromonas sp. R5-3. The sequence continues at coordinate 311,906 of NZ_JBFODH010000021.1, read as the reverse complement.
CACACCCCTTCGCAGTGGTCCACCCACTCGTCGGCATGTGGGCTCAGGCCGTGATGGACGTGCAGGGCGCGCAGGGCAAGGCCGTGGGCGTGAGCGAAGCGGGCCGCCAGCACCAGCAGCACGGTGGAGTCGAGCCCGCCGCTGAAGGCCACCAGCAGGCCGCGGGAACCTTCGGGCGCAGGCAGAGTCTGACAAAAGCGAGAATAAATACGAGAAATCATAGGCTTCCCCAATACGACCAGGCCGATCTTAGCAGAGTCGGGCTTATCAAGCGCTAACCCGACTGCTAGAGTGAATCGCTCCCTGCGTGGGCAAGGAAGCCGTATAACCCGAATTGGAATCAAAAAATGAACAATAAGAAAAGCATACTGGCCGGCCTCATCGGGCTGGCCCTGCTGGCAGGCTGCAGTCAGGCGCCGGATACCAGCAACAAGCACTCAGGCCTCGCGCTGGCCAACATGGACACCAGCGTCAAACCCGGCGATGACTTCTTCCGCTACGTGAACGGCCACTGGCTGACCACCGCCAAGATCCCGGACGACAGGCCCGCCGACGGCGCCTTCTACCTGCTGCGGGACAAGTCCCTGGCGGACGTGCGGGTGCTGGTGGAAGGGCTGGATGGCAAGGCTGCCGCCGGCACCCAGGCCCAGCAGATCCGCGATCTCTACCACAGCTATCTGGATCAGACGACCAGGGATGCCAAAGGTACTGCTCCCCTGCTGCCGATGCTGAGCGAGATCGAGCAGATCAAGAGCAGCCAGGATCTGGCCCGCGCCTTCGCCCAGAGCGGTCGCAACGGCGGCGGCGCCCCCTTCGGCTTCTGGATAGACGCCGACGCCAAGGCCCCGGACAGCTATGCCGTCTACCTCTACCAGGCCGGCCTCAGCCTGCCGGATCGGGACTACTACCTCAAGACGGATGCCGCCAGCCAGGCGCTGCTCAAGAAATACGAGCAGCACATCGCCACCATGCTGGGTCGCTTCGGCGAGCCGGATGCCGCCGCCAAGGCCAAGCGGGTGCTGGCCCTCGAGAGCAAACTCGCCAAGATCCAGTGGGACAACGTCAACCTGCGGGATCGAGAGAAGAACTACAACAAGGGGCCCCAGAGCGAGCTCAAACGCCTCGCCCCCGCCATCGACTGGGACGCCTACCTGAGCCAGGCCGGCCTCGCCGGCCAGCAGAGCCTGGTCATCGGCCAACCGACCTATCTCGCGGCCCTCAACGAGGTGATGAAGCAGACCCCGATCGGCGACTGGCAGGCCTACCTCAAGTGGCAGCTCATCACCGATTACGCCCCCTACCTCGACAGCCAGACCGATGCCCAGAACTTCGCCTTCTTCGGCACCACCCTGAGCGGCACGCCCAAGCAGCGCGCCCCCTGGGAGCGGGCGCTCGGCGTGCTGGACGATCATCTGGGTGAGGCTGTCGGCAAGCTCTACGTGGAGCGCTACTTCCCGCCCCAGGCCAAGGCCCGCATGGAGCAGCTGGTGGAGAACCTGCGCACCGCCTACGGCCAGAGCATCGAGGAGCTGGACTGGATGTCGCCAGCCACCAAGGCCCAGGCCAAAGAGAAACTCGCCAAGTTCCGCCCCAAGATCGGCTACCCGGACAAGTGGAAGGATTACAGCGCCATCGCGATCCGCGCCGACGATCTGGTGGGCAACCTGCAGCGCGCCCGCGCCTTCGAATACGCCGACAACCTGGCGCGCCTCGGCAAGCCGGTGGACAGAGACGAGTGGCACATGTCACCGCAGACGGTGAACGCCTACTACAACCCGAGCAACAACGAGATCGTCTTCCCGGCCGCCATCCTGCAGCCCCCCTTCTTCGACATGCAAGCGGATGATGCGGTCAACTACGGCGCCATCGGCGGGGTGATCGGTCACGAGATGGGCCACGGTTTTGATGATCAGGGGGCCAAATCCGACGGTGACGGCGTGATGCGCGACTGGTGGACGCCAACCGATCTCAAGGAGTTTCGCTTCCGCACCAGCCGACTGGTGGCCCAGTACAACCGCTTCGAACCCATCGCGGGGCAGTTCGTCAACGGCCAGTTCACCCTGGGGGAGAACATCGGCGATCTGGGCGGCCTCACCATCGCCCACAAGGCCTACCTGCTGTCGCTGGATGGCAAGGAGGCCCCGGTGCTGGACGGCTTCACCGGCGAGCAGCGCTTCTTCCTCGGCTGGGCTCAGGTATGGAAAGGCATGTATCGCCCCGAGCTGATGCAGATGCTGCTCGCCTCGGATCCCCACTCGCCGCCCGAGTACCGGGTCAACGGCGTGGTGCCGAACATCCCCGCCTTCTACGAGGCGTTCAACATCCAGCCGGGTGACAAGCTCTATCTGGACCCGGCCAAACGGGTCAAGATCTGGTAATGACGGCCCCGCTGAGGGGCGGATGACGCGAACCGGCGGGGACTGCCAGGCCGGTTCGCACAGTGACACAGGTGGCGGGCAACCGCCGCCGCAGTAACAAGGGTCAAACCGATGAAAGCCTTGCTCATGACACTCGGCCTGCTCACCCTGCCCCTCGCCAGCCAGGCGGCGAACGGGTTCTTCAAACAGCTGACGCTCCCCTCAGGCCAGGTAGTGACCGTCAGCGAAGGGCGCGGCGAACCGGCCTCCACCGGCAGCTACGACGTACGCCTCTACTCTGGCGCCAACCCCCAGTTCCCGCTGGATCAGTTCATCGACGGCAAGGTGCTGCCGCGCGATGGCAGCATCAAGGAGCTCAAGCTGCTGGATCTCAATGGCGACAAGCAGCCCGAGCTCATCGTCGTGGTCGAGAGTGCCGGCAGCGGCAGCTATCTGAGCGCCGACGCCTTCACCCTCAACCCACAGGAGGGGGTGGAAAACTTCAATCACGTGGAGGGGCTGGCCCCCAATGACGATGTGATTGAGGCGCTCAAGACCCCCCGCGACTGACATCCCCATCACCACGCCCCGCCCAGCGGGGCGTTTTTCTTGGTACAGTCCTAATCACGTGTTGGAAAAACAACTTTAAGGCAGATCATAACCGCGGGGAGCTTCTTCAATGATGCCTAGACCTTTTGATACCTATTCCCCCTCTTCCTTTTCCTGCAATTCATAAGTTTAGGTGGTAAAGTCACCATCCTGACCTCTGGTACCCAATGACAAGATTACGTCGCTCATCCACTGTCGAATTCAAGCTGAAAGCCGTATCCATGGTTTCCAAGTACTCGATCAGAAAAATTCAGTCCCCAGGCCAGCCTTTCAGCAATACCAATGAAACCTCACTGCGCCGCAGGATCAACAACCTCAATCCAAATAAAGAAATACCCCGCCAGCAATGCGTGACCTCTGAGTCACAGCACCAGGGTGCTTGAAACCAGCGCCAATCGACTTGAACCCGAAAAGGGGATAATGGAAGCAGTGAAAACTGTGCATTGCCTTGTTATAAGCCCGTCTGGGCTAGCTCAGTAGATGGTGTTAGGTTAATGTCCGGTACCGACTTTCAACCAGGTATGGTCCTGTCCTCTGTCCCTGCATCAATTAAAAATTTGGGCCTTCTGACTCATCCGCATCGATCACTGAGTGAGTTTTTGATTCGCTGTTCGGGTGTATGTCAGGCGCAACTGTGAGCCTTTCGGCGCACAGAGAGAGCCATGACTCCAATCTTGCTGATCGTGTTTATGCAACCACACCAAAACGGCCAAGCTTCCCTGAATGTCATAACAGGTTTGAGCCTGTCAGTGGGTCCACTCACTTTTTCAATCTGATCGACCAGTTATCACGCTGTGTTCGCTTCGCACCTTGTCCCATCGAAGTCGGAGATAAGTGTGCTTACCATATTTTCAAACCGAAATACTGGAATATAAACGGCACCCAAGGTGCCGTCTGTCTCAGCCGAGTGGCGCCAGTTCAGCGTCGCTCGGGTAGTAGCCCTGCTCCGGCTCGATGCCGGGCGGATAGAGCGCCAGCAACTCGGCTACCTTGTTGCGGGTGCCACCGTTGCGGCTGATGGTGCGTTTGACCAGGATCTCGTCGAGACGGGCGCCGCGATAGAGTTCGCGGGTCAGCTCGATGTCGTGGTTGCTGATGAGCACGGGCACCCCTTTGCGGGCCGCGGTGTGGCGGGCCAGCCTGGCCAGCACGGCCTGATCGTCCAGGGTAAAGCCGCCGGCCGAATAGGTGGTGAAGCTCGCTGTGGTGGAGAGCGGCGCATAGGGCGGATCGCAATAGATGACCCAATCCTCTTCGGCGCGCTGGATGGCGTCGGCATAACTTTCACAGATGAAGGTCGCCTTCTGCGCCTTCTCGGCGAAGGCCCACAGCTCTTTTTCCGGGAAATAGGGTTTCTTGTAGGAACCGAACGGGACGTTGAAGCCCCCTTTCTTGTTGTAACGGCACAGGCCGTTGAAACCGTGCCGATTCAGAAACAGGAACAGCAGAGCACGCTCGAAACTGGTATCGGCCTGATTGAACTGGGTACGCAGCCGGTAGTAGGCGGCCTTGTGGTTGTGCTCGGCCACGAACAGCTTGCGCGCCTCGGCGATGAAGCTGTCCGGCGTCTGCTTGAGGTGGTTGTAAAGCCCGATCAGATCCGGATTGATGTCGTTGAGCACATAGGCGTCGTAGTCGGTGTTGAGAAACACGGACCCGGCCCCGACGAAGGGCTCCAGCAACACACGCCCGGCCGGCAAACGCTCGGCAATCTCTTCAACCAGGGAGTATTTTCCCCCGGCCCATTTTAAAAAAGCGCGTGTTTTTTTCATGGAAATCCGGTGTTAAGAAGGCATCGACCAAAAAAGGGGGACGATTCTACCCCCTTCCCGGCCAAAATGGCTATTGCTTCAACTCTTTTTGTACCTGCGCAAACGACTTAGGCCAGGGTTGACCCTTCAGCAAGGCGGGCGACAGCTTGCGAATGGCGGCCTTGGCCTGGTTGCTGCTGGCGTAGTGCCCCTGCAGCACCACGTACCAGGGGCTGCCGCGGAACTGGGTCTGATAGACCCAGATCTTGCCGGCGAGGCCATTCTCGGCCACGAACTTGTCGACCGCCTTGGTGTTGCTCGCCCCCATCAGCTGGATGCTGTAGTGGCTGCGCGGCTTCTTGTTCAGGGTGGCGGCGGGAGTCAGCGCCACTTTGGGCGCCGGAGTCGCCAGCGGCTCGGCGGCAGCCGGTTTGACCACCGGCTTGCTGGTAGCCTGCGCTGACTGAGCCTTGGCGGCTGTTACTGGCTGGGCAGCCTGGGCGGTGGCATTGGGTGTGGCCGCCTGCTTGGCAGGCGCATCCTGGGTGGCTGCCGCCCGGGAATCGGCACCGGTCAACTCATCCACCACCGCCGTGGGCAGGGCCCCACTGACGTTGGGCTGCTTCATCAGCTTCTCGACCACCTCGTCGGAGATCACCACCCGGCGCCCCTCGTAGTTGGTCGATTCGGTGGTAACCGTGTCGCTCTCCACCGCCTTGGGCAAGGCCTTGGCATCGGGCTGCCAGTCGCGTACCACACCACCCTGATTGGTGGCGGCACCATCATTGTTCACACTCTGATTGCCGTTCTGGCTACTGTTGCTGCCGCCGACGGTGAGCGGATCGCCACCCGACACGGGGATCGGCAGCGCCGTGCTCTGGGCGGGTTCAGACACGGCCCCTTTGTCGTCACTGCTGAACAGGGCCGGCAGCAGATAACTCAGGGCCAGCAGGCCGCCGGCAACCAGTGCCAGCAGGGTCGCAATCTTCTTGACGGGCAACTCGGCCTGACGTTTCTTGGGCCTTCTGTCGGTCATGATATCCTCCAGTAACTGCATGATGGTGGACGGATGTCCATTCGCCACTTTCAGGATCTCTTCCACTTTCGGCTTGGGCAAGAGGGCTGTCGGGATCTTGAGCTCTTTGGCCTTCTCATACAAGAAGATACGTTGTTCGGGGGCGCTCAGTGGCGCGACTTCCAGCTCCAGTGCCGGCATGGCACGCCCTTTGAGCAACGCCTTCTGGGTGCGACACCAGACGTCATTGCCGGACACCATGATCGCCAGCTGATGGGGCACAGCCAGGGTGTCGTTGTGGCGGCACAGGCTCCACAGCTCGCCAACCAGTTCGGCAGGCAGCTCGTCTGCCCGTTCGATCAGCAGCAGCAATGTGGCCGGTTTGCCCTCCAGCATGCGAAAGAAGCTGTCTGCCAGCGCATCCTGTGGATTGAACAGCGGGCGGGCCACCACCTGGGGCAGCAACAGCTGACGCACGTCCACCATCTTCATGGCCGGACTGCCGATCAGGCTGGCGACGCGGACTTTTTCAGGCAGACGATCGAGCATGTCCTGGCACAAGGTGCCGCGACCACTACCGGGTTTGCCGGAAAGAAAAATGAAAGGATGATTGAATTCAATCAGATGCAGCAGCCGGTCAACCAGCTGCCGCTGGGAAGGAAGCTTCAGCAGTTTATTTGTCACGACCAGACTCGATCACCGCCAGCAGTTCAGCATCGGAGACATCGGCCACCACCTGGGCATGACCGATGCCAACCGGCAGCACCAGACGCAGTTTGCCTTCCAGTACCTTCTTGTCGCGACGCATGTGGCGAATGAAGGCGGCAAAATCCATCTCGGGCGGTGCCTGTACCGGCAGATTGGCTGCCAGCAGCAGCGCCCGGATACGGGCTACGTCCTGCTCGGTCACATCGCCACGGGCCTGTGCGGTCCAGGCAGCCAGCATGGTGCCTGCCGCGACGGCTTCGCCGTGCAGCCAGTTGCCGTAGCCCTTTTCGGCTTCGATGGCATGGCCGAAGGTATGGCCCAGATTGAGCAGGGCACGCACGCCATGCTCGGTCTCGTCCTGACCGACCACATCGGCCTTGATTTCACAGCAGCGGCGGATGGCATAGGCCAGCGCGGCCGGCTCCTGCGCCTGCAGACGGGACATGTTGGCTTCGAGCCAGCAGAAGAATTCGACATCCCAGATGATGCCGTACTTGATCACCTCGGCCATGCCGGCGGCGAATTCACGGGCAGGCAGGGTCTGAAGGCACTCGGTGTCGATGACCACGTGCCTGGGCTGATAGAAGGCCCCGATCATGTTCTTGCCGAGAGGATGGTTGACGGCGGTCTTGCCGCCGACGGAGGAGTCAACCTGGGAGAGCAGTGTGGTAGGCACTTGAATGAAAGGAATGCCACGCTGGTAGCTTGCCGCAGCAAAGCCGACCACGTCGCCTATCACACCGCCCCCCAGGGCGATCAGAGTGGTATCACGGCCATGGTTGGTTTCCAGCAGAGCGGACATGATCCGCTCGAAGGTTGCCAGGTTCTTGTAGGCCTCGCCATCCGGCAAGATCAGGTGTTCAACCTGATAACCGGACAGCAGCTGGGTAATGCGCTCAAGATACAAGGGGGCGACAACGGTGTTGGTCACTATCATGACCCGCTTGCCCTTGATGGTTTGCGTCAGCACCTCTGCATGCTGCAACAGACCTGCCGCTATCTCGATGGGATAGCTGCGTTCACCCAGTTCGACCTTCAACCTTTCCATGGACGTCCTCTTGATTACATGCCGATCAACTTGACGATTTGATTGGCAACAACTTTTGCGCTCTGGTCATCAGTCTGGATGACAAAGTCAGCCACTTCTTCGTACAGGGCGTTGCGCTCTTGCGCCAGACGCTCGAGTACCTCGCGCGGCGGCTCTTCGGTTTGCAGCAGCGGGCGACGTTTGTCACGTTGCGTCCGGGCCAGCTGCTTCTCAATGGTGGTCTCGAGGTACACCACGATGCCGCGAGCAGAGAGCTTGTTGCGTGTTTCACGGCTCTTGATGGCACCGCCACCCGTTGCCAGCACGATACCCTGCTGTTCGGAAAGGTCACCAATGACCTTCTCTTCGCGGATCCGGAAACCCTCTTCGCCTTCAACATCGAACACCCAGCCGATATCGGCACCACTGCGGCGCTCAATCTCATGATCTGAGTCGAAAAACTCCATATGCAGTTGTTCTGCCAGATGTCTACCTATGGTGCTCTTGCCCGCACCCATGGGACCTATCAGGAAAATATTGCGTTTCTCAGCCATGTCTTTTCGTTAGTAATTACAAACTGTACGACCCCGACAAACTCTCGATCGGGGTACCTATGAACCTTATCTTGCGATGGATCAGGAGGGGGATTATCTCAATAGAAATCAGGACTGGCAACCGCAGCCCTTACGCCCCAGCCTCATTGGGGCGTAAGGTTATATGTGTTTTACCTTCACATGTAAAGTCTTCAGAAAGTCTCGGTGACTATCTTCGGTGTCACGAAAATCAGCAGCTCCCGCTTTTTGTTCGCGCTGGTCGTCTTGCGAAACAGCACCCCCAGACCCGGGATATCACCCAGCAAGGGGACCTTGGTCACATCGTTGGTAATGGTCTGCTGATAGATACCGCCCAGCACCAGCGTCTCGCCATTGTTGACCAGCACCTGGGTGGTGATCGACTGGGCGTTGATGGAGACGGCATCGCCGGTACCGGTAGGTACGGTTTCACCCTTGGTGTCCTGGGTCACGGTCAGATCCAGGATCACCCTGTTGTCGGGGGTGATCTGCGGTGTCACCTTGAGGCTCAGCACAGCTTTCTTGAAGGTGACCGAGGTAGCCCCGCTGGAGGAGGATTCCACATAGGGTATTTCGGTCCCCTGTTCGATCAGCGCCGGCTTCTGGTTGGCCGTGGTCACCCGGGGACTGGCGATGATCTCGGCCTTGCTCTCCTTCTCCAGTGCCGACAACTCGAGATCCAGCAAGGTACCGTTCGCCAGCCGCGCCACCTGGAAGGCCAGGGTACCGGCGGCGTTGGTCACCGGCAGATTGACGTTCAACCGATCGTCCACCCCGGGACGGGTAATGGTCGAGCCACCGTTGTTGTTGCCAGAACCATCATTACCCTCGATGGAGCCCGAGGTACTGTTGCCGTGACCATCGTTCTTGGTCACCCCCCAGCGTACCCCGAGTGCCTCGTCGAAGCCGTCGTCTATGGTCACCATGCGCGCTTCGATCACCACCTGCTTGACCGGGATATCCAGAATATCCAGCATGCGCTTAATGTTGCTGATGACGTCGGCGGTGTCCTTGACTACCAGCACGTTGGTCCGCTCATCCACGCTCACCGCCCCCTTGGCAGAGAGCAGCTTGGTGCTTTCAGACGAAAGCAGCGCCGCCACCTCGGATGCCTTGGCATAGTTGATCTGCAGGTATTCGGTGTAGAGCGGAGCCAGATCGGCGACCTGATTGCGACTCTCCAGCTGCTGTTTCTCGCGGGCGGCAATCTCTTCCGCCGGTGCAACCAGCAGAATGTTGTTGTCCAGCCGCTTGTCGAGTCCACGCACCTTCAAGATGATGTCGAGGGCCTGCTCCCAGGGCACCCCATCCAGCCGCAGAGTGATGTTGCCCGACACCGAGTCCGTGGTCACCAGGTTGAGATTGTTGAAGTCCGCGATGAGCTGCAACACGGTTCTGACCGGAATATCCTGGAAATTGAGGGAGATGGGTTTGCCCTGATACTGCTTCCCGGCACTCGCTGCGGTGCGCTTTTTCACCTCGACGATGAACATCTTGTCTGCCTGGTCGTAGCGATAATCAAACTGACCGTTGACCGACAGCTCGAACAGGGTGTCATTGCCCTGGCGAAACACCTCAACCTGAGAAACAGGGGTGGCAAAATCCTGCACATTGATCAGATTGAGCAGGTCGTCCGGAACCCGGGTGCCGTGAAACTTGGCCAGCACAGTCTGACCGCGGCTGCTGACGTCCACGGCGGCAGAGCTGTTATCCAGCGTCACCAGAAATTCCCCCTGTCCGTCCTTGCCACGTCGAAAATCCACGCCTTTGACGGAGTTGAAGTAAGCGCCACTGGCCGAAGTTTGCGGGGTTGGCAACACAGGTTTGCTGGCAACCGGCGCCGCCACCGGGGCACTCTGGCGGGCAAGCTGCTGGCTGTTGATTAATGCCGACGAGGTTGCCGGCTGGGTATTGATAAGGGCGGACGAATTCGGCTGGGGAGCCACCATCCCGGAGGAAGAGGTCGTGGTTGGCAGCGGCATGGCCGCCTTGTCCCCCAACGCAACTAACAGCTTGTTGCCCTGCTGGTGCACCTGATAGGGAGTCAGTTGTTCGAGCGCAATCTTGATATCGAGACCCGCCCCCTTGCCCTCTACCTTGATGTTATCCACCCCCTGCTGCTTGATGGGCAGGGGATTCACGTTGAGTGCCCCCACCGCCCCCGGCACATGCAGCAGCAACTGGTTGGGTTCATAGGATAGCCGATCGGTAAACCCGCTGACCGGTTCACTGAAACTCAGCTCCAGCAGCAGTTGATCGGCCATCAGCGGATTGACTTTGACCTCCTGCAGGGTGGCCACCGCCCAGGCCTGGCCCCATGCACCGACGCAAAACAGCAGGGCCACTCTGGTTGCCTTACCTATTGTTGTTCTCATCGCAGTTCATCCCTGATTATCGTTTTGCTTCAAGATTGGCCATGCCCAGCTGGGTTTCTCGAGTCACCCAGCATCCCTTGCCGTCCGGTATAGTCTCAATCAAATCCACATAAGTGTCAGTGATCCTGATCACCCGCCCCTGATCCAGCCCCATATGCTGGTTGAGGCCCACTCGGATGGACTGACCATCCGGCGTTCTGATCAGGGCCCAGAGCTGCCCCTGCTTGCCAAGGGAACCCTGCATGCTCAGGCTGGCCAGTGAATAGTTCTCCAGCACCTCTTTCTCTCTGTTGGCGACAATCTGGGCGCAATCCGGTTTCACCTTGGCATCCGTCTTGGCACTGCTGGCCTCGGGCTGGGGAGCGATGAAGGGACTGCGCTGGTCACTGAGATGATAAGCCATGGGAGAGAAGGGCTTTATTTCGGGAAGAGGTTCAATGGGAACCGGCTTTCTGGCCTTCACCTCGGCCACGTAATTATCCATGTCATCCTGACCGCCGCAGGCCGTCAGCAACAATGCCGGCAACAAAACGCAGAGTATCCTCATTTTTTCTGCTCCACCGTCTTGCCGTTGTATTTATAGGTCTTGGCCAGCATCGACATGGCGATCATGTCATCCTGCTCCTTGCCCTGACCCAGCGTGAACGACTCCAGAATGACGATCCTTGGCAAGGCCGCCATGTCAGCCGTGAACTTGCCGATCTCATGATAGGTACCCACCACTTCTATTCGCATGGGCAGCTCGGTGGAAAACTCGTGCTTGATCTCCGGCTCCCAGTTGATGCGATTCAACTTGAGGCCATTGTCGGTGGCGATGAAGCTGATGTCATCCAGCAGCCCGGCCACTTCATGGGTATTGGGCAGCTGTTTTAGCTGGGTATCGACCAGTTGTTCAAGCTGCACCATCTGCGCCTTGTAGGCACCGAGATTGGCGGCCAGCATCGCCTTGCTCTCAAACTGTGACTTGAGCTCTGCCTCCTTGTCGGTTTCCTGGGTCAACAGAGTCAGCGACTTGGCAATCACGTAGTAATAGATGGCGCCCCCAAGCAGGGCACAGAAGAACAGGATGAAGATCCCCTTGGCCAGTTTGGGCCAGCTGGCGATGTTGTTGAAATCCAGTTCGTTGAGCTGTTGCAGGTTCATTTCTGCCCCTTAGCCATGTCGAGGCTGGCTCCAGCCGCCACGGCGACCTGGAACATCATGGAAAACTGGCTGAGCGAAACTGGTGCCACGTCAGCCGCAAAGATGGTGCTGATCTGCGACTGCCCCAGCCAGCCGGAACCATCGATGCGACGCATCATGCTGGCCACCCTGCCATAGGCTTCGGTCTTGCCGTTCACGTCGATCCGGTTGTCCTGCAGAGCCAACGTGTTGAGATACACCCCATTGGGTACCAACGAAGGCAGCTGGTTGAACAGGCGAACCGGCAGATTGCGACGCATCTGCAGATGCTCGATCAGCTGCATGCGGTCAATCAGCTCCTTGCGCCGCTCCTTGAGCAGGCGGATCTCGCCAAGCTGGGCATCGAGTATGGTCATCTCCTGCTGCAGACGCTGGTTGCGCTGCTGCTGATGGCCGATCTGCTGTTCCACCAGCCAGTCGGCGGCAAAGCCAAGTGAAGCCGTGATGGCCATGAAGATGCCTAGCATGACCCCGAATTGCTTCTTCTGCCGCTGGGCCCTGGCCTCGCGCCAGGGCAAGAGGTTTATATTTGACATGGCGTGAAGCTCCTCAATGCCAGACCCAGCGCCGTCATGTACTTGGCACCATGGGCAGCGACCTCTCCCTTGGGTTTGCCGAACAGGGTAAAGGGATCGGGATGCAACACCTCGCAGCTGAGCTCGTTGCCAATCTGAGCCGCCAACCCGGGCAGCAGGCTGCCCCCTCCGCTCAACACCAGTTTGGAAAGCTCCCGGTGGCCGGAAGAGCTGCAAAACAGCTGGACGTTGCGCCGCACCTGCTGCAGCAACGCATTCATGTGGGGCAGCAACACATCCAGCTCGTGATCAACTGGCAACTTGCCCTGCAGCTTGGCCTGCTCGGCATCATCCAGAGAGAGGCTGTAGAAAGAGGCCAGTGCCTGGCTGTATTGGTCGCCACCGAAGTTCTGCAAGCGGGAGTAGATCACCTCCCCCTTCACCAGCGCGGCAAATGTCATGGCGCTGGCGCCGATGTCGATGACACCGACCGGTTTGTCCCACTCCTGCAGCTCAGGCAGACAGGCGAGTACCGCCCGCCCCAAGGCGTGTGCCCCGACATCCACCACCTTGGTGGTCATGTCGGCTTCCGCCAGCGCGGTGACCCGACCATTCACGCTCTCGGTGCGGGCCGCGCTCAACAGCACCTCCTGGCGCTCCTGATCGGCGACCTTGCCCAGGATCTCGAAATCCAGGCTCACTTCATCGAGGGGGAAAGGAATGAGTTGTTCAGCCTCAAGCTGGACCTGATTTTCCAGCTCGCTTTCACTCAGGCTGGCATCCACCTGAATGACCTTGGTGATCACGTTGGAGCCGGTGACGGCAGTAGCCACATACTGGCTGCTGCCCGAGATGAGGCGCTTGAGGCCCTTGAGAGACTGGCCGACCCGCTCGATATCCTGCAGCTGATAATCGACCAGGGTACCTTTGGGAGTGGCAACCTCCGCCACGGATTCGAGGTGCAGCTTGCCGGGACGGCCGGTGATGGTCACGGCCTTGATGGTCTGACTTCCAAAATCAATGCCTGCCAGTGGAAGCAGAGAACCCTTGTTGAATAGCCCAAACATATACACATCCATGCGTTATATGGGTTTTAGGATTGATTGTAGGACAGCTAATCAGAAGATGATGGCTTAACTCATCCTAAATGCTCTATCTATCAATGTCATAAAGTTTATGCCGAAAAGTGATGCAACTCGCTTTCCGAGCCGCGCCCTCCTCCCCTTGGTTATTGAGTCGCAGAGTGCTAACCTCCCGCCTCTTCTCGAGGAGCCGGACCATCGTCAGGAAAACCTCGAATTCACGAAGGCAAAAGGGCTATACTCTGCGCCCGTTGGCTAATTTTAAGACGATTGGTAGTTCTTCCATGCTGAAATGGCTCGTACGCCTGTTTATTGTCATGATGCTGGGTGCTGTGCTGGGTGTTGCCAGCCTCATCGGTATCTACTTCTACATCAAGCCCCAGTTGCCGGATGTGACCGCACTGCGCGACGTCAAGCTGGCCACCCCGATGAAGGTGTACAGCCGGGATGGGGAATTGATCTCCCAATTTGGCGAAATTCGTCGCATCCCCCTGCATCTGGATGAAATTCCCCAGTCCATGATCGATGCGGTGCTTGCCACCGAAGATGCCCGCTTCTACGAGCACCCCGGCATCGACCCCATCGGCATTCTGCGGGCTGCCACCGTCTGGGCCGTCTCCGGCCAGGCACGCCAGGGCGCCAGTACCATCACCCAGCAGGTTGCCCGCAACTTCTTCCTGAGCAACGAGAAGACCCTGGTGCGCAAGATCAAGGAGGTCTTCCTGGCCTGGCGCATCGAGCAGAACCTCTCCAAGGACGAGATACTGCAGCTCTACCTCAACAAGATCCCGCTCGGCTATCGGGCCTTCGGGGTCGGCGCCGCCGCCCAGGTCTACTTTGGCAAGGAGGTGAAAGAGCTCACTCTGGACGAGATCGCCATCATTGCCGGTCTGCCCAAGGCCCCCTCCATGCTGAACCCGATCCGTTCGCCGGAGCGGGCCTTCGCCCGTCGCAACGTGGTGCTGGGCCGCATGCTGGAAACCGGCAAGATCACCCAGGCCCAGTATGACGAAGCCTCCAAGATGCCGATCAAGGCCCGTTATCACGGTGCCGAAACCACTCTCAACGCCCCCTATCTCGGCGAAATGGTTCGCCAGAAGATGGTGGAGCAGTTTGGGGAAGACGCCTACACCATGGGCCTGCACGTCTACACCACGGTCACCGCCAAGCGTCAGCGGGCTGCCCGTCAGGCTCTGCTCGACGGCGTGTTCGACTATGACACCCGCCATGGCTACAAGGGGGTGACCGCCCAGCTGTGGAAGAGCGGCGAGGCCGACTGGGATTACGACAAGATCATGGCCCATCTGGCCAAGCAGCCGACCTATCAGCCGCTGATGGCCGCCGTGGTCACCAAGCTGGGTGACAAGAGCGCGACCATAGTGCTGAAAAACGGCAAACAGGCCGAGCTTGGCTGGAACGGCATCAAGTGGGCTCGTTCTTTCATCACCGACGATCGCCAGAGTTTTGCCCCGAAATCGGCACGGGACGTACTCAAGGTCGGCGCCCAGATCTGGGTACGGGAGAAGGGTGAAGAGCTGCTGCTCTCCCAGATCCCCGAGGTCAACGCCGCCCTGGTGGCCATGAATCCGCAGGATGGCGCCATCGAGGCGCTGGTCGGCGGTTTCAGCTTCGAGTTGTCCAAGTTCAACCGGGTCGATCAGGCACGTCGCCAGATAGGCTCCAACATCAAGCCTTTCCTCTATGCCACCGCGCTGGAGCAGGGCTATACCCTGGCCTCGCTCATCAACGATGCGCCGATCAACCAGTGGGATCCCTCCAAGGGCCCCATGTGGCAGCCCAAGAACTCCCCGGCTATCTATGACGGCCCCACACCGCTGCGCCTTGGTCTTGCCAAGTCGAAGAACGTGATGTCGGTGCGGCTGATGCGCGCCATCGGGCTGGATACCTATATCGACGGCCTCACCCGCTTCGGCTTTGCCCGCGACACCATCTCGCCCAACGAATCGCTGGCGCTGGGCGCGGCCGAGTTCACCCCGCTGGAAGTGGTGCGCGGCTATTCGGTGCTGGCCAACGGCGGCTTCCAGGTCACCCCCTACTTCATTACCGAGGTGACCGACAGCTTCGGGGCGCCTCTCTATCAGGCCAATCCGGCCGCCGCCTGCCGCGATTGCGGCGTACTGGCCGCCGCCGGTCTGGACAGCGCGGATGCCTATGCCAATACGGCCCCCGACTGGAAGGCCCAGTGCCCCATCGATCCCGTCGTGCCCAACAACATGGCACCGCAGACCATCAGTGCCCAGAGTGCCTTCCTGGTCACCGATACCCTGACCACCGCCATCTGGGGCGGCAATGGCTGGCGCGGCACCGGCTGGCGAGCGGCTCGCGACCTCAAGCGCCACGATATTTCGGGCAAGACCGGGACCACCAACGAGTCGCGCGATGCCTGGTTCTCCGGCTATACCCCGAACCTGGTCGCCACCTCCTGGATCGGTTTTGACAACCACCAGCGTGGCCTGGGCCGGGCCGAGTTTGGCGGCGGCGCCGCACAGCCCATCTGGATCGATTTCATGAAGACGGCGCTCAAGCAGATCCCCGAGCGCAAGATGCCGGTGCCGGAAGGGATCATCACGGTGCGCATCGACCGTGAAACCGGCCTGCTGACCAACCGCACCGATGGCAGCAGCACGGACGAGTTCTTCAAGGAAGGCACCGAACCGACCCGCTTCGCCACCCAGAGCTCGGATGGCAATCAGGTCTATGGCGGCGATGGCTCGGACACTGACGGCCCTGTCTCCACCGACGATATCTTCTAAGCAACCGCAGCAGACAAAAACCGGCGCCCAGGCGCCGGTTTTCTTTTGGTGAACACGAATGCGTTGTCGTCAGCCGAGCAGGCTTTTCATCAGGCTCGAGATGCGGGCCGCCAGCTCGTTGAAGCAGGGCCGGCGCACCGAGTAGTGGCGGTAGAGCAGCGCTATGGTACGCCCCGGCACCGGATCGATCACCGGCCGGTAGCTCACGCCGCCCTCTTCGGTATTGGCAGGCACCGCTAGCCTGGGTACCAGCGTCATGCCGCTGCCGGCTGCCACCATGTTGCGCAGCGTCTCCAGGCTGGTGCCCTTGAAACGTTGATCCTCGCCGATGCCGGCGGCAAAACAGAAGCCCATCGCCTGATCCCGCAGACAGTGGCCATCGGCCAGCATCAGCAGCTTCTTGCCCTTCAGATTGCTGAGCGGCACCGCCTTGGCCTTCGCCTCCGGATGCTGCTGGGGCACCGCCAGCCACATGGGCTCCTGATAGAGAGGGATGGAGCCAAACCCTTCCATCCCCTCCAGTTCGGCCAGGATCAGGCAGTCCAGCTCCCCCTCTTCCAGCCGTTTGAGCAGCACCTGGGTCTGCTCTTCATAGAGGTAGAACTCCAGCTTGGGAAAATGTTCGCGCAGATCCTGGATGATGTGTGGCAACAGATAGGGACCGACGGTGGGAATGAAGCCGATGTGGATCTCGCCAGACATGGGTTCGGCAAAGTGCTGGCCTATGCTCTTGAGTTCGCGCACCTCTTTGAGCACCTTGCGAGCCTGCTGCGCCATGGCATCGCCAGCCGGGGTAAACAGCACCTTGCGGGAGGTGCGCTCGATCAGGATCACCCCCAGCTCATCCTCCAGCTTGCGCAGCTGGCCGCTCAGGGTCGGCTGACTGACGAAACAACGCTCCGCCGCCTTGCGAAAGTGCTTCTCCTCTTCCAGCGCCACCAAATACTCGAGATCGCGAAGGTTCATACATCCAGAATCCTGCCAACCAATGGGGCCATTAGCATGCCCAAGAACGGCGGGAGGGACAAGGGATGGTGAGATTGGACAGACCATGCGCAGGGGATAAATAAAACGGGCCCGGATCCTGGATCCGGACCCGTCGGGTCAGCGTCGCCTCATCACACCCGGAAGCGGCGTACCAGCTCCTGCAGCTGGGTGGCCAGATGGTTCAGGTCGTTGCAGGCCTGCGCCATCTGGGTTGCCCCGGCCGCCACCTCTTCCGAGGCATGGCTGATATTGACCACGTTGCGGTTGAGCTCTTCACTCACCGCCCCCTGCTCTTCGGTGGCGGTCGCAATCTGGATGTTCATGTGGGAGATGCTCTCCACCGAGCCGCTGATCTCGGAGATGGACGCCCCCGCCTCACGCGCCGTACTGACGGTGGAGTTCATCATGTCCTGACTTTGCTGCATGGTGGTGCCGGCCTGCTCGGCCCGCTGCTGCAGCTCGGCAATGATGGTGTTGATCTGGGAGGTGGAGTCCTGAGTCCGTTTCGCCAGGGTGCGCACCTCATCGGCCACCACCGCAAAACCGCGCCCCTGTTCCCCGGCCCGGGCCGCCTCGATGGCGGCGTTAAGTGCCAGCAGGTTGGTCTGCTCGGCGATCCCGCGAATGACCTCCAGCACCATGCCGATGTTGCGGCTGTCATCACCTAACTGATGAATCACCGCGGCGGTGCTCTCGATGGCACCGGCCACCTGCTCAATGCGCTTGATGGAGTCGTTGACGGTGCGGGCCCCCAGCTCGGCGGTGCTGCTGGCGGCGCTGGCGGCACTGGCGGCATCGCTGGTGTTGCGGGACACCTCCTGCACCGTCGCCTGCATCTCGTTCATGGCGGTGGCCAGCTGGTTCAGCTCGTGCTGCTGGCTGTTCATGTTGTTGGCGGACTGACGGGCCACCGCACTGATCTCCTCGGCCGCTGAGCTCAGTTGCACCACGGAGCCGGAGACTTCACTGACCAGATTGCGCAAGTTTTTCTGCATCTCGCCAAAGCCCTTGGCCAGTTGACCCAGTTCGTCATTGTTGAACTGGCTGGTGTCAAGATGGGTCGCCAGATCACCTCCCGACACTTTACCAACCACCTCAAGCAACGCGTTGACCGGGCGCTTGATCTGTTGAGTCAGATACCAAGCCACCAACACCACGAAAAGCAGCGTCACGAGTCCAATCGCTATGCTGAGCAGTTTGGCTGACTCATATGATTGCTCACTGCTGCTATGCATGGCACTACCAATGCGGTCGTTAATCTCGCGCAACGTCATTGTGAGCTGAGTGGTCTGGTCCAACGTAGTGCGGGTAATGCCATCCCGATACTCGCCAATCTTGGCGCCTTCGTTGTTCATGACCGCTTGATACAGCTGATCATGGGCGCTGAAGTAGGCCTCTCCTGCTGGTTGCAAGGCACGATAGGTCTGCTCTTCTTCTGCGTCGTTGAAAGCCAAACGGCCATAATCCGACAACGCTTTTAGAAAGCGAGCCTTGGCATCCGAGAAACTGTCGTTCCGTTTGGCGATATCCGCCTGGTCATTGTTGGTCAACGCAATGACCATGGCCAGTTCGGCTCGACGCGCATCCAGCAGCGCAACGTGCATTTGGCTGGCATAGCGAATGGAAGGCACCAGGTTATTGACAATAAGCTGAGTGTTCGCATTCAGGTAGGAGAGCCTGGAGATCCCAAATCCGGCGATGACCAGCACCAATAATGCCAACACCGCAAAACCGGCGCTCAACTTCTGACCTATAGACATATTTTTGAACATGATTGGTATCCTTGGCGGCTAGACGCAAGCCCCTGACATCGAACGTCCGGGCTATCCCCATAGAGCATAGCGCGATGACTGCAAGCGGATGATTTTCAAACTATCCGCTGCTGAATATATCGTCCTGCCCGGGGATAGCATGAGGGTCGCCCAGGCAGGAAAATCCACTCAGGACTCATCCAGACAAGATTATCTTCGGCAGGAGACCAATTCCCCCCTCAGCGCCCCATCAGCTGCTGGATATGGCGGGCAAATGCCTGGGGCTCACCCAGGAAAGAGGACGCTGACAAGGGCGTTACCTTGTCCCCCTGCACCAGCCCCAGAGTCGGGTAACCCTGCCCGCCGAGACGACGCATCCAGACCTGGCTGTCCGCCAGATGGCTTGCCAGCTCGACCGCCTGATAAGCCTGCACGAAGGCCTCCTGCGCAATGACCTGCTCCGCGGCCAGGCTGGTCAGATGCTCGAGAGAACCGATCCAGATGCCATCGCGATAGTGGGATTGCTGGATGCGGTGCAGCATCACCAACCCATTGCCCCCCAGGGATGTCATCGCCAGGATGGCGCGGATCGGTTGCTCCGAGTCCAGCAGCAGCCCATCGCGCAGCAGCAGCTCGTTGAAATAGCGCTCGCCGAAGGGCTGACCGGTCAGCGCCTGGATCCGCTCGTCATGGGGGCGTACATAGTCGCGCAGCGCCTGACCCATGGCCTGGCGGCGGCCACCCAGCCAGAGGCCGCCGGCATGCAGTTCGATCTGCAAGCCGGCGACATCGGCCGCGGCTTTCAGCAGCGGGGCGGCGCCATAGCACCAGCCACAGAGGGGGTCATAGACATAATGGAGGGTTGTTTGCACTTCGTTCATCATCATTCTCGCTTCAATTCTGGATAAAAAACCGGGCCCTCGGGCCCGGTAAAAAAACACAGGGAAGTAGGCGTCAGGGGATTACCACTTCATCTCGCCGGTATTGACCTTGGCACCGATGGCCAGACCATCGTCGACCGGCAGGGACGGGTAAGCCTTCTTCAACGCTTCAATCAGCTGCCCGGAGTTCTTGGCCTTGGCCAGCTCCTGCTCAAAGCGCTCTACGTAGTCACGGGTGAAGGTCACGGCTTCGGTACCCTTGGGCGCAGTCCCCAGGAAGTGACCCGGCACCACGCGCTCAGGCTTCAGCGCCAGCAGATTATTCAGCGCCTTGACCCAGTTGCTGCGAGCGGCCTTGGTCTGGCTGTCCGCCATCCACACATGTACGCCGCTGTAGACCGGCACACCACCAAAGGCAGTTTTGATGGACGGCGCCCACAGGTAGGCGTTCGGAGTGTTCATCTCCTTGATCTCGATCTTCTCGCCATCCAGGGTCAGGTGGCTGGCCGTCATCACTTGCGGCACGGTCAGGCTCTTGGGTGCTCCCTTGCCCAGAATGGGGCTCCAGTAGCTCAGCTTGGCATCCTTGGTCTGGTTGATGTGGTCAACCACATGCTGGTCGGCCAGCACCTTGACGTCGGGGAACGCGGCCATGACAGGTTCCAGACCGAAGTAGAAGTCGGGGTCACCGGCACTGATATAGACGGTGGTCAGTTTCTTGCCGCTCTTCTTGATCATGTCGACCAGCGCCTGACCGTTTTGCACGTCAAACTGGGCATCGATCAGGATCGCCTCCTTGTCACCGGCCACCAGGGAAGAGGAGACCGGGAAGATGGCCTTCTCGCCAGGGTTGTAGACAGTTACGGTCAGCGGGGCGGCCATGGCGGCACCGCTCAGCAGGGTGGTAGCCAGGGTCAGATTGCGGATCAGGGTATTGTTCATCGGGTATTCCTCATCAAGTCATCAGGGGTTCATCAGATGGACACAGTTTATTGGATCACTTTCGGTACAAATACAGCATAATGAGCGCATCACTGTTGCATTAATCGAGCATATAGAGAGCCTGAACATGGATCGACTGACCGCATTGCGGGTCTTTGTCAGCGTAGTCGAACAGGGCAGCCTGAGCGGCGCCGGGGAGAAACTGGAGATGTCGCGCGCCATGGTGACTCGCTATCTGGCGGAGCTGGAGCAGTGGATGGGGGCGCGGCTGCTGCACCGCACCACCCGCCGGCTCAGTCTGACCGGCCCGGGAGAAGAGGCGTTGAACCGGGCCCGGGCCATGCTGGCGCTGGGGGAAGAGATGGAGCAGATCGCCGTGCGCGGCGACGAGGCGCCCAAGGGGCAGCTGCGCATCACCAGCAGCTATTCGCTCTCGGAAGCCCTGCTGGTGGGGGCCGCCAACGACTACCTGGCGCGCTATGCGGGCACCGCCATCGATATCCTGCTGCTGGACCGGACCGTCAACCTGGTGGAGGAGCGGATCGATCTCGCCATCCGCATCACCAATGATCTCGATCCCAACCTGGTGGCCCGCCGGCTCGGCACCTGCCACTCCGTGGTTTGTGCCAGCCCGGCCTATCTGGCCAGGCACCCGACACCGCACAAGGTGCAGGAGCTCGCCCTGCACAACTGCCTCACCTACACCTATTTCGGCAAGAGCCTGTGGGAATTTCAGGGGCCGGACGGGCCCGAATCCGTGCCGGTCAGCGGCAACCTCAGCGCCAACATCTCCAACCTGTTGCTGGAGGCGACCCTGGAAGGTGCCGGCATCAGCCTGCAGCCTCGCTATTCCGCCCAGCCCCATCTCGAGACCGGCACTCTGGTACCGCTGCTGGAGCAGTGGCAGCCCAAGCGACTCGGCGTCTACGCCGTCTATGGCACCCGCAAGCAGATGTCACCGCTGTTGCGCAGCTTCCTCGACTTTATGGTGGAGCGAATGGCCGCCGACCCCATGTGGCGTGATTAAACCGGCATGAAAAAGGGGCCAGCAGGCCCCTTTCGTTCAATATGCCAGACTCGCTGGCCGCATTCAGGCTTCGAAACCGCTGAGCGGGGCCTCGGCCGGCGTCTCCTGCGCCACATCCAGGAAGATCTCCCGATATGCCACATAGATGGAGTAGTTGAGCGCCGGGATCACTACCAGCAGCCCCACCAGCATCAGCGCCGCACCAAACAGCATCAGGATGGCGGCGACTATGCCCCACCAGAGGAAGGGCCACATGTTGGTCAGGCAGCCTTTGAAGCTGAGCTTGGCCGCCTGCAGGATCCCCACGTCGTGGAAATAGATGAGCGCGGGGGCGAAGGTGATGGCCATCAGCGCCGGGATCAGCAGCGCCAGCCCCAGCAGCAGGCAGAGCAGCAGCCCCTGGGCCTGGGCCGCCGTGACCACCAGAGATTCGGGATCCTGGGTCAGCAGGGAGGTGAGCCCCCACATGGAGAGCAATCCCAGGCAGATGAGACCGATCAGGCTGAACAGGGCCAGCACCAGCAGGCCCCCCAGCATCAGCGGGGTCAGCTTGTGGCGAAAACCGGAGAAGAAGTCGGCGAAGCGCAACGGGTTGCCTTCATAGCCGTGGTGGGCCACCGCCACCCAGCCAGCGCCCCAGACCATGTAGAGCAGCTGGGAGATGAGGCTGCCCGCCGGCAGGCGTTCCAGCAGCAGACCGACCGCAAACCAGACGAGAACCATGCCGACGCTGGCCCCCATCCCCTTGTTGAAGATATCGAAGCCGGACCGCACCCAGACCCAGCCACGCCCTATGGGGTGACGGGCGGGTGCTGTGCGCAGGGGGGACAATCCATTCATAACAGTTCCTCGGATGAAAACGGCTGGTTGCCGATTCTAGAGCCATGGGGCCCCCGACTCAATGGCGGGCCGCCGTCGACACCGCAGGTGCACGTCATGGCTGCTTGTATCAGACGTTACGGTTATCATAAGAGACCCCTCTGCGAGGGGCGTTCACTTATTCAAGAGAATCCAAAATGCGTACATCTCACCTGGCGCC
This sequence comes from Aeromonas sp. R5-3, assembly GCF_040908225.1. Classification (NCBI taxonomy): domain Bacteria; kingdom Pseudomonadati; phylum Pseudomonadota; class Gammaproteobacteria; order Aeromonadales; family Aeromonadaceae; genus Aeromonas; species Aeromonas sp. R5-3. The sequence goes on along the minus strand of NZ_JBFODH010000021.1, from coordinate 289,312 downwards.
GCTGCTGCTGGCCTCCCTGTTGCTCAACCTCTGGCAGTGGCAAGCCGACCACACCGCCGCCCAGCCGGAATCCGACGCCGCCGGCACCGCTCGCGCAGCCCAGTGCGACGCGTCAGCTTCCCAGAGCAGCAGCCAGAACCCGGGGCAGAACCTGCTGGCCAAGCTGCCCGGCAAGGGCCCCCAGAGCGAGCCTGCGCCCACCCAGGAGGCGCACCCCCCCAACCCCGAGCTGGAAGCCGCCATCAGCCAGTGGAGCCAGTCGAGCGAAGGGTCCGTGCTGATCGAACGGCTCTATGACGCCGAGCAGGGCAGCCAGCTCACCACCGTCTTCGATCGGCTCGACATCGTGGAGGACGTGCGCGGCCAGGTGCAGGAGCAACTGCGCGAGCTCTATCGCCTCGGCTTCGATCATCCCGACGCCTATGAGCAGGAGAGCCAGCGCATCTGGAGCAACCTCAGCAACCTGCTGGGGGAGGATACCCGCACCCGGCTCGAGCAGGAGATCTACTCGGGCGACACCAACCGCCTGCTGGAGATCCAGGGACGCCTGGCGGAGCGCGGCGAGCTGCTGGCACCGGCCCAGCGCCAATCCCTGACGCGCCTGTTAAGCGAGGCGAACCAGCAGCTGGCCCAACAGGAGAGCGGCGATGCCGGCACCTATCTGGAGAACCAGCGCGCCTATACCCAGCGGGTGCTGGAGAGCAGCCGTGGATTCCTGAGCCCGGATCAGCTCAAGGTGCTGCAAGACATGCTGGAGCTGGATCTGGTGCGCCAGGAGGTCTCGGTCCAGATGGAGGCCATCTACCAGCGCTTCCAGCCAGCCTCCTGATTTCGTTACCGTTTTGTCTTAGTCAACCCAGCCTGGAATCATCATGAGAGTCGTTTGTTGTCTATTGTTGCTGCTGGCCAGCCAGTCCGCCCTCGCCGAGGGCTTCATCAGCCGCCTGCTCAATCACCCGGTGCCTGGCGGTGTCGCCGTGGTGCCCCTTGGCAGCGAGGCGCAGGCCCCGACCGCCCGCTATCAGGACAAGCCGGTGCTGGTGGTGCGTGAAGAGGGCAAGCGCTGGATTGCCATCGTCGGCATCCCTCTCAAGAGCCAGCCCGGCCCCCACCAGCTGCAGGTGAGCGATGGCCGCACCCTCGGCTTCACGGTCGGCAGCAAGCACTACCGGGAGCAGCACATCAAGCTCAAGAACAGCCGTCAGGTCAACCCGCTGGCCGAGGACATGGCCCGCATCAACCGCGAGCTGGCGGAACAGACCCGCGCCTACCAGACCTTCAGCCCGACCCAGCCCAGCAACCTGCTGTTCGACAAGCCGGTGGAGGGCCCGCTCTCCAGCCCGTTCGGGCTGCGCCGCTTCTTCAACGGCGAGGAACGCAACCCCCACTCCGGTCTCGACTTCGCGGTCGGTGCCGGCACCCCCATCAAGTCGCCGGCAGCGGGCAAGGTGATCCTGATCGGCAACTACTTCTTCAACGGCAATACGGTGTTCGTCGATCACGGTCAGGGGCTCATCAGCATGTTCTGCCACATGTCGAAGGTCGACGTGAAGCTGGGCCAGAGCCTGCCCCGCGGCGGCATCGTCGGCCGGGTCGGCGCCACCGGCCGCGCCACCGGTCCCCACATGCACTGGAACGTCAGCCTCAACGACGCCCGCGTCGATCCCGCCATCTTTATCGGGGCCTTCAAGCCCTGAGGCCGGAGACCTGTCGCGCGCAGGCAGGGGCGTTCAAAACGAAAAAGGCAGCCGAGGCTGCCTTTTTCATGGCCGAATGACCACCTGTCTGGCAGCGCTGTGCTGGTGCGCCTCCCTGTTCATCGCCCGCCACATCACCAGTACCAGCAGGGTGCTGCAGGTGGGCAGCGCCAGCCAGACGCCGGATACCCCCCACAGGGAAGAGAAGCCCCACAGAAAGCCGCCGATCAGCACCAGCTTGCCGCCGGTGAGCAGGGAGGCGACGCGGGCCCGGTTGATGGCCTGGAAGTAGGTGGCCCCCACCAGCAGCAGGCCTTCCATCGGCAAGCCCCAGAAGTAGAGCCAGATGCCCAGGCTGGCCACCGGCAACAGGGCCGCGTTGTCACCGGCAAACAGGTAGACCACCCCCTCCGGCCAGAGATAGAGCGGCAACATGCCGCACAGGGCCACCAGCAGCGTCACCCCGAGCGCCAGGTTGCGCACCCGCAGCACCCGTGCCCAGTTGCCCGCCCCGGCGTTGAAGCTGGCGATGGGCTGGATGCCCATGGCGATCCCCTCGAAGATGAGATAGAAGAAGGCCTCGCTGTAGCTGATGACCCCGTAGGCAGCCACGTGCAGTGAAGTGCCGACCGAGAGCAGCGCCTTGTTGTGCAGCGCCAGCACCACCGACAGATAGAGGTACATCAGAAAGCTCGACACCCCGAGTCGCAGCGTCTCCCCCATCAGCCGCCAGTCGGGCCGCAGGGTATCCCAGCCAATGCGCAGCTGGCTGCGCGGGGTGAAGAAGTGCCACAGGCACAGCCCCCCGGTCACCGCCTGGGAGAGCATGGTGGCGATGGCGGCCCCCGCCAGCCCCCAGGGGATCACCGCCATCAGCAGGTAGTCGAGCAGCACGTTGAGCACGCCGCCCCCCACCAGGATCCAGGTGGTGAGGCCGGGTCGCCCGTCGTTGCGCAGCAGGGCGGTAAAGGCCATGGAGAGCACCGCGAACACCCCGAGCCAGGAATACCACTGCAGATAGGCGTATCCTGCGTCGAAGATGGCCCCCTCCGCCCCCATCCACACCAGCATCTCGTCGCCATAGTGGATGCCGATGAAGGCGAGCAGCGCCGAGGCAATGAGCACCATCACCAGCGCGTTGCCGACGATGTGACGGGCCCTGGCCTGCTCCCCCTTGCCCAGATAAAACGAGGCGAGCGCCGAGGAGCCCATGCCGATCAGCGCCCCCACCGCATAGAGCACGGCGCAGATGGGGTAGGCCAGCATCATGCCGGCCAGGCCGTCCTGGCCCAGGATATGGCCGACGAAGATGCCGTCTATGGTGACATAGATGCCGGTGACCAGCATGGCGGCCACGGTCGGAGTGACGTAGCGCCAGAACAGGCGGGAAAGGGGGGCCGTGCCCAGATCGACTGCGGACATAGGATGCTCAATGGAGGGGAAAACGGCCGGAATGATAGCCAAAGCGGGCCGGGATCGCCCGTTATTTATGTTACAAATCATTAATATGGAAAACTTTACCCGCCCAAGCCCCTGCTTTAGGCTAGGGCGACTCCACCTGAACGGAAACGTGCGCCATGTTGCAACGCCTGCTCTCCCTGCTGCTCTGCCTTACTCTTCTCTCTCCCCTTGCCCAGGCCGATGACGCCATCACCCAGGTGGAAGAGCTGCTGCAGAGCGTGCCCAAGACGGACACCCCGGAGAACCAGAAGCTGCGGGAGAGCTACCAGCAGGCGCTGCAATTTGCCCGGGAAGCCCAGCGCTACCGCGAGCAGGGCAAGGCCTATCAGCAGGTGCTCATCGACTATCCCAAGGAGTCGGCCCGCCTCAAGGAGAGCCTGCACAACTACCAGCCCCAGCCTCGCCCTGCCCTCTCCTCCCTGAAGGAGGAGGCGCTGCGCCAAGCCATCGGCCTGAGCAGCAACCGCCAGCTCAACCTGCGCAAGGAGCGCCAGGGGGTGATGGACAGCCTCAACCAGCTGGAGAGCACCGGCCAGGAGTATCACCTGCGGGTCGACGAGCTGCGCAAGCAGTTGCAGCAGACCCGTGCCCTGCTCGATCGGCTCAGCTTCAGCAGCGAGTCTGACCGCCAGCAGGATGCCCAGCAGCTGGTGACCCGCCTCAAGGAGCAGAGCCTCTCGGACCGGATCCAGATGCTGGAGCTGGAGCAGCTCTCCGCCCAGCAGCGCAACGATCTGGGCAAGCTCAGGCTGCAGGAGCTCAACCTCGCCATCACCGACGAGGACGAGTGGCAGACCAGCCTGCTCAACCAGCAGAACCAGCTGCGCCGCGACAAGACCGAACAGGCGCTGGCGGAGAGCGAGCGGCTGCGCAAGCAGCTCACCTCCGACATGCCGCTGCTGCTGGAGCAGCAACAGCAGAACCAGGCGCTCTCCATCCAGCTCGGCGCGCTCGAAGATCAGATTGAACGGGTGCAGGACGAGCAGCGGGTGATCGACACGAACCTCTCGACCCTGAACGACCTGGTCAACTCGGTGCGCGAGCAACTGGAGTGGCTGCAGATCAGCAACGCCTATGGCGAGAACCTGCGCAGCAAGCTCTCGGATCTGCCCGCCTACTTCCCCCTCGACAAGCTGGAGTCGGCCATCGTCAACGCCCGCATGGCCAAATACCAGTACGAGACCGAGCAGGATGCCCTCAAGGATCCGCGCCAGCTGCGCGATCAGCTGCTGACCACCGACGGCATCACCCTGGATCGCGCCCAGCTGGCGGTGCTCGACAACCTGCTCAAGGCCAGACGGCAGCTGCTGACCCGACTCAACGACGCCGCCGACAGCCTCATTCAGGAGCAGACCCGGCTCAAACTGCTCTACAGCCGCCAGAACAGCAAGATCGACGAGATCCGCGAGCTCAGCGCCAGCCACCTGTTCTGGATGCCGGACGTGCGCCCGCTCACCCCGGCCGTGCTGCTCGGGGTACCGGCTGCCCTCGGCCTCGCCCTCAACCCGGTCAACTGGCTGCAACTGCCCCAGGCCATCGCCGAGAACAACCCCATCACCCTCACCTTCGCCAGCATCGGCATCCTGGTGCTGGCCTGGTGCTGGTTCAAGCTGGCTCGCCACCTGACCCACTACAGCCAGTACATAGCGCCCCGCATCGGCAAGGTGACCCAGGACAAGTTCAGCCTCACCAGCCGGCTGTTGATGCGCTCCCTGCTGGCCTCCCTGCCGCTGCCCGCCATGGTGCTGATGGTGCGCGGCCTGCTCGACGGCGCCTGGCAATACCCGTTCGCGGTGGCGGTGGCCCGCGGCCTCGGCGAGATCTGGTTCCTGCTGCTGGCGCTCTTGATGGCCCGCCACCTGACGCTGGAGAAGGGGATCCTGATCCTCCATTTTCGCTGGCAGAAGGAGAGGGTGCAGAAGGTGTGGAGCCAGTTTCGCACCCTGCTGCTGGTGATCATCCCGAGCTTCTTCGTGCAGGGCATGGCCAACAGCTATCAGGAGCACGCCTTCTACGACTCCCTCGGCCGGCTGGCCTTCATCGTCGGCGCCCTCTGGCTGCTGCTGTTCTTCGCCCGCCTCAACCGGGAGCGGCTGCCGCTCACCTGGGGTCAGGCCGACATGAGCAAGCCCCACCTGCTGCACCACTTCATCTGGAACAGCCTGATGCTGGCGCCGCTGCTGGCGGTGATCGGCTCATTGCTCGGCTATTTCTATACCTCGCGCATTCTGTTGCGCCAATTAGAACTGAGCCTGCTGATGGGGCTGGGTTGCCTGCTCGTCTACTATCTGGCCCACCGCTGGATGCTGATCCAGCGCCGCCGCCTCGCCTTCGAGCGGGCCAAGAGCAAGCGGGCCGAGATCCTGGCCCAGCGCGGCCGGGAAGAGGGACACGACGAGCTCAGCTCCGAGATCCCGGACGTGGTGGAGGACACCGAGCTGGATCTGGACACCATCAGTGCCCAGTCCCTCGGGCTGGTGCGCACCCTGCTGATGCTGGGCTTCACCATGCTGGTGGTGGTGCAGTGGTCCGAACTCAACTCGGCGTTCAGCTTCCTGCGCAGCATCGAGGTGTGGCAGGTGAGCAGCAAGATCGGCGGCATCGAGCAGGTCGTCGCCATCACATTGCAGGACCTGATGCTGACGGCCTTCACCTTCATCCTGACCGTGGTCACCGCCCGCAACCTGCCGGGCCTGATGGAGCTGACCCTGCTCCAGCACCTGAGCCTCTCTCCCGGCACCGGTTTTGCCATCACCACAGTGACCAAGTACATAGTGCTGGTGGTGGGGGCACTGACCGGCTTCTCCATTCTCGGCATCGACTGGTCCAAGGCGCAGTGGATGGTGGCGGCCCTCTCCCTGGGCCTGGGTTTCGGGCTGCAGGAGATCTTCGCCAACTTCGTCTCCGGCCTCATCATACTGTTCGAGAAACCGATCCGGCTCGGCGACACAGTCACCATCCGCGAGCTGACCGGCACCGTCACCAAGATCAAGACCCGCGCCACCACCATAGTGGATTGGGACAGGAAGGAGATCATCGTCCCCAACAAGGCCTTCATCACCGAGCAGTTCATCAACTGGTCCCTGTCCGACGCCATCACCCGGGTACGGCTGCGCATCCGCATCGGCCTGACCCAGGAGCCGAGAAAGATACAGACCATTCTGGAAGAGTCGATCAAGGCCTCCACCCTGGTGCTGGAGACCCCCTCCCCCGAGGTGTTCCTGATCGAATTCACCGACTCGGCCCTGATCTACGAGATCCGGCTCTACGTCAACAGCATGGATCACCGCATGCCCATCACCCACGAGGTCCACTCGCTGGTGCTGGAGAAACTGCAGCAACAGGGGCTGGGGCTGCCGCACCAGCAGATCGACATTCGTCTGAGCCGGGCCTGAGTCGCCCTCACAGGAGCACAACATGCAGATCATCGCCCATCGCGGCGCCAGCGGACTGGCACCGGAAAACACCCTCAAGGCCATCAGGCTGGCGTTGACGCTGGGGGCTGGAGCCATCGAGATCGACGTGCAGCAGGCCGACGGCGAGCTGTGGGTCTTCCATGACCGAAGATTGGAGCGCTGCACCGACGGCCGCGGCGTGCTGATGGCCCAGTCACGCACCTATCTGGAAAGCCTGAATGCCGGCGAGGGAGAGGGGATCCCGACCCTGTGGCAGGTGATGGAGGCCATCGCCGGACAGGCCGAGCTGCATATCGAGCTGAAAGGAGCACAAACAGCCGACGAGGTGGCCCGACTGACCCGGCGTGCCGAGGCCGAGCTTGGCTTCACGACCGCCCAGTGGGTCGTCTCCTCCTTCCACCATCCCGAGCTTGCCCGCTTCGCCGCCCTGCGCCCCGAGATCCGGCTGGGGGCGCTCACCTCCACCATTCCCCTCACCCAAGCGGCCTTTGCGGCCGAGCTGGGTGCCTGGTCGCTCAACTGCGACGTGGATTTTGTCGATCAGCAACTGGTACAGGATGCCCACAAACGCGGGCTAAGAGTGTTGGTCTATACGGTCGATGAACCCGCCGATCAGGCTATGCTGGCCGCCATCGGCGTCGACGGCATCTTCACCAACCGGCCGGATCGTTTTCTGCCATCCGCCAAATTGGACTCATTGTGTCGGGGGTGATCGATAACCGCTGATTTAAGCTATAAATTTAATGGCGCACCGGGATACAAAAAGTTCGACTTTGGCCGATACAGTGTTGGCCCATAACAATAAAACCACACATCGCAGACTGAAGCTCACAAGGATGTAAACATGAACTTATCCATCAAGAACAAGCTTGTCCTCGCCATCGGGGTCATTATCCTGGTCATCACAGGCCTGCAGGTCTGGTACAACACAAGTCAACTGAAAAGCGAGACCCGGCGTCTGATCTGGAGCTTCATCGACGACAGCTCGGTCTCGAATGTCAAAGGCATCTCCCGCTGGCTGGATGCCCGCATCGGCATGGTCACCGCCACCAAGGAGGCATTCGCCAAGGAAGACGAACCCATCAGCCATCTGGCCCAGACCATGAACGCAGGCAACTTCGACCTGGTCTACGTGGGCACCAAGGATGGCAAGATGATCCAGAGCAAGCCGACCAACCTGCCGGCCGGCTATGACCCCCGTCAACGTCCCTGGTACAAGGACGCCATGGCGGCAGGCAAGATGGTGGTGACAGCCCCCTATGCCGACATCACCACGGGTCAGCTGATCATCACCATCGCAGAGCCCTTCACCCGGGGCAACACCCAGGGGGTCATCGCCGGTGACGTCTCCATCGATGCCCTGGTACGCGATGTGCTGGCCCTCAATTCGGAAGGCACCTACGCCATTCTGGTTGACGGTAATGGCACCATCATCGCCCACCCGGACAAGGAGCTGGCGCTCAAGCCGGCCACCGCCCTCTCCCCCGATCTGACCGCAGCCAAGGTCAACGAACTGGCCCATGACAACACCATCTCCGAGATGGAGATCAGCGGCAAACCCAGCGTATTCGACCTGACCGAGATCCCGAACACCAACTGGTATTTCGGCATCGTGGTGGACGAAGCGGTCGCCTACCAGTCCGTCTCCCGCATGGTCACCTCCGCCCTGCTGCAAGGCCTGCTGACCATCCTCATCGTGGCCGGTTTCTCCTACGTCGCCATCAGTGGCTCCCTGGCACCGTTGAAGACCCTTGGCGAGGCGATTGCCGATCTCTCCCGCGGCAACGGGGATCTGACCCGCCGCGTCAAGATCGAGCGGGAAGACGAAGTGGGCATAGTCGCCAAACACGTCAACACCTTCATCGACCGCATCCACGTGATGGTGCAGGACATCTCCAACTCCTCCGGGCAACTGAACCAGCAGGCCAAGTCGTCCCACAACATGGCGGAGAAATCGAGCCAGGGTCTGGCTCGCCAGCAAAACGAGATCTCCCAGATCGCGACTGCGGTGCACGAGATGTCCGCCACCGCGGTGGAAGTGGCCAGCAACGCCGAGCAGACCGCCGATGCAGCCCGCAGCTCCTCCAGCAGCTGTGAGCACGGCAAGCAGGTGATCGCCCGCAACCAGCGCTCCATCACGGATCTCGCCACCCAGGTCAAACAGGCTTCCGGCATCATTCAGGAACTGGAAAAGAACGCTCAGGAGATCAATACCATCCTCTCCACCATTCAGGGCATCGCCGAGCAGACCAACCTGCTGGCTCTGAACGCCGCCATCGAGGCAGCCCGTGCCGGCGAGCAGGGTCGCGGCTTCGCGGTGGTGGCCGACGAGGTGCGGGTGCTGTCACAGCGCACCCACAGCTCCACCGTCGAGATCCGCAACATGATCGAGACCCTGCAGCGCAACACCCAGGGCGCCGTCAGCACCATGCACGAAGGCCAGCTGCTGGCCCAGAACAGCGTGGAAGATGCCAACGATGCCACTCAGGCACTGGAGCAGATCACCGCCTCCATCAACCAGATCTCCGACATGGCGACCCAGATCTCCAGCGCCGCCGAGGAGCAGCGGGCCGTTACCGACGAGGTAAGCCGCAACATCCAGGCAGTCAAGGACGTCTCGGACGAGCTGGCGGTCGATGCCGACAGCTCACGCCATCTCTCTGAACAACTTAAAAATATTTCAGGTGAACTGAGCAATCAGGTCGGCATGTTCCGCATCTGATGCAGATCGACAAAAGGGGCCATGCAGGCCCCTTTTTTTATGAAAAAATGCTTTGGTTTCAATAGTTATTACCACATCAACCCGCAGGGATTACCGACTCTCCTGCACGACACCGGTCAGCCCTCGATCCTGCAACAGCTGACTCACCACGATCTTCGGATTAGTTTTTTGAACTCAACCACCACATTCTTCTATCCGTGAATAATTCTTATTAAATATTTTTGATAAAAAACTTAAAAACTTTGGGGGTAATACCTAAAAAGAGAGGTGTTTCTCATTTTTTTGAAAGAAAACTACGTATAATCCTGAGCTTAAAATAACCATAGTAATGACAGCGGCTGATACCGATAACTGCAGGATGGCGATAATTACGGCGTTTTCATCCAAGGAATGGGGTGATTTTGATAAAGATCACCATTGCCAAGCACTAAAACAGACCAGTTTGACTTGCATCAAGCCTGAATTTTTTTCATAGAGCAAAATCGTGCCCAGCAAATCTATCCCTAAGGAGGCAGATGTGGATATTATCAAGACCGATGTCGCCATCATCGGTGCTGGTGGTGGTGGCCTGCGTGCCGCAATCGCCATAGCGGAAGCTCACCCGGAGCTGGAGATCTCCCTGATCTCCAAGGTCTACCCGATGCGCAGCCACACGGTGGCCGCAGAGGGCGGCGCCGCCGGTGTCGTCCGTGATGATGACTCCCTCGAAAACCACTTCAACGACACCGTCTCCGGTGGCGACTGGTTGTGTGAGCAGGACGTGGTCGACTACTTCGTCAACAATGCCACCAACGAGATGATCCAGCTGGAGCACTGGGGTTGCCCCTGGAGCCGCAAGCCGGACGGCAAGGCCAACGTGCGCCGTTTCGGCGGGATGAAGATCCCCCGTACCTGGTTCGCGGCAGACAAATCCGGTTTCCACATTCTGCACACCCTGTTCCAGACCTCCATCAAGTACCCGAGCATCAAGCGCTTTGACGAGCACTTCTGCATGGATCTCATCGTGGAAGATGGCCGCGTCCAGGGTGTACTGACCTTTGACATCCAGAACGGCATCACCCGCTTCATCCAGGCCAAATCCGTCATCCTGGCCACCGGTGGCGCCGGCCGTGTCTATCGCTACAACACCAACGGCGGCATCGTCACCGGTGACGGCATGGCGCTGGCCTACCGCCACGGCGTACCGCTGCGCGACATGGAGTTCGTCCAGTATCACCCGACCGGTCTGCCTGGCACCGGCATCCTGATGACCGAAGGTTGTCGTGGTGAGGGTGGCATCCTGCTCAACAAGGATGGCTACCGCTACCTGCAAGACTACGGCTTGGGCCCGGAAACCCCGGTCGGCCAGCCGAAGAACAAGCACATGGAGCTGGGTCCCCGTGACCGCCTCTCCCAGGCCTTCTGGCAGGAGCAGCAGAAAGGCCGCGTGATCCAGGGCCCGATGGGCGACGTGGTTCACCTCGACCTGCGCCACCTTGGCGAAAAGTACCTGAAGGAGCGTCTGCCGTTTATCTGCGAACTGGCCAAGGCCTACGTGGGTGTGGATCCGGTCAAGGAGCCGATCCCGGTACGTCCGACTGCCCACTACACCATGGGCGGCATCGAGACCAACGGCGCATGCGCCACCCGTCTGCCGGGCCTCTATGCCTTGGGCGAGTGTGCCTCCGTCGGTCTGCACGGCGCCAACCGTCTGGGTTCAAACTCCCTGTCCGAGATCGTGGTGTTCGGCAAGGTGGCCGGTGAGCACGCTGGTGAATTTGCCAAGACCCAGTCTCACGGCAACACCCAGGCGCTGGCCGCCAAGGCCGAGGCGTTGATCAAGCAGCACCTCTCCCTGCTCGACATCGACGGCACCGAAAACCCGGCCGATATCCGCAACGAACTGGGCATGTCCATGGAAGCCGGGGTCGGTATCTACCGTACCGAAGAGCTGATGCAGGGCACCATCGACAAGATCAACGAACTGAAAGCCCGTTACAAGAAGATCAAGATCAACGACAAGTCCTCCGTCTTCAACACCGATCTGCTGTACGCCATCGAACTGGGCTACATGCTGGACGTGGCCGAAGCCATGGCGCACTCCGCCATCAACCGGAAAGAGTCCCGCGGTTCCCACCAGCGTCTGGACGGTTACGAGGAGCGCGATGACGTCAACTTCCTCAAGCACACTCTCTCCTTCTACAACGGCGAAGGGGCCCCGACCATCGACTATTCCGATGTGAAGATCACTAAATCCCAACCGGCCAAGCGCGTGTACGGTTCCGAGGGTGAGAAACAAGACGAGGCTAAGAAGAATGGCTGAGATGATCGAAATTGAAATCCTGCGCTACCGTCCCGAGCAGGATAACGAGCCCTGGATGCAAACCTTCCAGGTGCCCTACCTCAAAGAGATGTCCCTGCTGGATGCGCTGCAATACATCAAGGATCATCTGGACTCAACCCTGAGCTTCCGCTGGTCCTGCCGGATGGCAATCTGCGGCTCCTGCGGCATGATGGTCAACGGCATTCCGAAACTCGGTTGCAAGACCTTCCTGCGCGACTACCTGCCGGGCAAGATGACTATCGAGCCGCTCAACAACTTCCCGATCGAGCGCGATCTGGTGGTCGACATGTCCGACTTCATCGAGAAGCTGGAGAGCATCAAGCCCTACATCATCCCGTCTGAGCCGCGCAACCTGTGCGATGGCGAGTACACCCAGACCCCGGCTGACATGGCGAAGTATCACCAGTTCTCCATGTGCATCAACTGCGGTCTGTGCTACGCGGCCTGCCCGCAGTATGGCATCAACAAGAAGTTCACCGGTCCGGCGGCCCTGGCACTGGCCTACCGCTACAACGCCGACAACCGCGACAGTGCGTCCAAAGAGCGGATGAAAATCATCAGCCAGGACGAGGGCGTCTGGGGTTGCACCTTCGTGGGCTACTGCTCCGAAGTGTGCCCGAAAGGCGTGGATCCGGCGGCGGCTATCCAGCTTGGCAAGGTCGAGAGCGCCAAGGACTACATGATCGCCATGTTCAAGCCAGATTGAGAGCAGGAATGAGACCATGAACAACACCAATAGCAAACGTAAGCCTTACGTCCGCGAAATGAAGAAAGACTGGTGGCTGAAGAATGCCTTCTACACCGGTTACATGATCCGCGAAGGCACCAGCATCTTCGTCTCCATCTACGCCGTCGTGCTGATGTGGGGTCTGTTGCGGCTGGTACAGGGTCAGGAGGCGTTCAACGGCTGGCTGGAATCCCTGCAGAGCCCGATCGCCATCCTGTTCCATGTCATCGCCCTGGCAGCCTGCCTGTTCCACGCCAAGACCTGGTTCGCCCTGGCGCCGAAAGCCATGCGCATCTTCCGTGGCGAAGACCTGGTGCCGGAGAAGCCGATCGTCATCGCCCAGTATGTGGCGCTGGCGGTGGTATCCCTGCTTGTCCTGATCATCGTGGCCTGAGGAGAAAACAATGAGACGTTCTGACGAGCCAATTTACTGGGGTCTGTTTGGTGCGGGTGGCATGGTCGTTGCCATGCTGCTGCCGGTCATTGTCCTCATCACAGGTCTGCTGGTGCCCATGGGCATCATGGACGTGGAGACCATGAGCTACGAGCGCGTGCTGGAATTCGCCAGCTCCTGGTGGGGTGCCTGCATCCTGCTGGCCATCATCGCCCTGCCCATCTGGCACGGCATGCACCGCATCTACCATGGCCTGCATGACTTGGGGATCCACACCACCAAGCTGCACCACTATGTGTTCTATGGCTTCGCCTTCCTGGTGTCCGCCATCACCCTGGGTCTGCTGATGGTGCTGGTGTTCCAGTAAGCACATCCAGACTGCATGACAAACCGGGCCAAGTGCCCGGTTTTTTTATGATCATCTCTGCAGCTCATCTCCGCACGATAGCAGGCCAGCGCGTTTGATGAGACAGCTTTCAACATCCCTTCACCAGAGCCGCGGTGCCGGCTCACGACCGTTTTCCGCGTAGTAGAGCGACGGCAGAAACTGCGCCAGATAGCTGAACTCGCTGTAGCAGTGGCGCATCAGGTTGAAACCGACCTCGTCCGGTACCTCGTCAAGCGGATTGGCGCAAGCCTTGCCCAGCAGGAAGCGGCTGCGCAGCACACAGCCGTATGGGGTATCGCGCGCCAGGTGCAGCATCTCGCCATCCAGCGGCGCCCCGTTCTCATCCAGCGCCACCTCATCGCCAAAGCCGATACGGGCGCAGATGGCGGCAGAGAGAACCTGTGTCTCCCGCGCTCCCTGCAGCAGCTGCGGGGCGAACACCTCTTCGGCGCCGTGGAACTTGAGGCGAGCCGCTACCGGCGGCAGCTCGGCAAGCCACTCCACCGCCTCTATGCTGGCTCCCACATAACGCTCACCTCTCTTCCAGTGATGATCCCAGCCCCGGTGTTCAACGTGGTCGTGGGGGTGCCACCAACGGATGTGCTGGGTCGTCTCGAAGAAGGTGAACCACCAATCCAGCATGCGCCCCTTGCAGCCGTGCAGATCGGTGCGGATGGCGACCGTCAGCAGGCCCTCGGTGCTGCGGGTCAGGCCCATTTCCAGGCGCAGCGGCTGCGGCCTTAGCAACTCATTGATGTCATTGACGCCCCAGGGGGCAAGCAAGGCGGAAGTATTCATGATGAGACTCCGATAAATTTAGGAAACGAAAGTCGTTTCCTAAATTACGCTATGCCTGTATGCTGAGTCTGTCAATGCTTTCCAGGAGCCCATCATGTCACAGCAAACCGATGAAGAGACACGCTCACGAGGCCGTCCGGTCACCCCGGAAGCGGATCTGCGTGGCGCCCTCGCCGAGGCAACGCTGACCTTGCTGCTCAAGGGAGGATACGGCGCCACGACCGTGGATGCGGTGGCCAAACAGGCGGGGGTCGCCAAGAAGACCCTCTACCGCTTTGCCGCCAACCGCGACGAACTGGTGGCGCAGGCGGTGCGCAGCTGGACCGATGCCTTTCAACCCGCATTCGAGCAGGATGCCACTCACCCAGGCGCCCTGGGGGAGATGCTGGAGCAGGGCTTGCAGGCGATTGCAGATCAGGTGCTAAGTGCTCAGGCGGTGGGCATGTTCCGGCTGCTACAGCATGAGTTCACGGGGCGCGATGCCCTGCTGGCGGCCTATCAGGAGAACGGGATAACCCGCGGCAGGGCGACCCTGGCGGCGTGGTTGCAGCGCCAGCAGCAACTGGGCTGGCTGCGCGAGCTTGATTCAGCCCAGACCAGCGATCTGCTGCTGGCGATGACCATGGCGGAGCCGCTGCGCCAGATGGCGCTCGGCTTGCTGGCGCCAGGCAGCGATATCCGTGCGCGCATCGCCGCCGCCGTTGCTCTGGTCCTGCCCGGCCTGGTGCGAGGGTAAAGCCCCCTCGGCCAGGAGGCTGCGTCACGGCAAAGGGCGAGATGACATCAGAACGCGAAACCTGCTGATAAGTTGCCGCCCCAGTCAGCGTCATCACAGCCATAAAAAACCGGGCATCAGGCCCGGTTTTTTATGGTCATCACTCTATCGGCGGCAAAAAACGGCGCATCACCTCGTCGCTGTAACCGCTGTCCTGAAACTCGATCAGCAACTGGTTGAGGCGGGTCACCAGCTCATAGGAGCGCGGCGAGCCCTTGCTCACCAGCAGATAGAAGCCCTTGCGGCTGGGCAGGGCGAGGTGGAGCAGGCCGCTCTCGCTCTGGTAGATGCCAAGGCCGATACCGCTCATCAGGGGTTCAATCTCGCTGGGCAAAAAGTCACAGCGATCGCGCCCCAGCATGTCCAGCGCCTGCTGCAACTGCTTGAGCCGGCGCGGCTCCTGCGCCAGCCCGTAGGGGGCATAGTTGTAGCCGAGCACCCCGCACACCCGTGAGCGATTGACCGTCTGCAGATCGGGCGCCTCGGGGAAGCGCCGCTTGAGGTAGAAAAATCCGAGGTGGGTGTAGTAAAGCGGCACGCTGTAGAAAGCATATTCCGCCCGCTCCGGCTTGTAACTGGCATCCCAGGTCAGCTCGCACAAGCGGTTCTGGCGATAGTCGGCCAGCTCCTGCTGCACCCTTGCCCAGGGCAGATAGCGGATCTTGTAGGACAAACCGAGCCGCTTCAGGGCCTCGAGCACCTGGGTTGTGGCAGAGCCGGTGAGACGCCGGGTATCGGGCACGCCATCCTTGCGCTCCCAGTAGGTGAAGGGGGCCCACTCGTTGCCCTCCCCCAGGCAGATCTGCACCTCGGGCTCCGCTGCCTCCACCAGCCCGGTCAGGCCCCATCCCAGCAGCAACAACATGGCTCGCGTCATCGTCTCCCTCCTTCGCCTCCCTTGCAGCTTAGTGCAGACGGGGGTGATGCTCCCCGTCAGGGTGCCCCCTCCTGCCACAGGGCCAGCAGGGGCGCGGGGATGGCGCCGTAGCGCAAGGTCGGAGTCTGGTGCCAGTCGGCCAGCCGCTGCAGCGCTTTGGCCAGATCCTGCGCCAGGGTCCGGGTCACCCTGACCCCCGCCTCCAGATAGAGGCTCTTTATCTCGAAGATCTCCTGCTGGCGATGGGCCTTGGCGTCCATCCTGCCCACCAGCTTGCCGCGATGCAGCAGCGGCAGCACGAAGTAGCCGTACTGGCGCTTGGGTGCCGGGGTGTAGCACTCGATGCGATAGTCGAACTGGAACAGCTCGCTGGCCCGCTTGCGATCCCAGACCAGCGGATCAAACGGTGACAGCGCCGTGGTGTGACTGGCCTTGAGGGTGCCAGCCTGGGCCCGGGCCAGCTCGTCCGCCAGCGAGGCGTGCACGAAGGCGCCGTGCTGCCACCCCTCCACCCGCACCGGCAGCAGCTCACCTTCGTCCGCCAGCTGATGGAGCAGGGCGTCGTATTTGCCGCGTCGCAACCGATAGTAGTCGGCCACCCAGCCGGTCTTGACCAGCCCCAGCGCCCGGCAACTGGCTCGCACCATGTCCCTTTGCGCCTGTTCCGGGCTCGGCAGATCCCGCGCGTCGCGCCACTCGGGCATCACCCGCTCGGCCAGATCGTAAACCCGCTGGAAGTTGCGCCGCTCGCGCACCATCAGCTGGCCTGCGGTGAACAGCACCTCCAGATGGCGCTTCTCCGGCTTCCAGTCCCACCAGCCATTGCCCTTGCCCCCCTTGCGTTCAAAATCCGCCGCCCGCACCGGGCCATGCTGGCGAATGCGCTCGATGATCTCGCCAATCTCCTGTTGATGGGTGGCAAGCCAGTTGGCCGAAAACTTCCAGCCCATGGCGGCGGGATCCAGCATGCGGTGGCGCAGCAGGCGATAATCCTCCCGCGGCACAAAGCAGGCCTCGTGAGCCCAGTATTCGAAGATATCGCCATCGGCCAGCAACTGCTCCAGCCAGCCTGGTTCGTACTGCCCCAGCCGGCTGAACAGCACCAGGTAAGGGCTGCGGGCCACCACCGAGATGGTGTCTATCTGCAGCAGCGCCATGCGGCGGATGGTGGCCAGCAGATCGGCCGGTTTCGCCTTGCCGCGGCGCGGCGTCAGCAGCCCCTGGGCCGCCAGTTGCAGATGACGGGCATCCTGCAGTGAAAGATGGGGAATCGACATGACGAACCACTCCTTGGTGTCGGGATACGGGCGGCTTGCGGCGCCTGGGACTCAATGCAGGGAAACAGGCAAGAGGACCCGCCAATCAGGCCCTCAGCATGCCCAAGCCGCCACCAAATGAAAATGCCCCGTTCAGGGTTTGGTGATGACCGCCACATCCGCGTGGGGAAACTCGACCTGCGCCTGCCAGCGGGCCGCCAGAGTGCGAAAGGAGGCCTCGGCGAAGAAGACGATGTGGGTCGGATCGTGGCGATAGCGCCACTGCCGAAAGCGCTCGTCCCCCAGCACCCGCTGGGTCTGCAGCACCAGCAGGCCGCCGGGCTTGAGGCAGCCCCACAGCCTCTCCAGCACGGCGCGCGGCTCGGCGATGTGCTCGATCACCTCGGTGCTGGTGATGAAGTCATACTGCCGCGTCAGCAACTCGGGCTCGTCGGCATAGAACTTGTCGTAGCCCGCCATCTGGTAGCCCGCCTCCCGCCCCATGGCGATGAGCGCCGGGCCCGGGCCGCAACCAAAGTCGAGGCCACTGGCCGGCGGAGGCAGCCGGCGCAGCACCTCGCCGAAGGCCCGCAGCAAAAAGGCGCGATAGCGGGGATCATCCACCTGGTTGTCGTGGCCGTCATAGACCGCCTTCTCGCGCGCGGGATCCAGGTGCTCGGCCGCATCCAGCCAGATCAGCTCGCAGGCCCGGCAGCGATGGTACAGCTTGCCGGCCACCGGCAGCTCATAGGCATCGGCGGCGCAGCAGAGCGGGCAGGATAAGGGGGTCATGGCATCTCCTCTCGAAAGCGGGCGGTCAAACGTGGCCGCAGCTTGCCTGCCCGCCTGGCGGCTGACAAGGTTTTTTGTCCGCCCGCCCCGTGTTCGGGTTGCAGCTTTACCTATTTTTTCAACCAGTTGCCTCTGTGTGAAACAGATTTTTCACCTCTTAAGGGTTTCTTAAGTTTGCCCCTTTAGTCTGATGACAATCGACAAGAAGGAGCCATCCATGACCACAGACATTCAAGCCCCCTATCGGCTGGCGCTGGCCGATACCCCGCAACAGGTCATGGCACTGCAGGGCTACATCCAGGCGGCCTACAGCCAGGAGTTCAACGCCCGCATTCCCCATTTTCTGCCCTGCCTGCTCGGCCTCTACCGGGCCGACGGCCTGCTGGTCGGCGCCTGCGGTCTCAAGCTGGCCGGCAGCGAGCGCCTCTATCTGGAGCAGTATCTGGATCAGCCCATCGAGGCCGCCATTGAAACCCGGCTCGGCGCCCCCGCCCGGCGGGATCGCATCGTCGAGGTGGGCAACCTCGCCTGCAGCGAGCCCGGCAACGCCCGCCTGATGTTTGCGGCGCTCTGCCGTCTGCTGTGCGACAACGATCTCGACTACGTGGTGTTCACCGGCACCGCCAAGCTGCGCAACAGCTTCCACCGCCTTCACCTCACCCCGGTGGAGCTGGCCCCCGCCCGGGCCGACAAGGTGGGTGACGACGCCAGCGCCTGGGGCGCCTATTACCACTGCCAGCCCAAGGTGATGGTCGGCGACCTCGGCCTCGGGCGGCAGGCGCTGGCCCGGGGCAGCCTGCTGCTCTCCCTGCTGGCCCCCATGCCCTCCCTGTTCAACTGCCCGCATCGGAGCGCCTTATGATGCTGTTTGACCAAATCGCCTATTTCGCCCGCCAGACGCCCCACAGCCCGGCCCTTGCCAGCAGCCAGCACAGCCTCAGTTACGAGGCGCTGTGGCAGCAGTTGCCAGCGCTGGCCGACCGCCTGCAGATGGCCGGGATCAGCCGGCTGGCGCTGCAACTGGACAACAGCCTGCCCTGGGCACTCATCGATCTCGCCTGCGCCATGGCCGGTATCGTGGTGATCCCGATCCCCCACTTCTTCAGCCTGGAGCAGCAGGAGTGGCTATTGGAGAGCAGCGGCGCCGACGCCCTGATCGGCCCCCACCATCCGGGCTGGCAGGCCAGCGAACCGCTGACGCTCGCGGTCGGCGAGCTGCCGCTGTGGCGCCGCACTCCTGCCCGGCTGCCGCCCCTGCCGGCCGGCACCGCCAAGATCACCTATACCTCCGGCACCACAGGCCAGCCCAAGGGGGTCTGCCTGTCGCTGGCCCAGATGATGGCGGTCTGCAGCTCGCTGGCCGAACGGGTCGCCCCGGCCAAGGTCGAGAAGCACCTGACCCTGTTGCCGCTCACCACCCTGCTGGAAAACTTGACCGGTCTCTACGTGCCACTGCTCACCGGTGCCTGCAGTCGCATCCCTTCGCTGGCAGAGCTCGGCTTTGCCGGCTCCAGCAAGCTGGACCCGGCCACCCTGGCCCAGGCCCTGCTGCGCTGGCCCACCCACAGCCTGGTGCTGGTGCCCGAACTGCTGCGCCTGCTGCTGGCCCTGTGCAGCGCCAACCCGGCGCTGGCCGAACAGCTGGCCGCCCTGCGCTTCGTCGCGGTGGGGGGCGGCAAGGTCTCGCCCGAGCTCATCAGCCGGGCCCGCAAGCTGGGGCTGCCAGTCTACGAGGGGTACGGCCTGTCGGAGTGCGGCTCCGTCGTGGCGCTCAACGGCCCCGACGGCCACAGCCTGGGCAGCGTCGGCCAGCCACTGCCCCACTGCCGGGTATCGATCGCCGCCGACGGCGAGATCCTGGTGGAGGGAGCCGCCATGCTCGGCTATCTGGGCAGCGATGAAGCGGTACCAGCGCTGGTCGCCACCGGCGATCTGGGCCACCTGGATGATGAGGGCTATCTGCACATCACCGGGCGCAAGAAGAACGTCCAGATCACCGCCTTCGGTCGCAACTTCTCCCCCGAATGGGTCGAGGCGGAAGCCCAGCTCTGCCCGGCCATCGCCCGCATCGTGATCTTCGGCGACGGCCAGCCGGCCAACGTCGCCCTGATCCAGCCGCAGCCCGGCACCGACGCCCTGCTGGCCCAGCAGATCGAGCAGCTCAATCATCGCCTGCCCGACTACGCCCGCATCCATCACTGGCTGCCGGTGGCGCTGGATCAACATCCGGAGCTGCTGACCGCCAACGGCCGCCCCCGTCGCGAACGGATTTATCACCACTTTTCCCGGCAGATCAGCCAATGCCTTACAGGAGAGACCTCATGAGCTTCTATCAGACTCTGCAACAAGCCACTGCCAGTGAGCGCGAGCATCTGTTCAACGCCCCCATCATAGAGGCATGCCGCAAGGGGGAGATCTCCCGCGACACCTATCTGCGCTTCCTCTCCCAGGCCTTCTATCACGTGCGCCACACGGTGCCGCTCTTGATGGCCACGGGCGGCAAGCTGGGCCAGGAGTATGAGTGGGTGCGCGGCGCCATCAAGGAGTACATCGACGAGGAGTACGGCCATCAGGAGTGGATCCTGAGCGACATCCGCGCCTGTGGTGGCGATGCCGAGGCGGTGCGCCACGGCCATCCCGATCTGCCCATCGAGCTGATGGTGGCCTTTCTCTATGACCAGGTGCAGCGCGGCAACCCCATGGGCTTCTTCGGCATGGTGCAGGTGCTGGAAGGCACCAGCGTCGCCATCGCCCTGACCGTGGCCGACCAGCTCAAGGCGGGCCTCGGTCTGCCGCCCCAGGCCATGAGCTATCTCAGCTCCCACGGCGCACTGGATCAGGATCACCTCAAGTTTTTCGAATCCCTGATGAACCGGGTGGAGAGCCCGGCCGATCAGGCGGCCATCATTCACTCGGCCAGGGTGGTCTACCGCCTCTACGCCGACATGCTCTATCAACTGACGGAAAACCAGACATCATGAAGCTTGAAGGAAAACTCGTGCTGCTCACGGGCGCCAGCGGCGGGATCGGCGAGGCGCTGGCCCAGGAGCTGGCGGCCCAGGGAGCACACCTGTTGCTGCACGGACGCAGGGCCGGTGCACTGGAGCGGCTGTGCAAGGAGCTGCCGCACCCGGAGCGCCACCAGACGGTGATCGCCGATCTGGGCTCGCCCCAGGAGCGGGCCAGACTGCTGCAGCACCCGGCGCTGGACGAGGGGCTGGACGTGCTGATCAACAACGCCGGCTGCAACCAGTTTGCCTGGCTGGAGGATCAGAGCAGCGAGCAGGTCGAGCGCCAGCTGCTGCTCAACGTCGAGGCGCCGATCCAGCTCACCCGCATGCTGCTGCCCCGCCTGCGCAAGCCGGCGGTGATCATGAACATCGGCTCCAGCTTCGGCGCCATCGGCTATGCCGGCTACAGCGTCTATTGCGCCAGCAAGTTCGCCCTGCGCGGTTTCAGCGAGGCACTCGGCCGCGAGCTGGAGGGAACCGGCATCCAGGTGCTGCACTTTGCCCCCCGCGCCACCCGTACCCGCCTCAACTCGGAGGCGGCCTACGAGATGAATGCCGAGCTCGGCACCCACACCGACAGCCCGCAGGACGTGGCCGAGGAGGCCGTCATCGCCCTGTGCAACGAAACCCGCCGCAGCTGGCTCGGCTGGCCGGAGAAGCTGTTCGTGCGGCTCAACGGCCTGCTGCCTGGCCTGGTCGACCGGGCGCTGGCCAGGCAAAAACCCATCATAGAGCGCTATGCCCGCCACCCGGCACCCGCTGCCGGCACGTCGGGGCACGCCACCTCCGTCATGACAGAGAAGGAACGTTAAGATGAAGCACGCCACTTTCCGCCCCCGTTTCACCCACGGCGCCCTCCTGCTGCTCATGCTGGGCTCGGGGATGGCCCAGGCCGCCGACGCCCTGCCCGTCATCCAGCAGCAGTGGGCGGTCTGTCAGTATCAACAGACCGGCAAGGCCAAGGAGAGCTGCCTCGAACAGCTGAGCAGCGAGGCCGATCAGGCCAGCGCCAAGGAGGCCTTTCGCACCGATCTGCTGATCTGGTCGGCCATCGTCAAGAGCACCTGGGCCGGCGCCAAGGGCGGGCTGGGTGCGCTCGGTCTGGTCAAGGAGGCCAAGGCCAAGCTGGAGATCGCCCTCCGGCAGGACCCCAAGGCACTGGACGGCTCCGCCTACACCAGCCTGGGCTCGCTCTACTACCAGGTGCCGGGCTGGCCGGTGGGCTTTGGCGATGACGAGAAGGCCGAGCAGCTGCTCAAGCAGGCGCTGGCCATCAACCCGACCGGCATCGACCCCAACTTCTTCTACGGCGACTTCCTGCTGGATCAGGGCCGCAAGGCCGAGGCCAAGGGCTATCTGGAAAAAGCGCTGTCTGCCCCGCCCCGACCGGGTCGCGAGCTGGCTGATCAGGGTCGACGCATCGAGATCCGCGATCGCCTCGACAAGCTGTAAATCCGTTCGGGATCAGCGGGCTATTTAAACTCTGCCCACCAGCTTGCATACTGGTGGGCAGCGTCTTTTGAGGGGAATAACAATGCGGATCCTGTTGGTGGAAGATGATGTGATGCTGGGCGACGGCATGGTGGATGCCCTGCGCAGCAGCGGCTACACGGTGGACTGGCTGCAGCAGGGGCTGCCTGCCCTGTCGGTGCTCAAGAGCGAGGAGTTTGCCGCGCTCATTCTGGATCTCAACCTGCCGGACATCGACGGCATCAGCCTGCTGCGCAAGCTGCGCCGGGAAGGCCAGACACTGCCGGTGCTGATCCTCACCGCCCGTGACGCCCTGGACGACCGGGTGCTGGGGCTGGATGCGGGTTCCGACGACTACATGGTCAAGCCGTTCGCCCTGCAGGAGCTCAACGCCCGCCTGCGCGCCCTGGTGCGCCGCAGCAAGGGCCAGGCCCAGGCGGTGCTCGAATACGGCGAGCTGCAGCTCTATCCCGAATCCCAGCAGGTCACCTATCGGGGCGAGCCGGTCAAGCTCACCCCCCACGAATACAAGCTGCTGCAGGAGCTCATCACCCAGAGCGGCCGGGTGCTGAGCAAGGATCAGCTGCAGCAGAGCCTCTACGGCTGGGACGAGGGGGCCGAGAGCAACGCGGTGGAGGTGCACATTCACCACCTGCGCAAGAAGTTCTACAGCGACCTCATCCGCAATATCCGCGGGGTCGGCTACATCATTCCCCAGCTTGAACAGGCCCAGCGCCGGGATGGCCGGGCATGACACGTCCCCGCTCCATCCGCCGCTTCCTGCTCTCCGGCATCCTGGCGCTGGTCAGCACCAGCCTGGCCGTGAGCGCCCTCATCGGCTATCTGGAAGCGAGCCACGAAATGGAGGAGCTGTTCGATGCAAGGCTCGCCCAGTCGGCACGCATCACCAACCAGCTGCTCGGCCGCTATCTGGAACAAAACGGCGAGCTGCCCGCCAACGGCACCGTCTATCAGGAGTGGGAGCAGAGCAACCCGGAGCCGTGGCAGAAAGACAAGAGCTTCAACCTGCGGGGGGAAGACAGAGAGCTCACCCCCTTCGGCCACGAGTTCGAGCGCAACCTCTACTTCCAACTGCTAAGCGAGCAGGACGGCATACTGCTGCGCTCCCCCAGTGCCCCCAGCCAGCCCCTAGGTACCCTGGCTCCCGGCTTCAACAGCGTAACCAAAGACAACCACGAGTGGCGCACCTTCACCCTCTACAACCAGGATGCACAGACCTGGCTCATCGTGGCGGAGCGGGAC
This sequence comes from Aeromonas sp. R5-3, assembly GCF_040908225.1. Lineage (NCBI taxonomy): Bacteria > Pseudomonadati > Pseudomonadota > Gammaproteobacteria > Aeromonadales > Aeromonadaceae > Aeromonas > Aeromonas sp. R5-3. The sequence continues at coordinate 265,942 of NZ_JBFODH010000021.1, read as the reverse complement.
GACGAGCGCAGCGAGCTGGCCAGCAAGATGGCCACCCTGACCATGCTGCCGCTGCTCATCACCCTGCCCTTCCTGCTTGGCCTGTTGTGGTGGCTCATCTCCCGCGGGCTGGCGCCGCTACGCCAGCTGGCCCAGGCCATCGGTGAGCGCCACCCGGCCAACCTGAGCCCGCTCAACCTGAAGATCCGGGCCCAGGAGCTGACCCCGCTCACCAACGAGATCAATCGGCTGATGCACGCCCTTGCCGACACCATAGAGCGGGAGAAGCAGTTCACCAACGAGGCGGCCCACGAACTGCGCACCCCGCTGGCGGTGCTGCGCATCCACAGCGAGAACGCGCTGGCCGCCGAGGATGCCGAGAGCCGTCAGCACTCCCTGCAGAAGATGCTGCTGGCACTCGATCGCAGCGATCGGCTGCTACGCCAGCTGCTGACCCAGGCCCGTATCGACAACCAGCAGGGACTGGAGCTGAGCGAGCTCAACCTGAACCAGCTGTTGCAGGGCACCCTGGCCACCCTGGCCCCCATCGCCCTGAAAAAGGATCAACAGCTGTCGCTGGAGGGCACCGAGCAACTGACGGTGATGGGGCAGGCCACCCTGCTGGAGCTGATGTTCAGCAACCTCATCGACAACGCCCTGCGCTACACCCAGGCGCAGGGCGAGATCGTGGTCGAGGCTTGCCAGGAGGGGCACAGGGTCAGGGTCGACATCCGCGACAACGGCCCCGGCATCCCCACCGCCGCCCTGTCGCGCCTGTGCGAGCGTTTCTTTCGGGTCAATCCCCAGCAGGGGGACGGGGTCGGCCTCGGCATGGCCATCGTCTCGCGCATCGCCCAGCTGCACGGCGCCGATCTCGACATCCACAACCGGCCAGAAGGGGGGCTGGAAGTGAGCGTGCTGCTGCCCTCTCGCACCCCATCCCCGCCATGACCCGGAAACGACAACGCCTCCCATCGGAGGCGTTGTTCACACTGGTTGATTACGCAGAAGCAGCCAGGCTGCAGTCGGCAACTCAAGCAAGCAGCTTGTCCAAACCGGCCGTCACGGCCTCCATCCGGTGGCCACCGGAATGTTCTATGACATACCGCTTGCCCACCTGAGCAGAGGCATCCAGCCCGAAAATCCCGTGCTCAACCTTCTGGCTCAGCGGATCGCCACTGGTATTGATATGGGTTACGTTGGCTTGATCAAGCTTGTGGGCGAGGCGATCCCGTAGCCCAACATGCAACCCCATGCTGTTAAAGGCCGTAACCTTCAACCCGTGTTTGATACCGGCATATTGCGCCAGACCACCTCCCAGAGAGTGACCCTGTACCTCGACCTTGCCACCATGCTGCTGGGCAAACGCCTTGACCAGACGGTCTGCATCCTGAAACGCGCTGTCCTTGATCCCGAGTGCCGCACCGGCATCGCTCTTCAGCGTCCCCGGTCGTTTGGTTGGCTGAGTACCAACAAACGAGAGCACCACGGTATCGTCACGCTTGTAGACAGCGACCTTGAGCGCAGACCAGGCATCCCCAGCCAGGATGAAGGGGTCGTTTTCACCCTTTTTCGCAACAACATGAAGGGCCAGCGCACTCCCGCTACCACCGGTTCCATCTTCACGCCGCGCCAGGATAGAAGGCGGTATGTCCGCCAGCGTAGCGTGATGATAACCAGCCGGCATCTCCCGATAGCTGCTGGAACAACTGACTCTTGCCAGCTGGGCGGCATCCATGACGGCACGAGCCCCTTCGGCAGTGAGTGGTTCCTGCTCCGACTTGGCTACGAAGGCAGGCTTGAGCACCTCTTTGGCTGCACTCAACGCCTGCTGTGACCCTTGCTGCAGTCGCTCCGACACGCCCAGGGGCAAATGGGAAGCCCCTTTCATCACGGCACCAGCCAGTCCCAATGAAGAGGAGGCAACCAGACGGGCGGCCGACTCACCCAGATTTTTCACCCCGGCAGCGCCAGCGGTCACAACGCCACTGGCGACACTGCTGATGCCCCCAGTGATATTGGCCAAGCCCTTGATGAGGGCGCCTGTCCAGTAACGAGCCTTGCCTTTGGCGCTCTGGGCATGAGAGTCATGACCACCCTGAATGGCAATGCCAATCTTGCGAGCCGGAGCACTGAGGGTCAGCCATTTGAGCGAGGTATTCAATACCTTGCCTGGCTGTACACGGGAACCGAACCCGAGGCTGGTATAGTGAGACGCCAGATTGTGGTGCACCTTGCTCTGACGAGACGAGGTCTGTACCTCGCCATGAGCATGAGAAGTAACTGTGGTGGTATGCAGGGGCTGCCCAATGTTTTGGATAGACATATTCTGTTCCTGATTAATACGAGCGGACACCCGTCAACATGGAATGATGACGCCGGACAACGGGGATGGACGCGAGGGACTCTCCTGCTGCGCGAGCACGCTCTGCAACTGCCCCAGCAACGTAACGCCGAGATCGAGAAACTCGCCCAAGGTCTGCATGAACAGAGCGCTATCAAGCATTTCGATGAGAGAAGAAAAAGTCAGCACCAGGTGGTTACTGCGACTGTCCAGGCTGATCTGGCTGCCCCCGGTGACAAGGCCAAACATGTTCAGTTCGAGGGCTGCCCGAGTCAGGGTCAACTGGCCGTTGGTATCTTCCGGTAGGCGCAACAACGGGATATAGAGGTAACACGCTTGCAGCTCATCGTTGTCTGGCACCTCGACCAGACACTCGCCATCCTGGCCGAACGGCACACGGCAGTGGCCATCACTTCCCAGGCTCAAGGCAACGCCCTGCTGCTCACCTGCGAGCGATAGCCATTCAGATACGGTTTGTTGGTAGGCTTTCACTATGCTCCACTCCATGCTCCATCCCTTGCGGGCGAATGGGCTCGCCCGCATCGAGGGTATGGTGCAAATGCTACCGCTGGCAGAGACAGTGTGATTTAGCTGTGAAACGCCGTTTTTTAGATCCGCGCCGAAATTGCTCTAGCGGCAGCTCGGCTGCACCGTGAAGGTGCGGCTCGAATCCACTGCGCCGAGATCCGCCAGCAGGCGGCGTCCCAGCAGCACCGGATAGATCATCTTGCTGCGATCCCGCAGGGTGAACCACTCCTCGTACACCTTGTCGCCCAAACAGATGGACATGGTGACCGTGGGGCGCTGCTCCATGCCGCCGGCGCCACGCACCGTCACCATGTGCTCCACCGGCCGCTCCAGGGTCTGGCTCACCTGCCGGTCAGTATTGGCATCGGTCACCAGCAGGGTAAAGCGCACCCAGGGCTTGCCGTCACGCTTGAAGTGGCGCAGATCCCGCGCATCGAGCGAGGAGGTGAGCGCCCCGGTATCCAGCTTCATCTTCACCGCCACCCCGCTCGGCATGATGAGCCCCTTCTCAATCCAGCCATAGATGGCGGGCGCCGGCGCGGCGAGGGCCGGCAGGGCGAACCCGGCCAGCAGCAGCGGTATCATTCGCAATCGGATCATGTCTACTCCTTGTCAGGACGGGGCCGACACAGGCCCGAGCCGCCCAGAGTGGGGATGGAAGGCGCCGCTGTCAACCGCTGAAAAGCACGGCAGACCAGCGAGTGACGAGTGGCCGGATGCGGTGCGTCAGCAGCCTGCGGTGACGGAGCAGAACAGAGTCATCAGAAGCTGACCTGGCAGGCAAGGAGGGAGGCAAGATTGGCGTTGGATGAAACCCGAGGCTGTGCTCAGGTTGTGACGCCAAAGGCTACCACAAGGCTTCGCGAATTATCAGTCTTGTTCCGGAGGGATTTTTGCCTACACTGTTGTAAACCGGAGGCCCTGAAAACCACCGGTTTTTTTGTGCCTGCCGAAAAGTTGCCACTGCAAAGTGACCTATCAAACAAGGCTCAATAAGGAATTCGTAATGCGTATCGAAGAAGACTTGAAGCTCGGTTTCAAGGATGTCCTGTTCCGCCCCAAGCGCTCTACTCTCAAGAGCCGTTCCCAAGTCAGCCTGACCCGCCAGTTCACCTTCAAGCATACCCAGACCCAATGGCAGGGCGTGCCCGTCATCGCCGCCAACATGGATACCGTCGGCAGCTTCGCCATGGCGCGTACCCTGGCCGGCTTCGAGATGATGACCGCAGTACACAAGCACTACAGCCTTGCGCAGTGGCAAACCTTCGTGAGCGAAACCGACCCGGCGCTGCTGGGCCATGTGATGGTCTCCACCGGCACCTCCGAGGATGACTTCAACAAGACCCGCCAGATCCTGGCCATGTCCGAGGCGCTGCGCTTCATCTGCGTCGACGTGGCAAACGGCTACTCCCAGCACTTCGTCGAATTCGTGCGCAAGATCCGCGAGGCCTGCCCCAACCACGTCATCCTGGCGGGCAACGTGGTGACCGGCGAGATGGTGGAGGAGCTGATCCTCTCCGGCGCCGACATCGTCAAGGTGGGCATAGGCCCGGGTTCGGTCTGTACCACCCGGGTCAAGACCGGCGTCGGCTACCCGCAGCTCTCCGCCATCATCGAGTGTGCCGATGCGGCCCACGGCCTGGGCGGCCAGATCGTCGGTGACGGCGGCTGCACCTGCCCCGGGGATGTGGCGAAGGCGTTTGGCGGCGGCGCCGACTTCGTGATGCTGGGCGGCATGCTGGCGGCCCACGAGGAGTGCGGTGGCGAGATCGTCGATGTAGATGGCGAACCCTTCATGAAGTTCTACGGCATGAGCTCGTCCAGCGCCATGGACAAGCACGCCGGCGGCGTCGCCGAGTACCGCGCCTCCGAGGGCAAGACGGTGCTGCTGCCCTACCGCGGCCCGGTGGAGAACACGGTGCGCGATATCCTGGGCGGCGTGCGTTCCACCTGCACGTATGTGGGGGCCAGCCAGCTGAAGGAACTCACCAAGCGCACCACCTTTATCCGGGTGCGCGAGCAAGAGAACAACGTCTACGGCAAGGAGTAACTCGCCGCAGCCACCGTCACGCGCTGACGGTTAGAAGCCAGCCAACCGGTGTGCTACCCTGCGCACCGGTTTTTTGCATCTGGAACCCCACGACATGACAAGCCCCCTCCCCCCGTTTGACTGGGACATCTTCTGCTGCGTAGTGGACAACTTCGGTGACATCGGTGTCACCTGGCGGCTGGCCCGCCAGTTGAAACAGGAAGGAGCGCTCCCGGCACAGGAGAGTGAGGTTCAGGTGCGGCTCTGGGTGGACGATCTGGCGAGCTTCGCCCGCATCTGCCCTGGGCTAGACCCGGCGTTGGAGAGCCAGTGGGTCGACGGCATCCATATCCAGCACTGGCACGAGACCCTGCCGGCGGACACCATCCCGGCCCGGGTGGTGATCGAGGCGTTCGCCTGTGAACTGCCCGCCCCCTTCATTGAGCGAATGGCGAACCAGCCCAGGCCCCCCTGCTGGCTCAACCTCGAATACCTCTCGGCCGAGAGCTGGGTCGAGGATTGCCATGGCCTCGCCTCCCCCCAACGTCTCGAGAGCCAGAGTCTCGGCAGCCTGAGTCTCAACAAATACTTCTTCTTCCCGGGCTTCACCGCCAGAACCGGCGGCCTCTTGTGCGAGCGCGGTCTCATCGTCGAGCGCGAGCGCTGGCAACAGGATAAGGCGGGCCTTGCCGCCTACTGGGCGAGCCTGGGCCTGCCCCCCAAACAGGAGCTCGAGCTGCGGGTCAGCCTCTTTACCTACGAGAGCGCCGCCCTGACCAGCCTGGTCGAGAGCTGGTGCCAGGGCGCCACGCCCGTCACCCTGCTGCTGCCGCTCGGGCGCTCCCTCAACGACGTGCTCACCGGCGCCGGGCTGGCAGATGCCGTCCCCACGGCCCGGGCGGGGGATCTGCTGCGCGTGGGCAACCTCACCATCAAGCTGCTGCCGATGACCGATCAGGCCGGCTACGATCGGCTGCTGTGGAGCTGCGATCTCAACCTGGTGCGCGGCGAAGACTCCTTCGTGCGGGCCCAGTGGGCTGCCCGCCCCTTCCTCTGGCATATCTACCCGCAGGAAGAGCAGGCGCACATGGTCAAGCTGGACGGCTTTCTCGACCACTATCTGGCAGAGCTGCCCACCGCCACCGGCCAGTGGCTGCGCGGTTTCAGCCATGCCCTCAATCAGGGGGAAAATACCCGTGAATGGTGGGCCCAATGGCCGGATCACGCCGCGATATGGCAGCAACATGGGCGACACTGGTCACATAAGCTGCTCCAGGACGGGGATCTCGTCACGAGGTTGGTGAAATTTTTAGAAAGCCGTATATAATCTGGCAGTTTTTATCCGTCCGTTTCACGAACAGGAATTTTTTACATGAAAACCGCACAGGAAATCCGCGCTGGTAACGTAGTCATGATCGGCACCGAGCCGATGGTGGTCCAGAAGGCTGAATTCAACAAATCCGGCCGTAACTCCGCCGTGGTCAAAATGAAGCTGAAAGGCCTGCTGAACGGCAGCGCCACCGAGACCGTCTTCAAGGCCGACGACAAGCTGGACGTTGTTCAGCTGGAACGTAAAGAGTGCACCTACTCCTACTACTCCGACCCGCTGTACGTATTCATGGATACCGAATACAACCAGTACGACGTCGAGAAAGACAACCTGGGTGACGCGCTGAACTACCTGGTAGACGGCATGGAAGATCTGTGTGAAGTGACTTTCTACAACGAGAAAGCCATCTCCGTAGAGCTGCCGACCACCATCGTGCGCGAAGTTGAGTACACCGAGCCGGCTGCCCGTGGCGACACCTCCGGTAAAGTGACCAAGCCTGCCCGTCTGAAGGGCACCACCTACGAGCTGGCCGTTGCCGCCTTCGTAGAGATCGGTGACAAGATCGAAATCGATACCCGCACCGGTGAGTTCAAGCGTCGCGTCAACTAAGTTGCCCCCTTGGATCAGTGGTAAAAAAGCGAGCCGTCGGCTCGCTTTTTTTATGGGCGCATCGGCCCCCTGGCTGTATTCACGGCGCAAACATGGCTAAATGGAGCATGCTGGCTTGTGCCATCCCCCGGAGCGCCCCATGACATCCCTGCACAAAGCGCTGTTGCTGCTGTTGACCCTGCTACTGCTGGCCCTCTCCGGCTGGCAACCCTATGACCGGGCTACCTGGCTGATGGAGGTCGCCCCCGTGCTCATCGCCATGCCATTGCTTATCCTGACGCACCGCTCTTTTCCGCTCACCAGCCTGCTCTATCTGTGCATCACCCTGCACGCCATGGTGCTGATGCTGGGCGGCGCCTATACCTACGCCCGCGTCCCGCTCGGGTTCGAGCTGCAGCAGTGGCTCGAGCTCGGTCGCAACCCCTATGACAAGATTGGCCACTTCTTCCAGGGCTTCGTGCCCGCCCTGGTGTGCCGGGAGGTCCTGCTGCGCGGAGATTATGTGCAGGGCCGGCGCATGCTGGCGTTTCTGGTGGTCTGCGTGGTGCTCGCCATCAGCGCCACCTACGAGTTCATCGAGTGGGGGGCGGCCCTTGCGCTCGGTCAGGGGGCGGATGAGTTTCTCGGCACCCAGGGCGATCCCTGGGATACCCAGTCCGACATGTTCTTCGCCCTGATTGGCGCCGTCAGCGCCCTGCTGCTGCTCTCCCCCCTGCACGACCGGCAGCTGGCCGGGCTGGCAAGCCTCAAGCGGTCGTCACGCTAGCGCTGCCACTTCCCCTTCAGAAATCCGGCCTGGTGCCGCTAACCCGAATAACCGGGGGAGCGCACTATGGCCAGACTGTTCTTATCACTGCTGTTACTGACCCTGCTGGCAAGCAACCCCTTGCAGGCCAGCGAGAGCACACCGCTCACGCCGCTCGACTACTGGCAGAACAGCGACTGGCAGGGGCTGCCCAACAGCACCCAGATCGACAAGCAGACGGTGCTGTTTGCCAAGCACGACAGCGACAGCTACGTGGGGCTCGCCATCCTCTTGCCCGACTGGCAGCGCAGCGGCCAGCTGTGGCAGCTGACCCGGGCCCTCGGCCGGCTCGGCTTCGACACCCTGCTGCTGCTCCCCTCACCGCAGCAAACCGAATTTGACCCCGCCGCCGAGAAGAAACAGCAGGCCATCGACGACTTTCGCAAGCAGTTTGCCACCCGCATCAGCAAGCTGGGAGACGCCAAGCTGCAGGAGGGGGGCTTCAAGCTGATACTGGCACAGGGCACAGGCGCCGCCTGGGCCACCAACCTAATCGCCAGCGAACAGCTGCCCGCCCCCGATGCGCTGGTGCTGCTCGACGGCTTCTTCCCCGACCAGCAGAGCAACCAGATCTTCGCCAAGGAGATCGCCCAGGCCACCATGCCGACCCTCGACCTCTATCAGGAGGATGGCGGACGCTGGCCGCTGCTGGCCGCCGAGGCGCGCAGAAGCGAGAGCCGCCGCAGCCACAAGCTCAACTACCGCCCCTACGCCCTGCTGGAGCTGGATGAAACGCCAACCCGGATCCAGGGCTGGCTCACCCACCTCGGCTGGCTCTGACGCCAAAAATGCCGCCTGTCTCACATCCGGCGCGATTGCCAAGGCCTTGAGGTGCAGCAAACTGGCCCTCGGCCGCCGATGTTTGGCATCATGGACGCCTCAACGGCAGGAGGCTTCATGCAGCAAATTGTGTTTCTCGACAGCGATACCCTGGATACCGGCATCACCCTGCGCCACCCCGACTTTCCCCATCACTGGCAGAGCTACCCGAGCACGGCCCCCGAACAGGTAGTGGCGCGGCTCAAAGACGCCAGCATCGCCATCATCAACAAGGTGCGCATCGGCGCAGCCGAGCTGGCCCAGCTGCCGGAGCTCAGACTCATCGCGCTGGCGGCCACCGGCAGCGACAACGTGGATCTGGAGGCGTGCCGCGCCGCCAACGTCGGGGTATGCAACATCCGCAACTACTCGGGCCCCTCGGTACCGGAGCACGCCATGGCGCTGATGCTGGCCCTGGCGCGCAACCTCTTCTGCTGGCGCCAGTCGCTGCTGGAGGGGCGCTGGCAGCAGAGCGGCCAGTTCTGCTTCTTCGATCACCACATCACGGATCTGCACGGCAAGCGGCTCGGCATCATCGGCAAGGGTACCCTCGGCCAGGCCCTCGGCGAGCGGGCCAGGGGGATCGGCATGGAGGTGCGTTACGCCCAGAGCCAGGTCGACGCCAGCCACGACGAGGATCGACTGCCGCTGGACGAGCTGTTGCAAAGCGCGGATGTCATCAGCCTGCACTGCCCGCTCACCCCCTATACCCGCAACCTCATCGGCGAGCGGGAGCTGGGGCTGATGAAGCCGGGTGCCCTGCTGATCAACGTCGGCCGCGGCGGTCTGGTGGACGAGGAGGCCCTGCTGCGAGCGTTGGCCAACGGTCGCCTCGGCGGCGCCGGTTTCGACGTGGCAAGCGTCGAGCCGCCGCCCCCCGACCACCCCTTGATGAAGGCGCTGCAGTACCCCCACTTCATCCTCACCCCTCACGTGGCCTGGGCCAGCGAGGAGTCGATGCAGCGCCTCGCCGATCAGCTGATCGACAACATCAACGCCTTCGCCGAGGGGCGCCGCCAGCACCGGCTGGTGTGACCCCTCTAGCGACCAAAACGAGAGAGGGGCCCGTCGGCCCCTCTCTCAATGCTGGCGGCGATCAATCATCGTCGTGCCATCTGTGTTTCTTGTGCTTCTTGTGTTTCTTGTAGTGCCTGTGGTCATCGTCGTAGTAGCGATCGTTGCTCTTGTGGCCATCCCCGGTCTTGGCCCCGATGGCAGAGCCGCTGGCCCCGCCGACGCCGGCCCCGATCAGTTGACCCGTGCTGCCACCCACGCTCTTGCCGATGGCGGCCCCGCCCAATGCCCCGACGGCCCCGCCGAGGGCAGCTTCATTCTTGTTGCCCTTGTTGGCCGTGGCCGCGCCGCCGGCCGCCCCGCCCAGTGCAGCACCCACCAGGGCGCCGGTGTCACCGCCCAGCTCCTTGCCGATCATGGTGCCGGCCACGCCGCCCGCACCGCCGCCCAGGATGGTGTTGAGGGTCTCCGACGCCTGCGCCGCACCGCTGGCCAGCAGCAGTGAGCCCAACAGGGCCAGGGCGCGCATGCCGTGCTTGTTCATCTCCATGGGGTACTCCTGTCAAACCTGATTAATTTCCCCGAACTATACGATTCCCGGCAAAGGGCGCCACTGTCGCAGCAGAGCGACACCCGGCTAGGCACGACCTGCCGCGCTGACCAAATCAGGATTAACCTTTTGAATTTGCTTACTAAAAAACAGATGTTGTGAAATAGCAGCAGAGGCAGTCGCTGGCCCCCCGGGCAGAGCGCCCCCGCTCACCCATGATCGATATGACAGGATCTGTCAGCATCTCCGTCCGGCCGGGGCCACTGCGTCAGCGACCAGCCGTCGCGCCCCAGCCGTTTGCTCCGGTAGAGGCACTCGTCGGCCCGCTCGAACAGCAGGGCCCCGTCCTCCGGGCAGTGGGCGCCGCCCACGCTCAGGGTCACCGCCTCGTGAAACTCGCGCCAGCGCTGGTTGCGCACCCTGGTCAGCAACCGGGTCAGCCCCGCCTCCAGCTCGCTGCGCGGCCAGGGCAGCAGGGCGGCAAATTCGTCCCCCCCGATCCGGAAGACGCTGCCGCTGCCAAGCTCGCTCACCAGCAGCTCGGACACCCTGCAGAGCACGCCATCCCCCACCGCATGCCCCCAGCTGTCGTTGATGCGCTTGAAGTGATCCACGTCGAACAGCAGCAGCCAGTGGGGTGTCGCGCGCTCTTCCAGCTCGGCGCGACGCTGGGTGAAGGCCCGCCGGTTCATGATGCCGGTGAGGGGATCGTGCAGCAGCGCATCCTGCCCCTGCAGAAAACTCGCCCGCACCTGATCTATCTCGCTGAGGCTGTCATGTACGAACCAGGTCTTCAGTCGGCCGGGTCTCCTAGCCTGGGTCGGATCCCGCACTATGCCGGTCAGCGAGCCCGCCACCAGCGCCTGCTCCTGATTGAACACCCGCACCAGAAAGTTGATGCTGCAAAACCAGATGGCAAACAGCAGGAGCAGCGGCAGTGCCACCATCAGCAGGGCTTCTTCAAGGTCGTCATGAAACAGCCTTGGCGGCAGATAGATGTTGAGATCCCAGTCGATATCCTCCAGCTCGCGGCGCAGGTGGCTGCCGTGCCAGATCACCGCCAGCCCCTTGTCCGCGCCGCCCGGCTCGGCCGCTGACGGCTGATAGAGCCCCATGTTGCTGCCCACCACCAGCTTTCCGTCCTCCCGTGCACTGATGTAGATGGCCGCCCGGTTGCTGCCCATGGCCCGCTGCAGAGCCTGCTCGATGGTGTTGAAGGACATGTCGACCATCAGCAGGCCGAGCAGTTGATCGTCCAGCCCCTTTACCCGCTTGATGAGGGTCAGGATCGGCTTTTGGGTGTCGAACGCCGGATAGGGAGCGAGCCAGACGAGATCCGCCCCCGGCATCGACAACGCCCGATACCAGGGCCGGCTGGCGGCACGATACTCGACCGGCTGCTGCCAGGCCGGGTAGCTGCTGAGGCGATCCGTCTGTGGGTGATAGAAGTAGATATAGTGGCTGTCGCGCTTGATCTGGTGGGCGATGGCCCAGAGCGGGTTGTCGGCCGGCTCGCCGCGGGCGATGGCGGCCTTGTCCAGCGATGCCTCCAGCACGGCGATCTGACGCTGGTTGGCCAGCACCAGCTCGTGGATCAGAGCCGCTTCGAGGGAGGAAAGCATGTGACCGTAGCCGGTCACCGTCTTGTCGATGCTGCGCAGATAACTGGCCATCGCCAGGGTGAGGGTGACCACCAGCACCAGGGCCCCCAACAAGAGGGTAAACGAGGTCAACAGATAATAACGCCGACTAACCAACCACTGGATCATCAACACTCCGCAACAAAAACTGGAATGCGAGAATTTTATGGTGCTCAAACGGAATTATTCATTGATTGATATCAGCCGAATTTCGGCTAACTGACAAAAAACACATAAACGTGACACCGCTCCCCCGCGTCACGAAGAGGCATATCAACAAAAAGTAAAAACAGTGACCACTGTGCGTTGACGGCTAACCCGCAAGAGGGTGTTATAGTCTACAACTCGAGCAATCGGAGCCGGATGGCCTTGCCAAGGATCACCGAAGACGATTCCCCGTCAAACAAAGGAGATGTTATGAGCAGTCCGTTTATCGAACAGATCAAAGTACGTCGTACCATCTATGCCCTGGGTGACCAGGTTTCCCATACGCCGGAGCAGCTGACCGCCCTCATCCAGGACGCCATCAAGCACAGTCCCTCCTCGTTCAACTCCCAGAGCTCCCGCGCCGTCATCCTGTTTGGTGCCCAGCATCACAAACTGTGGGACATCGTCAAGGCTGAGCTGAAGAAGATAGTGCCGCCGGAAGCCTACGCCCAGAGCGAAGCCAAGGTGAATGGCAGCTTCCGCGCAGGTGTCGGCACAGTGCTCTTCTTCGAAGACACCGACGTCATCAAGGATCTGCAGCAAAAATTCGCCCTCTACGCCGACAACTTCCCCATCTGGTCGGAACATGCCACCGGCATCGCCCAGTTTGCGGTCTGGACCACCCTGGCCCAGGAGAAGATCGGCGCCTCCCTGCAGCACTACAACCCGCTCATCGACGAGGCGGTGCGCAAGGAGTGGAACCTGCCCGCCAGCTGGCTGCTGCGCGCCCAGATGCCCTTTGGCAGCATCCAGCAACCGGCCGGTGACAAGACCTTCATGGACGACGCCGTGCGTTTTCGCGTGTTCAAGTAATAGTCCCGTCGCCAGTCAGGCCCCCGCTCGCGGGGGCTTTTTGTTGTCAGGTGAGCAGCGTCAGCTGCAGACCCTCAGCCTCCACCACCACGCTCACCTGGCGCCAGTCCTGGATCAGGGCGCTGATGCCGGGACTGAGCCGCTGCCTGCCCCCCACCTGTACCACGCGGCAACCCGCCCGCAGGGCGCTGCTGATACCGGCGGGCGCATCTTCAAACACCAGGCAATCGGCGGCGGCCAGCCCCAGGTGCTCTGCCGCCAACAGATAGGGTTCGGGATCCGGCTTGCCGTGTTCTACATCCTCGGCCCCCACCAGCAGAACGGGCAGCGGCAGACCGGCGCTGCGCAATCGATGCCTGGCCACCCGCTGACTTGCAGAGGTCACCACTGCCCAGCGCTCGACGGGCAGACTTGCCAGCAGGGGCCGGGCGCCGGCGAGGGCCTCGGCCTGGCCAGTGTGATGGATCTCGAGATCGTCGAGCAGGGCCACCTCCTGTGCCAGGTCAAGCTGCGGGGCCAGGGTACGGATCACCTCCCGCGAGCGTACCCCGTGGCACATGGCCAGCACGGGCTCGGGATCCAGCCGGTGGCGGCGACACCACAGCCGCCACACCGCCTCCACCTCGCCGGTAGAGTGCACCAGGGTGCCATCCATGTCCAACAGCAGGGCGCGGGCCCGCAGCGTGAGCATGCTCATGAAACGGCTCCGGCCACGGCGGGTTCGGCCCCGGCCAGGATCTCGCCGAAGGCCCGCCGCTGGGCAGCCTGCTCATAACAGGCCAGCGCCTGCTCGGCGTTGCTCGCCCAGACTTGCAGCGGACCCACCGCAAAGCCCTGCAGCAACAGGCTGGTCAGCAGCTCCCCCGTCTCCGGCGCAGCCAGCGGCTGGGCCAGCACCAGATCTCCCTTGATCAAAAACAGATAGCGTTCGGCAGGCATGAATGACTCCTTGTTAGCAAGCTGACGGGGCCGACAGGGCCCGCTTCAGGTCTATTAGAACAAGGCAGTTAGATAATTTATAATCACAAAATGGCCACTTTCGATAACCAAACAGAATGAAATTCGATTTGAGACAGCTGCAGGCCTTCGTGACCCTGGCGGAGACCGCCAACTACCGGGAGGCCGCCAACCGCCTGTTCATCACCCAGCCGGCGCTCACCAAGCAGATCCAGGGGCTGGAACAGACCCTCGGCAGCACCCTGTTCAACCGGGGGCGCCACGGCGCCGAGCTGACCGCCATCGGCACCCAGCTGCTCACCCAGGCCAGGGCGCTGGTCGAGCATGGCAAGGGCTTTGAGCGCCACGCCCTGGCGCTGGCCAGCGGCATTGCCGGACGACTCAAGATTGGTTTCGGACTGTCGAGCTTTGCGCTGGCGCCGGCGCTGGTGGCCCGCTTCAAACAGCAGGCCCCCGATGTGATGGTGCACCTGCAGGACATGACCTCCGCCATCCAGCAGGAGCGGCTGCTGTCGGGCCAGCTGCAGCTCGGCTTCATGCGCCGGCCCCAAGCCCCGCAGCTTAGGGAGCACAGGCTGCTGACCGACCGGCTGGTGCTGGCGGTGCCGACCCAGATGACGCAGCCGGATCCGGCCGCCTTCGACATCGAGCAGGCCTTGGCCAGCCAGCCCTTGCTGCAGATGGTGGGGCACCGCTGCCCCGGCCTCAGCCAGCAGATCGCCAGCTTCCTCGGCGCCAACCGGCTGACCGGCATGGTGCAGGAGGCAGAGGATATCCAGACCCTGGTGGCGCTGGTGGCCGCCGGCATCGGCAACGCCATCCTGCCGCGCAGCGTCAGCTTCATCGCGGGCCGGGACGTCACCCTCTATCCCCTCTCCGGCCCCTGCTCCGAGTGGGAGATAAGCCTGGTGTGGAACCCCGACTTTGCCGACCCGATCCGCGATCGTTTCTTGCAACTGGTCGTCGATGCCCATCCCGAACCGCAGCCGGCCGGGCAACAGCGTTAACAGCAAGCAGAATCGTTCATAGAGAGCAGGGTCGCAGGCAGGATAAAACGAGGAATATCAGGGGGATGGCAGGGCACTGCAGCTGACGCTGTGGCAGCGATTCTTGCCCCCCTGCTTGGCCAGATAGAGCGCCATGTCGGCGGCGCTCAGCAACTCCTCCTCCGAGACGCGGGCCTGCTGCGGCAGCAGGGTGGCGATGCCGACGCTGGCGCTGAGCCTAAGGGTGTCCGCCCCCTGGATCAGCAGCTCGCCGATGCCGAGGCGAATGGCCTCCCCCATGCGGGCGGCGGCCTCGGCCCCGGTGTTGCCGAGGATCAGGGCAAACTCGTCGCCGCCGAAACGGCTCGGCAGATCGGTGGCTCGCTGGCAAAAGGTGCTCAGCAGCCGGCCCACCTGCTGCAAGAAGTCATCCCCCACCTGATGGCCGAAATGGTCGTTGCACAGCTTGAAGTTGTCCAGATCCAGCATGATGAAGGAGAGCGGGGTCTGTTCGCGCATGCTGCGCCGCCACTCGTTGTGCAAAAAGCTGTTGAACAGTCGTCGGTTGGCCAGCCCGGTCAGCGGATCGTGCAGGGAGAGGTAGGCCATATCCAGCTCCTGCAGCTTGCGCTCCGTGACGTTGATGTGGCTGATGGTATAGAACTCGACCTCGATACCCGGGATGGCGGAGACCCGCATCATGAACCAGCGCTGGGTGTCCGGGCTGTGACAGGGGTACTCCAGATGAAAGTGCTGCTGTTCATGGCGCAGCACCCGCCGGATCCCCTCCGCCGCCATCAGGGCCAGCGGCTCCACCGAGTTGTCGCACACCCGCAAGTAGTTGACCCCCAGCCAGTCATAGCCTGCCGGCATGCCGTTCTGCTCGGCAAAGCGATTCCAGGCGAGGTTGGTGTAGTGGATGACACCGTCCCGGTCGATCACCGAGATCTGCTCCTCCAGCGAATTGAGCAGCGCGGCCAGGTATTGCGCCCGATCGGAGAAGTGAAACAGTGAGCCCTGAAAATAGTCCGCCATGACCGCACTCCTCACCCAAAAACGACGTCCCCGACATGGCCGCGACAACCGGAGCCATCCCGGCCCGCCCGCGTGTTGCCAATGACCGAGGCCACACCTGCCATGACCCGACCAGCAAGATAATGATAGATGATCAACGACTTGAGTCGGCCTCCGGGTCCGCTAGTGACCACACCACTGCCGCTCGCAGGGGATGCCGTCGCCCTCGCCGTCCATCCTGGTATTGGGGCAGTTTCGCAAAAACCAGGTCGCCTCCTCGCAGGAGGTCATCTGGGAGCAGTACTGCCGACCGTCGCACTGGCGGACGAAATTGGCGGTCTGCTGCGGGGTGTCCGAACTGTCGGCCTCTGCCTGGCTGAACGCGGAAGTGGAGGTAGGTGAAACCGACTCGGCCGAAAAACGGGAGTAGAGGGAGAAGATCCCGACCAGCACCAGCAGCGGGATGAGCTTGCCGCGCCAGTGGCTGCGGCGCCGGTAGGCGGGGCGAGGACGCGTGTGCTGCGGGGTAGGCCCGCGGACCGCCAGGATGCGACTGCCCTCCGACATGCGGCGGCCCGCTAGCGTGGGTCGACTCTCATTGCCGTCTGCCAGCGACAGGGGACGCTCGGGGAAAAACACCAGCTCGGCCCTGGGCTTGCCATCCTGGCCGGCCCCCACCAGGTAGGAGACCCGCTCCCCCGCCATGGGCGGCAGGCCGTCGCACCTCAGTGCCGAGATGTGCACGAACAGTTCGGCCCCTTTCGGGGTACCCTCCCCCTGCTCGGGCGCGATAAAACCAAAGCCGCGCGCCTCGTTCCAGCGCACGATCCGTCCCTGATAACGCATGTCCCCATCCTTGTGGCCATCGATGCTCGCTTCATGTTGCCCAAAATGGCTGCGGCCCGACAGGGGGCCGCAGACAAAATGTCAAAACAGTGAGCAAGCTCCGCCTGCCGCCGGGCTCAGGCCAGCTGGGCCACCTTGATGATCTCGGCGATGCGGCCGAGCAGGCGCAGCGACGCGTGGTGCTCATTGGCATCCGCCGCTGCGCAGGCATCTTCCAGGATGGTGATGGCGTAATCCCGATCGTGACCCTCCCGCGCCGCCGCCTGAATGGCCCAGCCGGTGCTCACGCCGCACAAATAGAGATGGTCGATGTGGTTGGCCCGCAGCGCCGGCTCCAGCGCCGTGCCGTAGAAGGGGCTGACCCTGGGCTTGGTCAGCACCAGATCGCCGGGTTGCACATCCAGATCAGGGTGAAAGTCGGTGCCGGGGTCGGCCAGCGACAGCGCGCCGAACTGGTGGGCCCGGCCAAACATGGGGGAGCCCTTGGGCTGCAGCAGATAGTGCGGGTCAAAGCCCACCTTGACCTGTACCACCAGCCAGCCGTGGGCGCGGGCATGGGCCAGCGCCTGGTTGGCGTGCGCGATGGCGTCCTGCTCCAGCACATGGGCCGCCGAGGCGGCGATGCGCCCGTCCGGGTGGGCGATGTCGTTGATGAAATCGATCACCAGCAATGCCTTGTTCATGGGCTCTCCTCCCTCATGATGGCGCCACGCGCCTTAAACCAGCCCCAGCGCATAGCGTAGCGCCATCTCCTTGAGCGGGCCCGCCTTGTCCGCCAGATTGAGGGCCAGGTTGCGGGCCAGCTTGAGCGGGCCTATCTCGTTGCTGAACACGCCGTAGAAGAGATCCATCCCCGACTGCATCAGCAGGTTGTCCGGGCGGCGCCGCCGTTCATAACGGGTCGCCAGTTCGGGCTTGTGCCACTCGGCACCGGCACTGTGCAACAGATCCGCCCAGCAGGCCACATCCTTGAAGCCGAGGTTGACCCCCTGCCCCGCCAGCGGGTTGATGGTGTGGGCGGCATCGCCCAGCAGCACCACCCGGCCGGCGTGGTAGTCGTTGGCGTGGCGGCGCACCAGCGGGAAACTCCCCTTGCCGGTGACAGTAAAGCCGCCGAGCCGGCTCGGGAAGTGGCGGCGCACCTCGGCTGCCAGCCCCTCGTTGCTCATGGCCGCCAGCGCCCGGATCCGGGCCGGGCTGTCATACCAGACCAGGGAGCCATGCTGGCCGGGCAGCGGCAGGAAGGCGCGCGGGCCGCTCGGGGTGAACTGCTGCCAGGTGATGTCTTCCTGCTCGAAGTCGGTGTCGATGTTGATCAGCATGCAGTGCTGGCGGTATTCAAAACGCGACACCCCGATGCCGGCCAGCTGGCGGGTACGGGATTCGGCGCCATCGCAGGCCAGCACCCAGCGGGCGGCAAGCTCGCTGCCATCATCCAGGGTCAGCACCGCCTCGTCCGCGCCCTGGTGCAGGCTGGTCACCGCCGCCGGGGTATGGGTCTGGATGTTGGGGAAATCTTCCATGCGCCTGAGCAGCGCCAGCTGTACCAGCCGGTTTTCGATGATGTAACCGAGCTGGGGCTGGCCGAGGTCGGCGGCGTTGAAGCGGGTGACGAAGCCGTCCAGCTCCCAGGTCTCCAGCCGGCGATAGGGGCACAGCCGCATCTGTTGCAGGTGCTGCCAGGCACCGGCCTGCTCCAGCAGGGCCACCGAGGCCTGACTGATGGCGGAGACCCGCAGATCCAGCGGCTGCTCGGGGGCGTACTGCTCCGGCAACCGGGTCTCGATGACCCGGATGGAGAGGCCCTGCGCCGCCAGCAGACAGGCGGTGGCGGCGCCGACCATGCCGGCCCCGACGATGGCGATATCACACTGTTCCATAACTTGATTCCTGCAAGGGGTGGGCCCGGGCAAGGGGAGAGCGCAGCCGGACCGAATGGTCACATGATAACGCAAGGGGCGCCGAGAAACAGTGAAGGCCGTGGAGAATTAGTGCGCCAAATCAAGGAGAAAGCCGATGCCTCTCGGGGCGGCTACGGCTGCGTTCCGGCCATGGCGGGCTGGATATTTGCTAGGCAGTCTCCGGATTGCGGAGTAAAATGCCCGGTCCTTTGACCATGCCGCATTCAAAACAAGTCAAGAGAAGCAATGAGCAAGAAACTTCACATTAAAACCTGGGGCTGCCAGATGAACGAGTACGACTCGTCCAAGATGGCCGACCTGTTGGATGCCAGCAATGGCTACACGCTGACCGAAGAGCCCGAAGAGGCAGACGTCTTGCTGCTCAACACCTGCTCCATCCGCGAAAAGGCGCAGGAGAAGGTGTTCCACCAGCTGGGACGCTGGAAAAAACTGAAAGCGAACAAGCCCGGTCTGGTGATCGGCGTGGGCGGCTGCGTCGCCTCCCAGGAGGGGGACAACATTCGCACCCGCGCCCCCTATGTGGACATAGTGTTCGGTCCGCAGACCCTGCATCGCCTGCCCACCATGATCAAGCAGGTACAGGAGGGGCGTGGCGCCCAGGTGGACGTCGCCTTCCCGGAAATCGAGAAGTTCGACAGCCTGCCCGAGCCGCGCGCCGAAGGGGCGACCGCCTTCGTCTCCATCATGGAAGGCTGCTCCAAATACTGCTCCTTCTGCGTGGTGCCCTACACCCGCGGCGAGGAGGTGAGCCGTCCGCTCGACGATGTGCTCTATGAAATCGCCCAGCTCGCCCAGCAGGGTGTGCGCGAAGTGAATCTGCTCGGTCAGAACGTCAATGCCTACCGGGGCCCGACCTTCGACGGCGGCATCTGCACCTTCGCCGAGCTGCTGCGACTGGTGGCCGCCATCGACGGCATCGACCGCATTCGCTACACCACCAGCCACCCCATCGAGTTCACCGACGACATCATCGAGGTCTACAAGGACACCCCGGAAGTGGTCAGCTTCCTGCACCTGCCGGTGCAGAGCGGCTCCGACCGCATCCTGACCATGATGAAGCGCCCGCACACCGTGCTGGAGTACAAGTCCAAGATCCGCCGCCTGCGCGCCGCCCGTCCCGACATCACCATCAGTTCCGACTTCATCGTCGGCTTCCCGAACGAGACGGACGAGGATTTCGAGGCCACCATGAAACTCATCGAGGATATCAACTTCGACATGAGCTTCAGCTTCATCTACAGCCCGCGCCCCGGTACCCCGGCCGCCGACCTGCCCGATGACGTCGACATGGAGGTGAAGAAAGCCCGCCTGAGCCGCCTGCAGCACGTCATCAACAACCAGGCGATGCAGATTGGCCGCGCCATGCTGGGCTCCACCCAGCGCATCCTGGTGGAAGGGCCCTCCAAGCTCGACCCCATGCAGCTGTGCGGCCGCACCGAGAACAACCGGGTGGTCAACTTCGAAGGCCCGCACACCCTGATCGGCGGCTTTGCCGACGTGGAGATCACCGAGGTGCGCCCCAACTCCCTGCGCGGCAAATTCCTGCGCGGCGAGAACGAGATGAACCTGCGCATCGCCACCGCCCCGAGCGAAATCCTGGCCCGCCGCCCGGACAACGTACCGGATCAGCTGGGCGTGGCCGCCTTCACTCCCCACTAATCTGTTCACCCCATCCGGCCCCGGCCGGATGGGGTCGCGTCAAGACGAGGACACTTTGAGCCGACACCTCTCGACCCTGAATCTGCATCTGGAACCCGCCGACAACCAGCGTCTCGCCAGTCTGTGCGGCCCGTTCGATGACAACATCAAACAGCTGGAGCGCCGCCTCGGCGTCGAGATCAGCTACCGCGACAACCACTTCCAGCTGCTGGGCAAACAGGCCCAGGTGGACGCGGCCGCCGTCATCATCAAGCACCTCTATGTGGAAACCCAGCCGCTCAAGGGCGGCAAGGTGACCGACATCACCCCCGACATGGTCCATCTGGCCATTCAGGAGTCGCGGGTGCTGGAGCAGGATGACGAGCCGGCGCCGAGCATCCCCTACGGCAAGGAGGTGACGGTCAAGACCAAACGTGGCCTCATCAAGCCGCGCAGCCCCAATCAGGCCCAGTACATCGCCAATATCGTGCGCCACGACATCTGCTTCGGCATAGGCCCTGCAGGAACAGGCAAAACCTATCTGGCGGTGGCGGCGGCGGTGGATGCGCTGGAGCGCCAGGAGATCCGTCGTATCCTGCTGACCCGGCCGGCGGTGGAAGCGGGCGAGAAGCTCGGCTTCCTGCCCGGTGATCTCTCCCAGAAGGTGGATCCCTACCTGCGCCCGCTCTACGACGCCCTGTTCGAGATGCTGGGCTTTGAGCGGGTGGAGAAGCTGATGGAGCGCAACATCATCGAAGTGGCGCCGCTCGCCTACATGCGCGGCCGCACCCTCAATGACGCCTTCATCATCTTGGACGAAGCCCAGAACACCACCACCGAGCAGATGAAGATGTTCCTGACCCGCATCGGCTTCAACTCCAAGGCGGTGGTCACCGGTGACATCACCCAGATAGACTTGCCCCGCAACCAGAAATCGGGCCTGCGCCACGCGTTGGAAGTGCTGCAGAATGTCGACGGCCTCTCCTTCAACTTCTTCCAGTCCGCCGACGTGGTGCGCCACCCTGTGGTGGCCCGCATCGTGCAGGCCTACGAGGCGTTCGATGCCAAACAGGCGGCCGACAAAGTCGCCACCCACACCAGTAAAGAGAGTGCCCAATGAGCGTGACCCTGGATCTGCAACTGGCCAGTGCCAACACCGACGGCCTGCCGAGCGAGGCCCAGCTGCAGGGCTGGCTCGACGGCACCATTCTCGGCTTCCAGCAGGAGGCCGAAGTGACGGTGCGCATCGTCGACGAGGCGGAGAGCAACGAGCTCAACCTCACCTATCGCGGCAAGGACAAGCCCACCAACGTGCTCTCCTTCCCGTTCGAGGCACCACCCGGCCTGGAGCTGCCGCTGCTGGGCGATCTGGTGATCTGCCGCCAGGTGGTGGAGCGCGAAGCCATCGAGCAGGGCAAGCCGCTGATGGCCCACTGGGCCCATATGGTTGTGCACGGCAGTCTCCATCTGCTAGGTTATGACCATATCGAGGATGACGAGGCCGAAGAGATGGAAGCGCTCGAGCGCGACATCATGCAGGAGCTCGGTTTCGCCGATCCTTATCTGAACGACGAAGAGTAAACCGCGGGATGATCATCGCCTTGAAACAGCCGATGGTCATCCTCATATAGCCACAACGATTTCAAGTGTGTTCATACGAGTAACCAAGAGAGAAAATGACCGACGATCACCCTAGTACCGGCTCGCCGAAGAAAACCTGGCTCGACAAGCTCAGCCAACTCTTCCAGGGCGAGCCAAAAGACCGCAACGATTTGGTGGAAGTGATAGCCGACGCCGAAGAGCGCGATCTCATCGATCAGGACACCAAGGACATGATCGAGGGGGTGCTCGAAATTGCCGAGCTGCGCGTGCGCGACATCATGATCCCCCGCTCCCAGATGGTGACCATCGAGAAGTCCCAGCCGGTGGACGAGATCCTGCCGGTGATCATCGAGTCGGGCCACTCCCGCTTCCCGGTGATCAACGAGGACAAGGATCACGTGGAGGGCATCTTGCTCGCCAAGGATCTGCTGCCGTTCGGGTTCGGCGGCCACCATGCCAGCGAGCCGCTGCAACTGGAGAATATCCTGCGCCCCACGGTGATCGTGCCCGAGAGCAAACGGGTCGACCGGCTGCTCAAGGAGTTTCGCGAAGAGCGCTACCACATGGCCATCGTGGTGGACGAGTTCGGCGGCGTCTCCGGTCTGGTGACCATCGAGGACATCCTTGAGCTCATCGTCGGCGAGATCGACGACGAATTCGACGACATCGAAGACGAGCCGGACGAGATCCGCCGCATCAGCAAACGGGTCTTCTCGGTGAGCGCCCTCACCGAGATCGAGGATTTCAACGACTTCTTCGGCACCCAGTTCAGCGATGAAGAGGTGGATACCGTCGGCGGTCTGGTGATGCACGCCTTCAGCCACCTGCCCAAGAAGGGCGAGGAGATCGAGCTGGACGGCTACCTGTTCAAGGTGATGCATGCCGACAAGCGTCGTCTGCAGCAGCTGCAGGTGAAGATCCCCGACAACCATGTCGCGGCCCAGTCCGAGGCCCAATAAGCCCTGGTTCGAGTCAACAGCGCCCCGCCCGTCGGGGCGCTGTTCGTTTGGCCACATGCCCCCTGTTTCCCACCGGCTACCGGGCCCGTCATCACCCTTTTATCCCCTCGCTTCGGGCCGTCGGCCGGGAGGCTCGCCGTTGACCGCCTTTACGGGTTAAGATACCGGCCATTCAACCCATAGCAGTCCAATCCGAGCCTCATCGCCCGTGAAATTACAGCCCGCAAAATCGAAACTTCTGACCAGCCTGTTTGCCATGGCCTCTGGCGCCATCGCCGTGCTGGCCTTCTCCCCATTCAACTACTGGCCGCTGGTGATCCCATCCCTGCTCGGCCTCTACGCCCTGCTGGACAAGGCCACCCCCAAGCAGGCGGCCTGGCGCGGCTTTGGCTACGCCATGGGGCTGTTTTTGCCGGGGCTGTGGTGGATCCACGTCAGCATGACCATGTTCGGCGGCATCGCCCTGCCGGTCGCCTTCGTGCTGCTGGCCGGGCTGTCGGCCTATCTGGCGCTCTACCCGACCCTGGCCTGCTGGTTGTTTGCCCGTTTCTTCCGCGAACGTCACTGGAGCCGCTGGCTGCTCGCCTTCCCGGCGCTCTGGCTGATGGCCGACTGGCTGCGCGGCTGGGTGATGACCGGCTTCCCCTGGCTCTGGTTTGGCTACAGCCAGATCGACGGTCCGCTCAAGGGCTTTGCCCCTATCCTCGGCGTACAGGGCATCACCCTCGCGCTGTTGCTGACCGCCTCCGCCCTCTGGCTGCTCTGGCAGAGCCGCAAGCCGGCCTGGCTGCTGGTGCCGGTGGCCCTGGTGGGCGCCGCCCAGGGGCTGATGCAGCTCAACTGGGTGACCCGCGGTGAACCGGTCAAGGTGGCGCTGGTCCAGGGCAATATCGAGCAGTCCCTCAAGTGGGATCCGGAGGCCCTGGTGCCGACGGTACGCAAGTATCAGGATCTGAGCCGCGAGAACCAGGATGCCGACATCATCGTCTGGCCGGAATCCGCCATCCCGGCCATCGAGAAGGAGATGGGCAACTACCTGGAGAGCCTGGACAAGGCGATGAAGGTGAACGATACCGGCCTGCTGGCAGGGATCATCCACTACGACCTCGAGCAGCAGCGCTTCTTCAATACCGTGCTCGGCATGGGGGTGCAGGATGCGGAGGGCAAGGAGTCCTACTACTACCAGCACAAGAACCGCTACTACAAATATCACCTGCTGCCCATCGGCGAGTTCGTGCCGTTTGAAGATCTGCTGCGCCCCATCGCTCCCTTCTTCAACCTGCCCATGTCCTCCTTCAGCCGCGGGGACGAGGTGCAACCGAACCTGATCGCCAAGGGGCTCAAGTTTGCCGCCGCCATCTGCTACGAGATCATCTTCCCGGATGAGGTGCGCCGCAACGTGCAGCCGGATACCGACTTCCTGCTGACTGTCTCCAACGACGCCTGGTTCGGCACCAGCATCGGTCCCTGGCAGCACATGGAGATCGCCCGCATGCGCGCCCTCGAGCTGGCCCGCCCGCTGCTGCGTGACACCAACACCGGCATCACCATAGTCACCGAGATCGACGGCAGCATCATCGCCCAGATCCCGCAGTTCGAGGCTGGCGTGCTGCGCACCGAGGTGCGTCCCGCCCACGGCGTGACTCCCTATCTGCGCTTTGGCAGCTGGCCCATGTACGGTCTGGCCGCCGCCCTGCTGGCACTGGCCCTGTGGCTGCGTCCCCGCGCCCACCCCTGGGCGCGCAAGGGCTGACCCAGTCGTACAACCCGATAAATAAGAGAGGCGCCCTTGGGCGCCTCTCTTCTGTTCAGTCTGATACCCGCTCAGAACCTGTTCAGGCTCTGCAACGAGAGGTCGTCAGCAAGGTAAAGAGCAGCGCAGGAACCGGAGCGTATAGATATACGTGAGAACTCTCGGTTACAAACAAGCGAGCAGTACATGAGCCTTGATCACGGCCTCGCAGTAAGAGTGTGGACAGGTTCTCAGGGCGAGAGCGGCTCACGGTGATACTCATCGGCCCCGCACTCGGGACAGGTGCCTAGCTGCTCCGGGTGCAGCACGGTATGGCGCCACTCGCAGTGATCGCACACCAAGACCCCGAGCCCCACCCAGTCGCCGGCCCGGTAGACCCCCTTGTGCTCCAGCTCGTCCGCCAGCTCCTGCCACTCCACCTGGGTGCGGTCGGTCACGTCCGCCAGCCAGGACCAGGCGGTGTCTTTGAGCGCCAGCATGAAGGCGGACTCCTCCACCTGCTCATCCTTGCGCCCCTCGTCATAGTTGCCCAGATCCCGCTTCACATACTCGGCGATCAGCGCCAGCTCGTCCTGGGTCAGATCCCCGGCCGCCTCCAGATAGGCCTGTACCTTGGCGATCATCCGGTTGAGGCGCTCCCCCTGGAACTGTTCTGTCTCTTGCCACTGCTTTTGCAGTTCGGCAATGAAGGCTTCGTACCCTTTTTGACGTTTGTCCATGGCCGTTACTCCTCTACTGAACCCTGATCGAGCCCGGCTTAAGGCCCGAGGGACGCTGGCGGTTGTTGCCGCCGCAGGATATGGGTATTCTATTGCGATTTCCCAGCTGATTTATCTATCCATTTCACAGATCCGGATGTCACCAATGCAAGAGCAATACGTTCCCCAATCCATAGAACCAGCAGTGCAAAAGCACTGGGATGCCAAGAAAACCTTCAAGGCGGTGGAGAAAGTAGACAAGGAAAAGTTCTACTGCCTCTCCATGTTCCCCTATCCGTCTGGTCGTCTACACATGGGGCACGTTCGCAACTACACCATAGGTGATGTGATCTCCCGTTATCAACGCCTCAATGGCAAGAACGTGCTGCAACCCATCGGTTGGGACGCCTTCGGCCTGCCGGCGGAAAACGCCGCCATCAAGAACAACACGGCGCCGGCCCCCTGGACCTACGAAAACATCGAATACATGAAGAACCAGCTGAAGATGCTGGGTCTGGGCTATGACTGGGATCGCGAGCTGGCCACCTGCAAGCCGGACTACTACCGCTGGGAGCAGTGGTTCTTCACCAAGCTCTACGAGAAGGGCCTGGTCTACAAGAAGACCTCCTCCGTCAACTGGTGCCCGAACGACATGACGGTGCTGGCCAACGAGCAGGTGGTCGACAACTGCTGCTGGCGCTGCGATACCCCGGTGGAGCAGAAAGAGATCCCCCAGTGGTTCATCAAGATCACCGACTACGCCGAAGAGCTGCTCAACGACATCGACAACCTGGAAGGTTGGCCTGAGATGGTCAAGACCATGCAGCGCAACTGGATTGGCCGCTCCGAAGGGGTCAACATCAGCTTCGCCATCGACGGTCAAACTGAGCATCTTGAGGTCTACACTACCCGTCCGGACACCTTCATGGGCGTGACCTATGTGGGCATCGCCGCCGGCCACCCGCTGGCGCTGCAGGCTGCCGAAAGCAATCCGGAGCTGGCCGCCTTTATCGAAGAGTGCAAGAACACCAAGGTGGCCGAAGCCGAGCTCGCCACCATGGAGAAAAAGGGCATGGCCACCGGCCTCTACGCCATTCACCCGCTGGATGGCCGCAAGGTGCCGGTCTGGGTCGCCAACTTCGTGCTGATGAACTACGGCACCGGCGCCGTGATGGCAGTACCGGGTCACGACCTGCGTGACCACGAATTCGCCACCAAGTACGGCCTCGAGATCAAGCCGGTCATCAAGCAGGCCGATGGTGAAGCGCCGAACGTGATCGAAGCCGCCTACGCCGAGAAGGGTGTGCTGTTCAACTCCGGCGAGTTCGACGGCCTCGACTTCCAGGGCGCTTTCGATGCCATCGCCAACAAGCTGGAAACGCTGGGCCACGGCAAGCGCACCGTCAACTACCGTCTGCGCGACTGGGGTGTCTCCCGTCAGCGCTATTGGGGCGCCCCCATCCCGATGCTGACCCTGGCCGACGGCACCGTCGTGCCGACCCCGGAAGATCAGCTGCCGGTGCTGCTGCCGGAAGACGTGGTGATGGATGGCATCCAGAGCCCGATCAAGGCCGACGCCGAGTGGGCCAAGACCACCTACAACGGTCAGGAAGCGTTCCGGGAAACTGACACTTTTGACACCTTCATGGAGTCCTCCTGGTACTACGCCCGTTACTGCTCCCCGGACTACGACAAGGGCATGCTGGATCCGGCTGCTGCCAACCACTGGCTGCCGGTGGACCAGTACATCGGCGGCATCGAGCACGCCTGTATGCACCTGCTCTACGCCCGCTTCTTCCACAAGCTGCTGCGTGATGCGGGCCTGGTGAACAGCGACGAGCCGTTCAAGCGCCTGCTCTGCCAGGGCATGGTGCTGGCTGACGCCTTCTACTACAAGGACGAGAAGGGCGGCAACGTCTGGGTCAGCCCGCTCGACGTCAAGGTTGAGCGCGACGACAAGGGCCGCATCACCAAGGCGGTCGACCTCGAAGGCCGTGAAGTGATGCACTCCGGCATGACCAAGATGTCCAAGTCCAAGAACAACGGCATCGACCCGCAGCTGATGGTGGAGCGTTACGGCGCCGATACCGTCCGTCTGTTCATGATGTTCGCCTCCCCGGCCGAGATGACCCTGGAGTGGTCCGACTCCGGCGTAGAGGGTGCCCAGCGCTTCCTGCGCCGCCTGTGGCGCATCACCTTCGAGCACGTCTCTGGTGGCGCCGTTGCCGCTCTGGATCTGGCCGCCCTCACCAGCGACCAGAAAGCCGTGCGCCGCGAGCTGCACAAGACCATCGCCAAGGTGAGCGACGACGTGGGTCGCCGTCAGACCTTCAACACCGCCATCGCCGCCATCATGGAGCTGATGAACAACCTGGCCAAGCTGGGCAGCGACGCCCAGGATCGCGCCCTGATGCAGGAAGCGCTGGAAGCGGTGGTGGTCATGCTCTACCCCATCACCCCGCATATCGGCTTCGAGCTGTGGAAGATGCTGGGCAAGGGCGACGACATCGATCACGCAGCCTGGCCGGTGGCCGACGAGGCAGCCATGGTCGAGACCGAGAAGCTGGTAGTGGTGCAGATCAACGGCAAGATGCGCGGCAAGCTGACCGTGCCGGCCGAGATCAGCCAGGCCGACGTCGAGAAGCTGGCCATGGCCGATGCCTCCGTGCAGAAGTTCACCGACGGCCTGACCGTACGCAAGGTGATCTACGTGCCGGGCAAGCTGCTCAACATCGTAGCCAACTGATGCCATATCGCTTACTGGCAACCGGGGACCGGTTCGGGTCGACGCAACTGCGTCGCCAACGGAGCGGTTGCCAAGCGGTCACAGCAAACGGATGATAACGGCGGGCCCTGCGCCCGCCGCTCTTCACTTCATGCAAAGAGGATTTTCTATGGGCACCACCCTCACCCGCTGGATGGCCATCCTGCTGACCGGTCTGCTGCTGCAGGCTTGCGGCTTCCAGATGCGCGGCACCGCCATCCCGCCCGAGTTGATGACCATGAAGGTGGTCGGTGACAACAAGAGCGACTTCTACCGGCTGGTCACCACCCGCCTCAAGGCCGCTGGCGTCGAACTCGCCGACAAGGAGGGCATTCCGGTGCTGACCCTGTCCGGCGTCGGCAGCACCAGTCAGGTCGCCTCCGTCGACTCCATCGGCCAGGCCCGTGAGTACGTGCTGGGCTACAACACCCAGTTCACCGTCTCCATGCCGGGCAAACCGACCCAGGTCTTCCCCATCGCCTTCAACCGCAGCTTCCTGAACAAGCCGGACGCGGCGCTCGCCTCCTCCCGCGAGCAGGAGCAGCTCGGCAAGGAGATGCAGGAGCAGGCCGCCAACCTGGTGATCCGCCAGCTCAGTCAGGTCAAATTCTGATGCGCCCATCCTGATGAGAGTGTGTTGATGAGAGTCTATCCCGAGCAGTTTGCGGATCATCTCAAGGCAGGGCTCAAGCCCTGCTATCTCATTTTTGGGGACGAGCCCTTGCTCAAGCTGGAAGCGATCGATGCCGTGCGCCAGGTGGCGCGCAAACAGGGCTTCGATGAGCGTCACAGCTTCGTGGTGGAACAGGGGCTGGACTGGAATCAGGTCTACGATGCCTGCCAGGCCATGAGCCTGTTCTCGGCCCGCCAGATCATCGAGCTGGAGCTGCCGGCCAAGGTCGACAAGGATCTGGCCGCCCGCATCAGCGAGATCGGCAAGCAGCTGCACCCCGACCTGCTGCTGGTCCTGAGTGGTAATCGCCTCAACCAGACCCAGATGAAGGCAGCCTGGTTCGACAAGCTGAGCCAGAGCGGCACCTATGTGCCGGTCAACCACCCCGAGCCCCGCTTCTTCCCGCGCTGGATGAGCGCCCGCTTCCAGCGCTTCGGCCTCAAGGCGCTGCCGGATGCGGTCAACTTCATGTGCCACTCCTACGAGGGCAACCTGCTGGCCGCCAGCCAGGAGATCGAGAAGCTGACCCTGCTCTCGCCGCCCCAGCCCATCAGCGTCGCCTATCTGCAGGAGACCATCATCCGCCACGCCCACTTCACCCCGTTCCAGCTCATCGACACCCTGCTGGAAGGAAAGGTGAACCGGGCCCAGCGCATCCTGCTGGCCCTGCGCGCCGAGGGCACCGAGCCCGGCATGCTGGCCTGGTCTCTCTGTCGCGAGCTAGAGCAACTCACCGAACTGGCGCTGGCGGCCCGCGCCGGTCAGCCGCTGGTGGAGCATTTCAGCCGCCTGCGCATCTGGCAGAGCCGCCAGCAGCTTATTCAGCAGGCGCTGACCCGGCTCCCCTTCGCCAAGTTGCAGCAGTTGTGGCAGCTGATGGCCCGCCTCGACGACGCCCAGCGTCGCTTCGATACCGACCAAGCCTGGCTGATGCTGCAGACCGTCGCCCTCGGTTTTCGCGATGGTACCCCCTTGCCGCTGGCGGGATCTGACGCATGAGCCAGCCCGTCGACATCCCGGCCATCACCGGCGGGGAACTCATGCTGCAGCCGCCCATCGGCATCCTGGGGGGGACCTTCGATCCCATCCACATCGGCCATCTGCGCCCGGCCATCGAGGCCCGCGACGCCATTGGTCTGGCCGAAGTACGTCTGCTGCCGAACCATATCCCGCCCCACCGCGCCAGCCCCTTCTGCTCGAGCGAGCAGCGTCTGGCCATGGTTGCCCTGGCGGCGGCGGAAAACCCGGGCTTCGTGGTGGATGAGCGGGAGCTCAAGCGCGACACCCCCTCCTGGACCATCGACACGCTGATCGAGCTGAGGAGCGAGCTGCCGGACACCCCGCTCTGCTTTCTGATGGGGATGGACTCCCTGCTGAGCCTGCCAAGCTGGCATCGCTGGCAGGAGCTGCTCGACTACGCCCACCTGGTGGTGAGCACCCGTCCCGGCTGGCAGCCGGATTACCCGGCCGACGTGGTCGCGCTGCTGGCCCGTCACCAGACCCGCGAAGTGGCGGAGCTGCACCGGCTGCGCCACGGCCGCATCTGGCTGGCGGACAACCTGCCCGTCGAGCTGTCGGCCACCCGGCTCAGAGAGCGCTTGGCGGCGGGAGCGGATCCCCGCTATCTGCTGCCGCCATCGGTGGCGGAGTACATCCGCCAGCAGGGGCTCTATCGACCGGCCTGAACCCGGTTTGCCGGGGTGGTTGTCCGACGCGGATCGCGCACTATAGTGATCAACAGGGGGCCGTTTTCCGAGCGGGCACGGCCCCTGTTCCACTCCCCTTCACCGGACTGGGAAACGGGAGTGACCATGATATAATCCGCCGCCCTCACGCCGTGAAAGCGCGCCGGAATACAGGAGAGACTCATTGCAAGGCCAAGAACTGCATGCCTTTATCGTCGACAAGATCGATGACATGAAAGGCCGCGACATCATCACCCTCGATGTGCGCGGCAAATCCAGCATCACCGACACCATGATCATCTGCTCCGGCAACTCCAGCCGTCACGTCAGCGCCATCGCCCACCATCTGGCCAGCGAAGCTCGCCATGCCGGGCTCGATCTGCTGAGCGTGGAAGGCCAGCTCACCGGCGAGTGGGTGCTGGTGGATCTGGGCTCCGTCATCGTGCACGTGATGCAGGATGAGCATCGCGATTTCTATCAGCTGGAAAAACTCTGGAGCAACACCGCTCAGGTGAATGCGCAATAAACGAGCACAAGTGTAACGACCGATGAAAATCCAGTTGATTGCGGTGGGCACCAAGATGCCCGCCTGGGTAGAGCATGGCTTCGAAGAGTATCGCCGCCGTTTCCCCAAAGACATGCCATTCGAACTTGTCGAGATCGGCGCCGGAAAACGTGGTAAAAATGCCGACATTCCCCGCATTCTGCAAAAAGAGGGGGAAGCCATGCTGGCTGCCGCTGGCCGCTCGCGCATCGTGACCCTGGACATCCCCGGCAAACCCTGGACTACCGAGCAGCTGGCCGTGCAACTGGAAGCCTGGAAGCTCGATGGCCGCGACGTGGCCCTGCTGGTGGGCGGCCCGGAAGGGCTCTCCCCCGAATGCAAGGCTGCCGCCGAGCAGAGCTGGTCGCTGTCGCCGCTGACCCTGCCCCATCCGCTGGTGCGGGTGCTGGTGGCCGAGAGCCTCTATCGCGCCTGGAGCATCACAACCAATCATCCGTATCACAGAGAGTGAACCATGCGTTATTCCAGCATCACCCTCACATACCCGTATCACAGAGAGTGAGCCATGCACTATCCAAGCATTCCCCTCTCAAACCCGAATCACAGAGCGTGAGCATGCACATCTGCACCCCGTTTCTCACCTGCTCGACAGTCATAAGGTAGCGGCATGCTGAAGACTCGCATCGAAATGCGCGACCACAGCGCCGAGGGTCGCCTCTTCTTCCGACGAACCCTGGTCGCCTACGTTGGCATGATAGTGCTGATGCTGGTGCTGCTGGGCAATCTCTACTACCTGCAAGTAGAGTCTTACGACACCTACCAGACCCGTTCCAACGACAACCGCATACGCGTCGTGCCGGTGGCGCCGCCGCGCGGCCTCATCTATGACACCAACGGCGTGCTGCTGGCGGAAAACCGCCCTGTCTACAGCCTGGAGATAGTGCCGGAAGAGACCAAGGATCTGGAGAAGACCGCCGACGAGCTGATCGCCCTGCTGAAGCTGCCGGAGGGGACCAAGGAGAAGTTCCTGGCCGAGGTGAAACGCCAGCGCCGCTTCAAGCCGGTCGCCCTGTACGAGAAGCTGACCGAGTATCAGGTCGCTCTCTTCTCGGTCAACCAGCACAACTACCCGGGTGCCAGCATCGAGGCCTACCTCAAGCGCTATTACCCGTTTGGCGACACCCTGACCCATGCGCTGGGTTACGTGGCCAAGATCAACACCCGCGACGTGGAGCGCCTCGACAAGGAGGACAAGCTCGCCAACTATGCCGCCACCAAGGATATCGGCAAGCAGGGGGTGGAGAAGTACTACGAGGATCAGCTGCACGGCGTGGCGGGCTACCAGGAGGTCGAGGTGAACAACCGCGGCCGGGTGGTGCGCACCCTGAAATTCCAGCCGCCCGAGCCCGGCAAGGACATCTACCTCAACATCGACATCCGCCTGCAGCTCAAGGCCCAGCAGCTGCTGGCCGGCCGCCGCGGCGCCATCGTGATGATGGATCCCAATACCGGCGCCCTCCTGGCCATGGAGTCGAGCCCGAGCTATGACCCCAACCTGTTCGTGACCGGCATCTCCAGCGCCAACTACTCGGCGCTGCTCAACGATCCGGCCCGGCCGCTGGTGAACCGCACCACCCAGGGCATCTATGCCCCCGCCTCCACCGTCAAGCCCATGATGGCGGTGATGGGGCTCAACGAGGGGGCCATCACCCCCAACTACCGCTACTTCGGCGGCCCCAGCTTTTCCATCCCGGGCACCACCAAGAAGTTTCGCGACTGGCGCCGCTGGGGCCACGGCTGGCTCGACGTCTATCGCGCCATCGAGGTGTCGGCGGATACCTACTTCTACGATCTCGCCTACCGGGTCGGCATCGACAAGATCAACAGCTACATGACCAGGTTCGGCTTCGGTCAGTACAGCGGTGTCGACATCTACGAAGAGACCAAGGGGGTCATGCCGTCCCGCGACTGGAAGATGGCCCGCTGGCGCCAGCCCTGGTATCAGGGTGACACCATCTCCATCGGCATCGGCCAGGGCTACTGGAGCGCCACCCCGATCCAGCTGGCCAAGGCCATCAGCATCCTGACCCAGAACGGCCACGACGTGACGCCGCACCTGCTCAAGAGCACCGCCTCCATCGATGGCGTGGTCAACGCCCCCATCAACCCGAACATGGCCATCCAGACCAAGAGCGACAGCTACTGGCAGGTGGCCAAGGACGGCATGTGGCGGGTCATCAACGGCCACGAAGGAACCGGTCGACGCGCCTTTGCCAACACCCCCTACAAGGCGGCGGGCAAGTCCGGCACCGCCCAGGTGGTGGGCCTCAAGGAGAACCAGGTCTACAACGCGGCCACCACCAAGGTGGAGCATCGCGACAACGCCCTGTTCGTCTCGTTCGCCCCGTTCGAAGCACCCAAGGCGGTAGTCGCCCTGGTGCTGGAGAACGCCGGGGGCGGCAGCGCCATGGCGGCGCCGGTCGCCCGCAACATGCTGGATGCCTATCTGCTGCCGCCGGAGCCCCAGCTGCCGCCGGCACCGGCCAAGAAGCCCCAATCCGAAGAGGTTGCCTCTCATGAGTAACTCCGCTCGCCAGCAGAGCATCTGGTACAAGCTGCATATCGACTTGCCGCTGCTGCTCGGCCTGCTGACCCTGATGTCCCTCTCCATGGTGGTGCTCTACTCCGCCTCCGGTCAGGACGTCGACTCCATCGTGCGCCAGCTGGTGCGCGGCGGACTGGCGTTCGCCCTGATGATCGGCATGGCCCAGCTGCCACCTTCTCTCTATGCCCGCTGGTCGGTGCCCCTGTTTGCGGTGGTGGTGCTGCTGCTCATCGCGGTGGACGTGTTCGGCCACATCGGCAAGGGGGCCCAGCGCTGGCTGGACCTCGGCTTCATGAAGTTCCAGCCCTCCGAGGTGATGAAGCTCTCCATGCCCATCATGGTGGCCGCCTGGCTCAGTCGTCATTCGCTGCCGCCCAAGTTCAGCCACCTGGTGCTGAGCCTCATCATGGTGCTGCTGCCCACCCTGCTGATCGCGGCCCAGCCCGACCTTGGCACCTCCATCCTGGTAGCCGCCTCCGGCTTCTTCGTGATCTTTCTGGCGGGGATCAGCTGGTGGCTCATCGGCCTCGCGGTGCTGCTCATCTGCGCCTTCATGCCGGTGCTCTGGTTCTTCCTGATGCACGACTACCAGCGCCAGCGGGTGCTGATGCTGCTAGACCCGGAGAAGGATCCGCTCGGCCGTGGCTACCACATCATCCAGTCCAAGATCGCCATCGGCTCCGGCGGCGTGTTCGGCAAGGGCTGGCTGCAGGGCACCCAGTCCCAGCTCGAGTTTCTGCCCGAGCGCCACACCGACTTTATCTTCGCGGTGTTCAGCGAGGAGTTCGGCCTGGTGGGGGTCGCCCTCCTGCTGGTGATCTACCTCTACATCATCAGCCGCTGCCTGTTTATCTCCATGCAGGCCCAGAACAGCTTCGAACGTCTGCTGGGCGGTGCCCTGACCCTCACCTTCTTTGTTTATGTGTTCGTCAACATGGGGATGGTGAGCGGTATCCTGCCCGTGGTGGGGGTCCCCCTGCCGCTGGTGAGCTACGGCGGCACCTCCATGGTGACCCTGATGGCCGGCTTCGGCATCCTGATGTCCATCCAAACCCACAGAAGGTTACTGGCCTGATGCGACTGGCCGGTTTGCTGCTCTCGCTCGTTGCCCAGGCCGCAGCCGCGGCCGTCGAGCCCCCCGGGCTTGCCCGGCTCGCCGAGCAGCAGCAGGTGCCGCTGGCCGAGTTGCAGGCCGCCACCGCCCAGGCTAGCCTGCGCCAGGAGGTGCTCGACACCATCAGCCGCCCCTGGGAGGCCAAACCCTGGCATCGCTACCGGCCGCTGTTCATCACCCCGGAGCGGATCCGGGACGGGGTCAGCTTCTGGCAACGCCACGCCGCCACCCTGGCGCGGGCCGAGCAGACCTATCAGGTGCCGGCCTCCCTCATCGTCGCCATCATCGGCATCGAGACCTTCTACGGCCGCCAGATGGGCCGTCATCCGGTACTCGACAGCCTCTACACCCTGGGCTTCCACTACCCCGAGCGGGCCGACTTCTTCGCCAAGGAGTTTGCCCAGCTGGTGCTGCTTGCCCGGGAAGAGAAGTGGCCGCTCACCCTTCTCAAGGGCTCCTATGCCGGTGCCATGGGGATGGGTCAGTTCATGCCCTCCAGCTATCGCCACTACGCGGTCGACTTCGACGGCGACGGCAAGCGCGATCTGTTCGCCAATCCGGTGGATGCCATCGGCAGCGTCGCCAACTATTTTGCCGAGCATCAGTGGCGCTGGGGGGAGTCGGCGGTCGAACCCGCCTTGATCGGACTGGCGCCAGTGGGTACCCTGCTGGGGCCTGCCCCCGAGCTGACCCAGACCTGGGCCGAGCTGGCCGCCGCGGGCATTGAACTCGCCACCCCGCTGGCACCCGACACGCCGGTGAAACTGCTGGCATTGGAACAGGCCGATGGACCGGAATACTGGGTCGCGCGCCACAATTTTTACGTGATCACCCGCTATAACCGCAGCCCGCTCTATGCGATGGCGGTGCATCAACTCAGTCAAGCAATCCAGGACGCGTATGCATTACAGCCACAAACTTCTCCCGCTCAGCCTGACCTTGTTGCTGGCCGCCTGTAGCAGCCAGCCGGAACAGCTTCCCCCGCCTCCCGAACCGGTCCAGCCGGAAAAACCCCAGGTCATCGAGATCCCGCAGGCCACCGGCGCCATCCCGCGTCCCGAGCCCCTGAGCGCCAGCGGCAACCGTGACTACTGGATAGGCAAGCAGAAGAACGAGGTGTGGCGCGACATCAAGCACTACAGCGAAGAAGGCACAGCCAGCTGGCTCTCCCAGGATCTGGACGGCCAGAAGACCGCCAACGGCGACGTGCAGGACAGCAAGCTGTTCAGCGCCGCCCACCGCAACCTGCCGCTGCCAAGCTATGTGCGGGTCACCAACCTGGACAACGGACAGGAGACCATAGTGCGGGTCAACGATCGCGGCCCCTTCGGCAGCGATCGGCTGATCGACCTCTCCCATGCCGCCGCCAAGCAGCTGGGGATGGTGGAAGGGGGCGAGGCGCGGGTGCGGCTCGAACTCATCAACGACACCCCGGATCAGATGGTGCTCATGGCCCCCATGAAGCCCATCGAGATGACGCCGACCACCCCGGCCGCCACGGCCCCCGTCGCTCAGGACGGCTTCGTCGGCCAACCCACCGAGCTGGCCATGGCCACGCCGGCGGCAGAAGAGCCGGCCCCCGTCAAGGCGCCGGTCACCAAACCCGCCAAACCGGCAGCGGCCAAGACGGCGGCGCCCGCCAGCAGCGGCGAGGGTAAGATGATCCAGGTGCTGGCCAGCGGCTCGCAGGCACGGGCGGAGGCGATGGGCAAGGTGATGACCCAGCGTCACGGCCTGCCCTATCGGGTGGACGCCCATGGTGCCATCTTCCGGGTGCTGATCGGCCCCGTGCCTGCCGACCAGCAGGCCGCCACCCTGGAGAAAGTGCGCCAGGGGGGGCTGGAGCAAGCCTTCATCGTCCCCTGAGCGTCTCAGGCTCAAGCTGACCGAACCGCCCTCTGTGGCCCGCCATCACGTCGTTTCCCGGCGTGATGGCGGCTACGGACGGAGAAAAAACCAGACCAGATGGCACGTCGGGCTTTGACCGACGGTCGCTTCTGGTATAGTGAAGCCCGCATTTTTAACTTGGGTTACCCCAACCAGGCACCAGGAATTTCAAGATGTCCAAATTTGCCCGTTCAGTTATTCTGGCCTCCCTGATAAGCGCCACCGCCCAGGCCAACACGCCTGTACCGACCCCGACGCCGAACGCCAACCCCGTGGTGGTTCCCGCCGCGCCGGAGATCTCCGCCAAGGCCCACATCCTGATCGACTACTACTCCGGTCAGGTACTGGCCGAGCAGAACGCCGAAGAGCGTCTGCCGCCCGCCAGTCTGACCAAGATGATGACCTCCTACATCATCGGCCAGGAGCTGCTGAAGGGGAACATCAAGCGCACCGACATGGTGACCATCAGCCAGAACGCCTGGTCCAAGAACTACTCCGACTCCTCCAAGATGTTCATCGAGGTGGGCAAGCAGGTCTCCGTCGATGACCTGAACAAGGGCATCATCATCCAGTCCGGCAACGACGCCTGCGTCGCCATGGCCGAATTCCTGGCGGGCAGCACCGACTCCTTCGCCAGCCTGATGAACAGCTGGGCCGCCAAGCTCGGCATGAACGACAGCCACTTCATGAACCCGCACGGTCTGGATGCGGAAGGTCACTACAGTACCGCTCACGACATGGCGCGCCTGGGCCAGGCCCTGATCCGCGACCTGCCGGAGGAGTACAAGATCTACGCCCAGAAATCCTTCGTGTTCAACGGCATCACCCAGCACAACCGCAACCGCCTGCTGTGGGATCAGTCCCTGCAGGTTGACGGCATCAAGACCGGTCACGTCAGCCAGGTCGGCTACAACCTGGTCTCCTCCGCCACCAACAACGAAGGCATGCGCCTGATCGCCGTGGTACTGGGCGCCAGCAGCGAAGCCTCCCGCGCCGCCGAGAGCAAGAAGCTGCTCACCTACGGTTTCCGCTTCTTCCAGAGCCTGACCCCCTACAAGGCGGGCACCGAGCTGGTGACCCAGAAGATCTGGATGGGCGACAAGCCGGAAGTGAAGCTGGGCGTCGACAAGGACGTCTCCGTGCTGGTCACCCGTGGCCAGGGCAACAACCTCAAGGCGGACTTCCAGCTCGAAAGCGAACTGAAGGCACCGCTGGCCAAGGGTCAGCGCGTCGGCACCGTGTTCCTCAAGCAAGGGGACAAGGAGATCAAGCAGGTACCGCTGGTCGCCCTGGAAGAGGTGCAAGAGGGTGGCCTGATGAGCCGTCTGTGGGACTACCTGGTGATGCTGGTTTCCAGCTGGTTCAAGTAATCCGCACGCAGGATCCCGACCAAACAGCGGCGCCAACAGGCGCCGCTGCTGTCTTTTTGGGGTCTGGCCAGTCAATAACCCTGTAAACTGCAGGTTCCGCCGACTGACGATTTGTGGTAAAAAGCAGCACCTCCATCCCTTGTCTGCCGATCCGGCCTTGATCCCGGCCCGGGCAATGCCCATATACACTTGAGCATTGCCCCGCACAGACGGGGGCATGGCGGCCCCGAGGGGCCAACGGCCATTAGCCACAAGCAAGAAAGTCGTCTCGCGACGACCGCAAAAGGTGAGTAAATGAATACCAAGTTTGATGAACTGCTGGAGTTCCCCTGCAAGTTCCCGTTCAAGGTGCTCGGCGTTGCCGACCCGGCCCTGCCGGACATGGTGGTGGAAGTGCTGCAGCAGCACGCCCCCGGCACCTACAGCCCGACCGTCCAGCCCAGCTCCAAGGGCAACTACCACTCGGTCCGGGTCACTGTGACTGCCCAGAGCAAGGAACATATCGAAGCCATGTATACCGCCCTCGGCAACATAGAACTGGTTCGCTACGTCCTGTAAGTCGCCTCTTTCGCCCCGCCACCGGGGCGACTGATTATTTGCCGCCGGCGACCAGCGCCGTGCCGGCCGACCCAAGCGCCTGTCAGTGAGGAAAGATGTCACCCCAAACTCCCGCCGAGTCATCACAGTCCGCCAGCCAGCTGCTGGTGAGACAGCTGGGCCGTCGTCCCTACCAGCCGGTATGGGATGCCATGAAGGCCTTCACCGACAGCCGCACCCCCGACACCCCGGACGAGTTCTGGGTGGTGGAGCATGACCCCGTCTACACCCAGGGGCAGGCCGGCAAGGCCGAACACCTGCTCGCCCCCGGCGACATCCCGGTGGTGCAGAGCGATCGCGGCGGTCAGGTGACCTATCACGGCCCGGGCCAGCTGGTGCTCTACGTGCTGGTGGACGTGCGCCGCAGCAAGCTGACGGTGCGCGAGCTGGTGACCTGCCTGGAGACCGCCATCATCAATACCCTGGCCAAGAGCGGGATTGAGGCTTATGCCAAACCCGATGCCCCCGGGGTCTACGTGAAGAACGAGCTCGGCATGGAGGCCAAACTGGCCTCCCTTGGCCTGCGCATTCGCAAGGGGTGCTCGTTCCACGGGCTGGCCCTCAACATCAACATGGACATGACCCCCTTCCTGCGCATCAACCCGTGCGGCTATGCGGGCATGGCCATGACCCAGACCAGCGCCCTGGGCGGCCCGCAGAGCGTGGCCGAGGCGCAATCCATCCTGGTGGCCGAACTGGCCCGCCTGATTGGTTATCAAACAATAACAAACACCGAGAGTGAATCATGAGCAAACCCGTTCGTATGGAGCCGGGCGTCAAGCTGCGCGATGGCGACAAGATGGCCCTGATCCCGGTGAAATTCATGCCGGATCCCAACGAAGAAGTGCTGCGCAAGCCTGACTGGATGCGGATCAAGCTGCCACCGTCGAGCCAGAAGATCGAGCACATCAAGAGCACCCTGCGCAAGAACAAGCTGCACTCAGTGTGTGAGGAGGCCTCCTGCCCCAACCTGGCGGAGTGCTTCAACCACGGCACCGCCACCTTCATGATCATGGGCGCCATATGTACCCGTCGTTGTCCCTTCTGCGACGTGGCCCACGGCCGCCCGCTGGCACTCGACCCGGAAGAGCCGAAGAAGCTGGCACTGACCATCAAGGAAATGGGGCTGAAATACGTGGTGATCACCTCGGTGGACCGCGACGATCTGCGCGACGGCGGTGCCCAGCACTTCGCCGACTGCATCAAGCAGATCCGCGAGCACAGCCCGCAGACCCGCATCGAGATCCTGACCCCGGACTTCCGCGGCCGGATGGAGCAGGCCCTCGAGGTGTTCCGCGAGACCCCGCCTGACGTCTTCAACCACAACCTGGAAACCGCCCCGCGCATGTACCGGGTCGCCCGTCCGGGTGCCGACTACAAGTGGTCGCTGGAGCTGCTGCGCCGCATCAAGGAGATGCATCCCCATGTGCCGACCAAATCCGGCGTCATGATGGGTCTGGGCGAAACCAATGAAGAGATAGTCCAGGTACTCAAGGACTTGCGCGAGCACGGCGTCAACATGCTGACCCTGGGTCAGTACCTGCAGCCGAGCCGCCACCACCTGCCGGTGAAGCGCTACGTGCCGCCCGCAGAGTTCGACGAGCTCAAAGACGTGGCCATGGAGCTCGGCTTCAGCCACGCCGCCTGCGGTCCCTTCGTGCGATCCTCCTACCACGCGGATCTGCAGGCCAAGGGGGAAGAGGTCAAATAAGCCTCTGCCCGCCGACAGCAAAAGAGCGCCTTCTGGCGCTCTTTTTTATGCAAGTCGCAAAGCACATCCTGCTGGTTGGCGCCCCCGAAACGGGCATGTCGAGGGGCCTTGGTCGCTGTTATGATGTGGCGCCGTTATCGTCAACCGCCCAGGATATGCCATGTCTCAAACCCGCCTCTTCATCGTGCACGGTTATACCGCCTCCCCCGACGCTCACTGGTTTCCCTGGCTC
Organism: Aeromonas sp. R5-3; assembly: GCF_040908225.1. NCBI lineage: Bacteria > Pseudomonadati > Pseudomonadota > Gammaproteobacteria > Aeromonadales > Aeromonadaceae > Aeromonas > Aeromonas sp. R5-3. The sequence goes on along the minus strand of NZ_JBFODH010000021.1, from coordinate 225,757 downwards.
AAGGCCGAACTCGAGGCCCGGGATGTCCGGGTCGAGGTGCTGGCCATGCCTGACCCCCACCACCCAAAGCCCGCCACCTGGGATGCGGCCATGGACAGCCTGGTGCAGGCTCACGATGAGCGCACCTTTCTGCTCGGTCACAGCCTCGGCTGCATCACCATATTGCGCCAGCTCGACCGGCTGCCCGCCGGCAGCCAGGTGGGGGGGATCCTGCTGGTCTCCGGTTTCGATCAGCCGCTGCACACCCTGCCGGAGCTGGATCCCTTCATGACCCCGGACTATGACCCGGCCCGCATCATGGCGCTGGCCCCCCGCCGGGTGGTGGTCGCCTCCCGGGATGATGCCATCGTGCCCTATCCCTACAGCCAGCACCTGAGCGAGCGGCTGGCTGCGCCGCTCTACAGCCTGGAACATGGTGGCCACTTCCTCGACCGGGACGGCTTTCTGACCCTGCCGCTGGTGCGTGACCGGCTGCTCGCCATGCTGGCGGAGGGCTGAGGCAGACAACAACGGCCACCAGGGTGGCCGTTGTTGTTTTCGACCCGGCTAGAACGACATGCCGGAGAAGGACATGAAGCCAAGCGACATCAGCCCGGCCACGATGAAGGTGATGCCAATCCCCCTCAACCCCTCAGGCACATCCGCATACTTCATCTTCTGGCGCAGGCCGGCGATGGCGACGATGCCCAGCAGCCAGCCCAGGCCTGAGCCCGCTCCATACACCACAGATTCGATAAAGTCGTAGTCCCGCTGCGCCATGAACATCACCCCGCCGAAAATGGCGCAGTGCACCGTCAGCAGCGGCAGATAGATGCCCAGCGCATGATGGAGCGCCGGAAAGTGCTTGTCCAACACCATTTCCATCACCTGCACCAGGGCCGCCAGCACCCCGATGTAGACGATGAAATCGAGAAAGCTCAGATCAAACTCGCCGAGAAAGGTGCTCTCCGGGCGCAGGATATGGCGGTAGATCAGGTTGTTGAGGGGGATGGCGATCACCATGACCACCAGCACCGTCAGGCCAAGGCCGAAGGCGGTGTTGATGTTCTTGGAAACGGCCAGGAAGGTGCACATGCCAAGGAAGAAGGCCAGTGCCAGGTTTTCCACAAAGATCGATTGAATGAAGAGGTTGACGTAATAGTCCATCGGGTCGGCTCACAACGGGTACGAACGGGAGCCGCCTCCCTGCGCGCAAACGGGCACGAAGGCGGTGCAAGAGGCGCCGGATCGGAGCCTGACCCACAGGCCGCACTTTGTAGCTGGGATCAGGATCGGATCGAACGGACGCGTGGCGTGCAGCCGGCCTCTAGTCGCTGTGGCAGAACCGAAATTGCAGATGGTGGCAGCATCGCAGCCGCCGATGCAGATAGCCGAAGTGGTCGGCCAGCTGCCTGAGGTAGATGAGGGGCTGGAAGAACAGCAGGCCGCAGAGCAGGCCGAGGATCTCGTGCTGGAACCAGGCCAGCAGCATCTGGTAGAGCTCGGCATGAGCGGCCCCTTCCAGTCGCCGCCCCTGCTCGAAGCCGAGGCGCCATTGGGAGGCTGGCGGCAGGCTGGCGCTGTCGAGCTGCCCCCGCTGGGCCGGCTCGTGCAGCTGCATCGGGCCCTCCTGCCCTCCCGTTGCCGGCCCCGGGGTTGCAACAACCCCTGCCGCGCCAGAGGCGGCAAGCCAGAGAAGGCAGGCGATGGCGAGGGCCATCGACCAGGTCGACAGTCGGCCAGGGGGCAGCAAGGGATGCATCCGGTTCAAACAAGGAAGAACAAGAGGGGCGAATTTATCACAATTCCTCGATTTATTGAATTTACCATATGAAAAATCAGCATGAGTCGATGCTAAAAAACCTGATTATCAAAAAATCCAGCAATTAAAAACCACCGTGAGAGCAAGCGCCATGACGCCTGCTCTCATGGTGAGGACTCACCCCTGCTCAAAGGCCTGATGGTAACGCACTTCACCACTGGGCATGGCGACGCCGAACGAGCGGGCCATGAAGTACTCGGCCGGCACGCCGGGCAGCGTCAACCCCGGCTCGGACACGAAGCCGAAACGGCCGTAGAAGCCGGGATCCCCCAGCACCACGCAGCCTGCAGCCCCCATCTCCTTGAGCTCGGCCAGACCCGCTTCCATCAGCCGTGAACCCAGTCCCTTGCCGTGCAGCTCGGGGGAGACGGAAATGGGGCCAAGGCCATACCAGCGCTCGCTGCCATCGCTGATGGTCACCGGCGAGAAGCAGAGGTGGCCGACCACTTGCCCCGCCTGCTCCGCCACCAGCGACAGACTGAGTGCCCCGGCCTGGCGCAGGTCACGCACGATCAGCTGCTCGTTGTGATCGGTATGGGGGGCCTTGAGGAATGCGGCCACGGTCACCGCTTCAATGGCGTCGTGATCGGTGACCGTTTCCGGTCGAATGAGGATATTCATAAGGGTTTCTCCGTTTGCTCTCTTTCAATGGATGTTCTGATCAGACTGCCTGCAGGCAGCAGATCACATAGCCGTAGCTGCCCAGGTATTGGCGGTGAATGGCCACTTCCCGGCTCAGATCCTGCCAGGCTGGGCTATCCCCCAGCTCGGCGCGATGGCGCGCCAGATTGCGCTCGATGGGATCCAGATAGTTGTGCCAGGCCCTTTGCGGCAACTGGGTGTGCCACAGGCAGCGATACCCCGCCTCCTGCACCGTCTTCAGCAGGCCAGCCAGGGTCTGCATGGCAGGATAATCCCGCTGCCAGAACGCCAGCGCTTCCTCTGGCGGCGTGTCCGTCAGCCACACCAAGTCGCTCAGCACGATGCAGGCATCAGGGCCGGCAAGGTGCGCCCGCCAGGCTTTGAGCGCATTGGCCACCCCTATGGTGTAGGCGCTCCCCTCGGCCCAGATAAGGTCGGCGGAGGCCAGCTCCACCGGTAGCGCCGCCATGTTGGCGCACAGGGTGGTGACCTGCTCAAAGCCAGCCGCGCTGGCCGACCTGGCCACGGCGGCCAGCGCCTCCTCGTCGAGGTCGATGGCCACGATGGCGGCGTCCGTCACCTGTGCCAGCGCCAGTGTGGCGGCGCCGCGCCCGCAGCCCATGTCGAGGATCCGGCGAGGCGCCATGGGCAGCGCGGCAAACTGCTGCTGGGTGAAGTCACAATCCCCCGGCCCCCAATAACTCATGCCATCCAGCAGCAGCTTGAAATCCCGGATGTAGCGCTCATGTTCGTTCATGTCTTTGCTCAGCCACTGCAGGTGATAACGCTCTTTTTCACTGAATCCCTGTTTCATCACCCAGGCAAAGTAGGCCTGCGGGGCTTGATGCTGCAGTTGCCGCTGCCAGGCCTTGAACTCGTCGCCGGAGTGCGAACGTAAACCGGCGAGATCCGCCAGCAGATCCCGGGCGCGTTGCATCCGCGCCAGCTCTTCATCCAGCTCCCTGACCCGGGCTGCCAGCGTTGTCTGATCAAGCTCGCCCGCCAGACAGGCGAGGCACTGCTTGAGGCTGAGCCCGCCCGCCTGCAGGGCCTGCACCATCCGCAGCCGCTGCAGATCTTCATCGTTGTAGTGGCGATAGCCGTTGGTGCCCCTCGTTCCCGCAATCACCCCCAGCTTCTCGTAATAGAGCAGGGTGGAGCGGGCCAGGCCGCAGCGCCGGGCCAGTTCGGATATTTTCATGACAGCGACTCGCAGTGGGGTCCGTGACCCGATGAAGGGAAGCTTAAACCGTGAAGCAATAGACGGGTCAACGGCAAAATCCGGGTTCATACCATAAAAAAGCGGCCACCCTGAGGTGGCCGTCATCGGCAGCAAGAGAGACTCACGGATCAGAGGCCGGCGGCTTCCAGATGCTCCACCAGCAGTTGCACGCTGCGGTTGCCACGCCACTCGTTGACGTCGAGCCGGTAGACCAGCCGCACCCGTTTGACCGAGGCATCGGGCCAGCGCTGCAAGTCGACCCCGAAGGCGATGGCATCCACCGCGTGGCCGGAATCCGTGGTCAGCATCATCTTGAGGTGCTTCTCCCCCACCAGCCGCTGCTGCACCAGCACGAACTCGCCATCGAACAGCGGCTCGGGGAAGGCCTGACCCCAGGGGCCGGAGGCACGAATAAGCTCCGCCAGCTCGAGGGTTAGCTCGTCCGGCAGCAGTTCGCCGTCGGTGAGCAGCACCCCGGTCAAGAGCTCAGGCGTCACCAGCTCGCCGATGACCGCCTCGAAGGCGCGACCGAAGGCCTCGATATTGGCCTTGGGCAGGGTCAGCCCCGCCGCCATGGCGTGGCCGCCAAACTTGCCCATCAGGCCGGGGTGACGGGTATCGAGCAGTTCCAGCGCATCGCGCAGGTGCACCCCGGGGATGGAACGCCCGGAGCCCTTGAGCTCGGTCTCGCTACTCTCGGCAAACGCGATGACCGGGCGGTAGTACTTCTCCTTCACCTTGGAGGCCACCAGCCCCACCACTCCCTGATGCCACTCGTCCCGGTGCAGCACGATACCCGACGGCACCTCGCCGTCACGAAACCGGATCTGCTCCAGGGTGGCCAGCGCCTCCTGCTGCATCCCCTGCTCGATCTCTTTGCGCTCCTGGTTGAGGCTGTCCATTTCGGAAGCGAGCTGGCGCGCCAGGTTGAGGTCGTCACTCAGCAGGCAGGCGACCCCGAGGGACATGTCGTCGAGCCGCCCCACCGCATTGAGGCGCGGCCCCAGCGCAAAGCCGAGATCGGCGGCGCACAGGCGACGACCGTCGCGGCCAGACACGTCCACCAGCGCCTGGATGCCGGGACGGCAGCGGCCGGCCCGGATCCGCTGCAGACCCTGATGGACCAGGATACGGTTGTTGCCATCGAGCGCCACCACGTCGGCCACGGTGCCAAGGGCCACCAGATCCAGGTAATCCGCCACGTTGGGTGCGCGCAGCCCTTGGCGCTCATACCAGCCGCTCTGGCGCAGATGGGTGTTGAGGGCCGCCATCAGGTAGAAGGCGACCCCGACCCCGGCCAGCGACTTGGAGGGAAAATCGCAGCCATGCTGGTTGGGGTTCACTATCGCGTCGGCGTCAGGCAGCTCCTGGCCCGGCAAATGGTGATCGGTAACCAGTACCTGCATGCCGGCCGCCTTGGCTGCCGCCACCCCGGCGATGCTGGAGATGCCGTTGTCCACCGTGATCAGGAATTCGGCGCCGCGGGCCACCGCCAGCTCGACGATCTCGGGGGTGAGGCCATACCCGAACTCGAAGCGGTTGGGCACCAGAAAGTCGATGTGGCGGCCACCCATGGCGCGCAGGGCTAGCACGCACAGGGCCGAGCTGGTGGCGCCGTCACAATCGAAGTCACCGACGATGAGAATGCGCTTTTGCGCCGTCAGCGCCTCGGCCAGCAGGGGCACCGCCTGCGCCATGCCGAACAGGCGCTGAGGTGGCAACAGCTGATTGGCGCTGCGCTCCAGCAGGGCAGGGTCTTCGACTCCACGGCTGGCGAAGATTTGCCGCAGCAAAGGATGAAGGGTGGCGGGCAGATGGGAATCATCCACGCGCGGACGACGACGGATTAGCAGGGGCATCGATGTGATCCAGTATCTTGAGCAGTTGTTCAGGGCTCTGATAACCGCGCAGCAGGTCGCCATTTGGCAGGACCCAGCTCGGCAGTGCCTTGATCCCGAGCCACTGGCTCAGGCCGATATGATGGGCAAGGATCTCATTACAGCCGCTCTCAGGCAAACGATCACTGAGTTCGAGTTCGCGCAGCAGCCCGGGATCGCACCAGCGCGCCTGCGCCTCCGCCAAATCGGCAAAGGGGCCAAGTACCGGCAACAGCTGCACGCTCACCCCCCTCGCTTGCAAGGCGGACAGCTCATCCAGGGTGGTGCGACAGCCGCGGCAGGCGAGATCGGTAAACAGGGTGAGGCGGTGGCGCTCGGGCACGGCCTTGAGCTGCATCCGCCGCTCGCCGATCTGGGCCAGGGCCAGCTGCCGCTGTTGACGCTGGCCCAGCATGGTGAGGTTCTTCATGTCGTGGGCCAGATCCAGCATGGTGCCCAGCAGCACATGGTCGCCTCTGGCATCGGTATAGAGGGGCCCCTGCGCCGTGCCCAGCAGATAGAGGCCGGAGACCGGGGTCTCGTCCACCAGATAGACCTGCACCCCGAGCCGCTGCTCTATGGTCTGTTTCAACAGTTGGGGATCCATCCCCGCGCTGACGGCAAAAGAGCCCAGCAGCATCATTCCCAGCAGTAAATAGTGCACTTTTTTACTCACTTGGCATGAACGAATGGACTCACAAGGTTACTCAGCAAATATGCTCGCCTCAACTGCTTAATTACTAATTGGTTAATAGAAGGGTCGCAAAAAAATCCCAATCTGACAGGTTGCCAATCGGGCAAAGCCCCAGCAAGCTAACCGGGACGACAGGAAACACGACGGTCATCCTCTGTTTTCCTGATGCTTTATTATTCAAACACCAGGGCGGCCCAGGCCGCTACTAGCCCATTTTTGGAGGGGAAAATGAGTCTGATTCAAGAGTTCAAGGCCTTTGCATCCAGAGGCAACGTCATCGACATGGCGGTCGGTATCATCATCGGGGCCGCCTTCGGCAAGATCGTCTCCTCCTTCGTCGGTGATGTGATCATGCCGCCCATCGGCCTGATCCTGGGGGGCGTGGACTTCAGCGACCTCGCCGTGACCCTGAAGGCCGCCGAGGGCAGTGCGCCGGCCGTGGTCATCGCCTACGGCAAGTTCATCCAGACCATCATCGACTTCCTGATCATCTCCTTCGCCATCTTCATGGGGCTCAAGGCCATCAACACCCTGAAGAAGAAGCAGGAAGAGGAAGCCGCGGCACCGGCCGGCCCCACCAAGGATCAGGAGCTGCTGACCGAGATCCGCGATCTGCTCAAATCCCAACAGGGAAAATAAGCGCCAGCTCCTGTCGTGTACTGGAAAAAAACCGCCTTCGGGCGGTTTTTTAGCTACATCAGCAACGGAACACTTTACACTTGGCATCACCCAGACCCTGATCTGCATCCGCCCCCATCCCACGCACATCATGCTTGAATGAATGTAAACCTACAGGAATCATCGCCATGACATCCCCGACAGTGAAGACCAGAGCGAAACATGGTTTCATTCTGCGCTATTTGCTGTTGCTCTCCCTGCCCCTGCTATTGATGACAGCCAGCAACCTCTATCTGTTTTTCATCAAACAACAGAACGTAGTACGCGAGCGCATGGAATTTTTCAGCAGCAGTACGGCCCAGCAATGGGACAACGCGCTGAGCTCGGTTGAAGAGCAACTCAATATTCTGGCGGTGGATCTCGCCAACCATGACGGCGTGCTCCCGCCGGAAATGCGGGCGCGGCACTACTCGGTGTGGCAGCAGCTCAGCCGCTCGGGCAGCCTGCTGAAGGGGCTCTACTATGTGCAGCGGGACAATACTCTGGTCAACTTCAACCACCAGCTCCCCCCTTCCCCCCAGGCAATGGCCAAACAGGCATGGTATCTGGATGCCATCCATACGCCGGGGATCAATATCTGGAGTGCCCCCTATCTCGACACCGTCCAGCACATTCCGGTGGTGACCCTGTCGCGGGCGGTCTTGAACCACAGCGGCAAGATAGTGGCCGTGATTGGTCTGGACGTCGAGCTGTCGCGAGTCTCGGACAGGATCGGGCGCATGCTGCAGGGCGGCAAGCAGATGACCTACCAGCTCTACGATCGCAGGTATCAGCGCATCGTGGCGCACAGCAACCCGCTGCTGAACGCCACCCCGCTCGACGAGCCCTGGTTATCCAGGCTTCAGGGGAAAAATGGCGCGATCCAGAGCCAGGATGACGAACTCATCGCCTACTACACCCTGGCCAACAACCCCGGCTGGCAGGTCATCATCATCTACCCCTTCAGCAACTCTTTCGTCATCAGGGAGCTGCTGCCCAACATGATGATGGGGCTGTTGCTGTCGCTGGTCATGTTCATCCTGGTGGCCGTCATCTTCCATCAGCGGCTGGAGAACACCATCGGCATGCTGGTGCAGGTGGTGCGCCAGCTGCGGGTCACCCCGCCGGGACAGCCCCTCATCATCCCCCGCATTCCGGGCATCGAGGAGCTGGAGGACGAGATCACCCTGATTTCGGACCAGATGCAGGCGGAGAGCGAGAAGGCCCAGCGCGATGCCCTGACCGGGCTCTACAACCGCCGCTACATGGACACCCTGCTGAGCGAGCTGCACCAGCAACATACCCCCTATGTGCTGGCCATCATCGACATCGACAACTTCAAGCAGATCAACGACCGTCATGGCCACCCCGCCGGCGACAGCGTGCTCAGACGCACCGCCTCCCTGGGCAGCCAGTTGCTGGAGGGCAAGGCCACCCTCTGCCGCTTTGGCGGCGAGGAGCTGGTCGCCATCTTCGAGCAGGGGCGGCTTAAGGAGGCACAGCAGCAGATGGAGCAGTGGCGCCGTGCCATGGCTACGCAGAACTGGCGCGAACCGGGCTTGACCGTCACCTTCAGCGGCGGGCTGGCCGAGGCGCTGGATGCCCCGCCCGCCGAGGTGCTGGCCCGGGCAGATGCCGCCCTCTATCGCGCCAAGCAGGAGGGGAAAGATCGCCTCTGTCTGGCCTAGGCGCGCGGGTGGTGCTGGCCGTGCAGCGCCTTGAGCCGCTCGTTGGCCACGTGGGTGTAGATCTGGGTGGTGGAGAGATCCGCGTGGCCCAGCAGCATCTGCACCACCCGCAAGTCGGCGCCGTGGTTGAGCAGGTGGGTGGCGAAGGCGTGGCGCAGGGTGTGGGGAGATAGCTCCCCGCAGATGCCGGCCCGCAGGGCATAGAGCTTGATGCGGTGCCAGAAGGTCTGGCGGGTCATCATCTGGGCCCGCTTGGAGGGGAACACCACGTCCGAGCTGGTGCCCCCCAGCAGCAGGCCGCGCCCCTCCCGGTAATAACGCTCCAGCCAGTGCACCGCCTCCTCGCCCATGGGAACCAGCCGCTCCTTGTTGCCCTTGCCCACCACCCGCACCAGCCCCTGGCGCAGGCTGACATGCTCGGCGGTGAGTCCCACCAGCTCGGAGACCCGCAGTCCGGTGGCGTAGAGCAGCTCGAGCATCGCCTTGTCGCGCAGCTCCAGCGGGTCGTCCACCAGCGGCGCTTGCAGCAGCGCCTCCACCTCGGCTTCGCTGAGATCCGATGGCAGCTTCTTGGGCAGTTTGGGCCCCTCCAGCAGCACGGTGGGATCGTCGCTGCGCAGCTTCTCGCGGTTGAGATACTGGTAGAAACGGCGCAGGGCCGACAGGAAACGGGCCGTGCTGCTGGCCGCGAACTGGTGGTCCACCCGCCAGGCGAGGTAGTGCTGGATGTCGTCCAGCCCCGCCAGCAGCAGGGAGCCCCCCTGCTCATCGAGCCAGAGGGAGAATTTTTCCAGATCGGTGCGATAGGAGCTGACCGTGTTGTCGGACAGCCCCCGCTCCAGCCAGAGGGCGTCGAGAAACGGCTCGATCAGGGGATGGGATTCAGCTTTGCTCATGGTACGCCGCGCTCAGGGAAACAGGCCCCCATTGTAACGTGTCGACCCACCCGGCCCGCAAGGCAGGCTTGTCCATGGCCCGGCAAGAAGTGAAGCGCGCCGGGCAATCTGCTAGACTGGCGCCCACCCCGGGCGCCGCTGTGCCGGTCACGCCCCTTGCCTACTGCGATCAAGAGAAGAGCGATGAAGATTGGTTTGTTTTACGGCTCTACCACCTGCTACACCGAGATGGCCGCCGAGAAGATCCGCACCCTCATTGGCCCGGAGCTGGTCGATCTCCACAACATCAAGGACGTGCCCCTCATCCGCATGCAGGAGTACGACATCCTGATCCTGGGCATCTCCACCTGGGACTTCGGCGAACTGCAGGAGGACTGGGAATCCCGCTGGGAAGACATTGCCGACCTGCATCTGGAGGGGCGCATCATCGCCCTGTTTGGCCTCGGCGATCAGCTGGGTTATGGCGAATGGTTCCAGGATGCCCTCGGCATGCTCCATGACCAGCTGGTGCCCAAGGGGGTCAAGCTGGTGGGCTACTGGCCCAACGAGGGGTACGAGTTCGATGCCTCCAAGGCGCTCATCGATGATGGTCGTCACTTCGTCGGCCTGGCCCTCGACGACGCCAATCAATACGACCAGACCGAATCGCGCATCGAACAGTGGGTCGACCAAATCCTGGGGGAAATTCACGAGCTGCTGTGACGCCGGGTTTTCTGACTGCAGTGGCGATGGCCCCCTGCCATCGCCCGCTTCCCGCACGGCATGTCGAAAAAGACCTTGTGACAGGCCCCTTGAACAGACGTCAGCTGCGACGCTTCCCCGCCTGCCGCCCCAGGTTTCGGACCACCGGGCGCATAAATCGCACCGATTTTCTCAATCGGTATCATCGCATGACGCTATAGCGACTTTTTTATGCTGGTCTGCAACAATGGAAGCGACACCCCATAACAATCACAGCCGGGTGTCGGAAGCAAACGGACAGACCAGAAAAGGACATTCTATGACCCCATTCTCCCTGTTGGCCCCCGCCATCGCCCGCGACGTGCTCGATCACGCGCTGGCGCTGGGTGCCGACTTCGCCGAGCTGTTTGTGGAGCGCAAGCGCCGCAGCCAGCTCAGCCTGCTCTCCAGCCAGATAGAAAATATCAGCGGTGGCCTCGATTTCGGCATCGGTGTACGCCTGTGCTACGGCCACAAGGTGCTCTACGGCTACACCAACCTGGCCGATCGCAACGAGCTCTTGCGCATCGTCACCCTGCTGGCGGCCAAGGACCGGCGTGACCCCGTGGTCACCGCCACCGCCTTCGATTTCACCCGCCTGCACGATCGCAACCCGATCGCCCTGCCCCTGTCGGCCGACAAGCTGCTGGAGCAGAAGATCGCCTACCTGCACGCCATGGATGCCGCGGCCCGCGCCGAGAGCGACAAGGTGAGCCAGTTTGCCGGCAACGTGCTGGGCTGGGAGCAGGAGGTGGAGATCTTCAACAGCGAAGGGGTGCAGGTGAGCGATCGCCGCCACTACAACCGCATCATGGCCCAGACCATCGCCGCCCTTGGCAGCGAGCAGAGCGTCGGTTACGAAGCCCCCGGCGCCATGATGGGCTGGGAGCACGCCGCCAGTATCGATCCCCGCGAGCTGGCCCTCACCGCCACCCGCCAGGCGCTGGTGAAGCTGGGGGCGGCCCCCTGCCCGAGCGGCAAGCTGCCGGTCATCATGGAGAGCGGCTTTGGCGGCGTCATCTTCCACGAGGCGTGCGGCCACCTGCTGGAGACCACCTCGGTGGCCAAGAAGGCCTCGGTGTTCCATGACAAGATGGGCCAGCTCATCGCCAATCCGGCGGTCAGCGCGGTGGATGAAGGCTTGCAGGGCAACGCCTGGGGCTCCATCAACGTCGATGACGAGGGAATGGCGACCCAGCACACCCAGCTCATCAAGGATGGCGTGCTCACCGGCTTCCTGGTGGACCGGATGGGGGCCCTTCGCACCGGCTACGCCCGTACCGGTTCCGGGCGGCGCGAATCCTACAAGTTCGCACCGGCCTCGCGCATGCGCAACACCTATATCGAGCCGGGCAATCACAGCCTGGACGACATGCTGGCGACGGTGGAGCACGGCATCTATGCCAAGCGGATGGGGGGCGGCTCGGTGCAACCCGGCACCGGCGAATTCAACTTCAACGTGCAGGAGGCCTACCTCATCGAACACGGCAAGATCACCCGGCCCCTCAAGTCGGCCACCCTGATCGGCACAGGCCCGCAGGTGCTCAAGGAGATCTCCATGGTGGGGCGCGATCTCGCCCTCTCCGCCGGCATGTGCGGCTCGGTCTCCGGCTCCATTCCTGCCTCGGTCGGCCAGCCGCCGCTCAAGGTTGACAATATTCTGGTGGGGGGGAACGCCTGATGAGCCAACTCGACATGAACCAACTGCTGACCCGCCTGCTGGACCAGGTCGCCGACCTCGGTGCCGAGGCGGACGTCATCGCCAACCAGGACAAGGCCTTCTCCCTCAAGGCCGACAAGGGCGAGCTCAGCGAATACAAGGTGACCAGCAGCCAGCAGATCGGCATTCGGCTGATAAAAGAGGGTCGGGTCGGCATCGCCTATTCGGAGTCTCTCGACGAGTCGGCGCTGGCCGCCATGGTGCAGGATGCGCTGGATGCCAGCCGCTTCGCCAAGGTGGACCCGGATCAGACCATCGCCGTGCAGCAGAGCCGGCTCACCACCGACTGCGCCGAGATCAATCAGCCCGACACCACCCCAGTGGAGGAGAAGATTGCCCTGGCCCTGCGCCTCGAATCGGACATGCTGGCGCTGCCGGACGTGACCGGCGCCCCCTACAACAGCTTCTTCGAGGGGGAGAGCCGGCTGTGGCTTGCCAACAGCCAGGGCAGCCTCTGCCAGCATCAGGCGTTCAGCGTCGGCTGCTACAGCTCCGCCCTTATCGAGCGCGACGGCCGTCAGTCCATGTTCTCCCAGGGGCAGTATGAGCGCCGCTTCGATGCGCTGGACAGCCAGACCCTCATCCAACAGATCCACGCCGTGGCCGACGGCCTGCTGGCGGGAGATGCGGTGCCGAGCGGTCACTACAGCGCCATCTTCGACACCAATGCCCTGGCCAGCCTGTTCGGCTGCTTCCAGGCCGCACTGTCGGGCAAATGGGCCCAGCAGGGGATCAACCCCTGGCGGGGCAAGCTGGGCCAGTCGGTGGCTTCCCGCTGGCTCACCCTGGAGAGCCGGGCCTATATGCCGGGCGGCATGCACATCAAGGCCTTCGATGGCGAGGGTGCCCCCACCCGGGATCTGCTGCTGATCGGCGAGGGGGAGCTCAAGACCCTGCTGCACAACAGCGCCACCGCCCGCCACTTCGGTGTGGCCAGCAACGGCTCGGCGGCCCGCAGTGCCCGCAGTGCGCTGGATGTCAGCCCGCGCCACCTGGTGTTCGGGCTCGGCCCCCACAGCGAGGCCGAGGCGCAAGCCGGCGAGTATCTGGAGCTGGTCAAGCTGGACGGCCTGCACTCCGGCGCCGATGCGGTGAGCGGCGACTTCTCGTTCGGCGCCTCCGGCTTCCTGTGCCGGGACGGCGTGCGGGTGGCACCGGTACGCGGCATCACGGTGGCGAGCAACTTCTACCGCCTGCTGAGTGAGCTGGAAGCGGTCGGCAACCTGCTGCACCACGACGATGGCAAGAGCTTCTATGCCCCGCTCATCCGCTTTGGCGGGCTGAGCATCGCGGGCAAGTAACTGTATATCGAGGGAAAAAACCTCCAGTTCCTCACCCAAAAGCGGCGCCATCAGGCGCCGCTTTTTTAGCTCTGGCGCTCCTCATGGGCCGCTCCTAACCTCTAGGAAGCTGTCTACGACCTGCCGCGAGAGGCCGTCAGCAAGGAACAGAGCCGCCGGTCGCATCGGCCGGCACATGCAGGAGATCACCAAGATGGACAATACCCTGGTCTGGGCCGACATTCCGACACGGGATCTGGATCGCGCCATGGCCTTCTACTCGGCCCTGCTCGACGTGCCGGTCACGCCGATACAGGAGGAGATCCGCTTCGCCATGCTGCGCCACGACGGCAACAACGCGGCGGCCTGTCTCGGCCCCATGGACAAGTACCACCAGCCGGGGCACTCGGGCCCCCTCATCTACCTCGCCCTGGGCGATCGCCTGCAGGAGGCCGAACAGCTGGTGCCCAAGATCGGAGGACGGGTGCTGGAGCCCCTGCACAGCATCGGCAGCGGCCATGGCTCCCGGGTCATCATCGAAGATACCGAGGGCAACTGGCTGGCCCTTTATGCGCCCCCCGCCAGCTGATGACCGGTGGCAGTGCCAGAAACAACAACGGCGACCTGATGGTCGCCGTTGTGCATGAGCCAGTCTTCCGGGTCATCAGACCTGCGGGTTGAGACGGGTCGGCATGCCGGTACGCTGTTCCAGCACCTGCTTGACCACGTTGGAGTCGCTCTCCGCGTGGGCGATGAAACGGGTGGTGGCCGGGGTCATGGGCAGCGGCACGGAGGCGGTGGAGTTGAACTCCGCCTCGGTGCGCGACAGCGGCTCGTGTACTTCCATGTAGCGGCTGCCATCCGGCTCGACCGTGGTCTTGACCGGCTGGTTGACGAACTGGACGCGAGTACCGACCGGCACGTGGTCGAACAGGTACTTGATGTCGTCGGCACGCAGGCGCACACAGCCGCTGCTCACCCGCAGGCCGATGCCGAAGGTGGCGTTGGTGCCGTGGATGGCGTACAGGTTGCCGATGTAGAGCGCATGCAGGCCCATGGGGTTGTCCGGGCCGGCCGGCCAGACCGCAGGCAGGGTCTTGCCCTGGGCGGCATAGCGGCGACGGATGTTCTCGGTCGGGGTCCAGGTCGGGTTGGCACGCTTGCGCTCAACCTTGGTGATCCAGTTCTCCGGGGTGTTGACCCCCAGCTGGCCGATGCCGATGGGCAGTACCTGCACCACGTTCTTGCCTTTCGGGTAGTAGTAGAGACGCATCTCGGCCACGTTGATGACGATCCCTTCGCGGGGAGCGTTGGGCAGGATCAGCTGATGGGGAATGATCAGCTTGCTGCCAGCCTTGGGCAGGTAGGGGTCGACGCCCGGGTTGGCTTCCATGATGTTGGTCAGACCCAGCTGGAAGTCAGAGGCGATCTGCTCCAGCGGACGGTTGTCCGCGGGCACCACGTATTCCTGGTTCTCGCCGATCAGGCGGCTGTTGGCGGCGGGCAGCTGGTATTCAACGGCGGCAGCCTGCTGGCCGGCCAGTGCCAGCGTACATAAAAGAGCCGAAGCGGCAATGCGAAGGGGATTCATAAAATTCCTGTGTGGTTTCCTGTACCAAATGGGCCGGAGGCCGTGTCATCCTCGGTTGCGCCGGGGCGCGAAGGTGGCGTCCGCGGTCGATTACCGAGCGCGCATTCTTTCCTGAGTCGGCCAAAATTTCAACGTCGAAAACGCTCTTTTTGCATGAAAAAGCGCATCCGGCGCCACTGGCGCAGCCTGCTGTCATGATGGCCACGCTAGCAACCACAAACTGAGCAGAAGCTGAACAAAAAGGGAGGCCGTCTGGCCTCCCCTTCATCACGGTATCACTGTCGTCCGCCGAGCAGATCCGCCACGCTCGCGGCGATGGCGGCGCGGCCATCGAGCGCCGCCATCTCCTCGGCCAGCAGCCGCGCCCTGGCGCGGTAGCGCGGCTCACTCACCACCTTGCGCACCGCCGTGGCCACCATGGCCGCCGTCGGCTCGTTGCAGTGCAGATTGATGCCGGCCCCGCTCCAGGCCACCCGGGTCGCCACCTCCGCCTTGTCCTCTCCGGTGCCCGCCACCACCAGCGGCACCCCGTGGGCCAGCGCGGACTGCACCGAGCCGTAGCCGCCGTTGGTCACCAGGGCGGCGGCGCGGGGCAGCGCCAGCTCGAACGGCACGTGGTCGGTGACGATGGTATTGGCCGGAACGGCATCGCCCAGCAGCGCCGGATCCCGCCCGCCGGTGGTCAGCAGCAGTTGCAGCTCGTCGCCGGCCAGCCCCTGCATGGCCGGCAGCAGCAACTGCCCCAGATCCACGTTGGCCAGGGTGCCCTGGCTGACGATGACCAGCGGTCGCTCATCGAGCCTCTCCCACCAGGGCGGCGGCGTCAGCTCAAGCCGGGGTGGCAGCAGCGGGCCGACATAACGGATCACCCCCTCGAGTTCTGGCCGCTCGTATTCAAAGCCGGCACAGGAGAGCTGCAAAAAGGCATCGGGGGCCGTCACCATCACGTCGGTGAAGGGGGCCGTCAGCGGCGGCACACCCGCCTCGGCCAGGGCGGCATCGAAGTGCTGTTGCACCTCCCTTTGTAGTTGCCGGGTCGGCTCATCGAGCCAGGGCAGCTCGCCAAGGGAGCGGCG
The DNA here is from genome assembly GCF_040908225.1 of Aeromonas sp. R5-3. Taxonomy (NCBI): domain Bacteria; kingdom Pseudomonadati; phylum Pseudomonadota; class Gammaproteobacteria; order Aeromonadales; family Aeromonadaceae; genus Aeromonas; species Aeromonas sp. R5-3. The sequence goes on along the minus strand of NZ_JBFODH010000021.1, from coordinate 209,893 downwards.
CAGCTCGGGGGGAATGCGTGGGCCGTAGAAGATGGCGTCCGGACTCGAGTAAGAGACAGGGTTCACCCCCAGCATCAGGATCGGCACCGGCCGGCCATGGGGCTGCTGCAACAAGGGCAACACACCGTAGAAGCCGTTCTCCACCAGCAGCAGATCCACCCTCTCCGCCGCGATCAGCGCCCGCAGCTGCCTGTCGTGCTGCGCCATGGGGGCGGCGAAGAAGCGTTTGAGCGCCAGCGCCATCTGGGCGGTGCCGCTCAGGCTGGCCCGCTCGGGAAAGTGCCGCTCCAGCGCCCGGTAGTCAAAGTCCACCTCGGGGGCGAAGGGCACGAACTCGGCACCGGTTGCGCGGATGCGCTGCTCGAACAGGGCGCCGCACAGCATCAGCACTCTATGCCCCTGCGCCACCAGCAGACGGGCCGCCGCCAGCATGGGATTGACGTGGCCCGGGGTGGCGGTGGCCGCCAGCAAAATGGTCGCCATCACGCCGCCCCTTGCGGCGCCAGCGCCGGGTTGAGGCAGACCGGGCTGGCCTGGATGTGGACCCGCTGGATGTGGCGCGCGGAGCGGGCGGTGAACCCCTCGCGGCCGTGCAGCAGGCCGAGGTTGTCGGCGATCACCACGTCTCCCCCTTGCCACTGGTGGGCATAGAAGTAGCGCGGGTCATAGAGCCGCTCGTGCAGATCCTGCAGGAAGGCGGCCTGCTCGGCCGGTGCCACCCCTTCAATCTCGAGGGCATGCTGGTTGAGAAAACGCACTCCCTCGCGCGGCGGCTCGTTGTAGCGCAGCACCGTCTCGCCGCTCACCGGGTGGGGCACCAGCAGTGGCGAGCGCACCTGGCCGCCGTAGTGCACCACCTGCTTGATGCGATAGGTGATGTGCACCCGCTCCCAGCGGGCCAGCCGCTCACCGTCCAGCTCGGTGAGCAGCTGGCGGGTATTGATGAAAGTGGTGCGCCCCCCTTCGTCCGCCGCCGGGGCGTGCACGCAGTGAAACAGCTGGAACTCGGGCAGGGTCGGCTTGTACATGCCGTCCCAGTGCAGCGGCACATAGCTGGAGTCGAAGATGTGGTCGGTGGCGTTCTCGTGCTCCTTCACGTCCAGCACGGCGCCGAAGGGCCACATCATGATCTCGCCCCACTCCTCGCCGTAACGGGTCAGCCGCTCGGCATCGGTGAAGCCCGACTCGAACCCGCGCAGGATCAGCACGCCGTGACGGCGGGCCAGCTCGCGCAGCGCCTCGATAGCCAGGCTCTGCACCGGCTGGGCGTTGCGGGCCGGCTCAATCAGCAGGCCGAACGGGGCCTGCGGCAGAATGCGGCAGCGCTCGCCGCCGAGGGTAACGATGGATGCAGTCATGGGAAACTCCTCAGGCGGCGGCCTGCTTGCCGTTGATCAGGTAGTGGCTCGGACGGCCGTGGATGTGGACCAGCTCATGCTCCATCGCCAGCACGTCGCGCCGCTTCATCAGCACGAACTGGCCATCCAGGTTGGCCGCCACCCCGTGCCAGGGGGTGAGCCAGTCATCCCGGGTCGGCAGCATGTGGATGCCCATCTTCAGGCTGTGGCTCGCCTGGGGGTGGATGGAGAGGCGGATCGCCTCGGGGAAGCGCTCCGCCAACAGGTTGCCCCAGGCACGGCTGCGCTGGATCACCGCATGGGTGCGCCCCTTGGCATCCCGCTGCAGCGCCGTGTTGGAGAGCGGGGTGTCCGGCAGCTGGCTGTCTTCATAGAGGAAGCGGGTCATGGCGCGATAGAGGCGAATGCCCTCCTCGGTGCTTCTCACCTCCTGGGCAATCAGCTCCAGCGGCTCGGCGTAGCGCTCCACCAACTGTTCGCGCAGGGTGTCGAAGTCGCGGCTGGCGCAAAACTCGGCCATGCCCGCCACCATCCCCAGGTGGAAGACCCCGAGATGGGTCGCCCCCAGCTCCAGGATCAGTTGCTCGATATGGGCCTGATAGGCATCGATGGCCGGATCGGGCACCCGGATGAGGTCACCGAACACGTGGCCGTCCGAGCAGATGAGGATCCGCATGCCGGGCGCATAGTGCAGCTGGATGCGCTGGCAGAGGTGGTTGAGAAAACTGAGGGAGAGCCGCTCCGCCATGTCCGGCAGAGAGCCCAGCACCTTGTTAGGATTGGGCGACTTGGTGGGAAAGGCGGGCAACACGCAGAGGATGGTCTCGCCCCGCTCGATGAAGTCTTGCAGACGGGGGATCTGGATGGCGGCCACCTCTGCCTCCTCCTGCTGCCGATCCAGGATGGGATCGGGGAAGCGGCGGCGATAGGGCAACAGCTCTGCAAATATATTCTGGGCAATTTGATGGGAAGATAAACCACTCATTATTCCGGCTCCTTTGGCAGGATTAAAATCAATAAAGATGACTCTTTATCAATGCGTCCAGTCTCTGTTGTTATTATTTGCGTATCCGTTTGCTACCCAAACGAATCGAGAGGGGACAGTAGCCGAGATAAAGTCAGGCTATCAATTCGCCATTGATGTAAACAGCTTCAACCCTGCGCTAATAATCTTTACCGCATAAGCAATTAACATTTATCTATATGAATAAAAACAAAATAATGAATATTTAATCGATTACCAAAAGCCCTTTTCCCAAAAAGTTCCCTAGCCATTATTTTATTTGGTCACAAGTTGACTCAGCCATTATTTAGCAGAGCTTAATAGTGATAGCGGCTCAACGGAATAATAGTGACCATTTCGCCGAAAATATCGCAAGCAATTATTTATTCACATAATAAGCCGATGCGCCATGGCCGGATTCCGGGATGGCACAGACACAAAAAACCGGGTGGCCCCGGTGCTTTGCATCTCGTCCCAGCGACGCTGCCTATGGTCGACCGAATCTCCTCAGGCCGGCACCGGCTCCGCCGCCAGATAGTCGAGAGCTGCCTGCCAGCCCATCCGGTAACCCTGCTCCAGCCTCGCCCGGTCGGTGGTCATGCGGCCGACCCGAAAGTTTGCCGGCGGTACTATGACCCGGATGCGGCAATCGGCCGGCGGCTGGCGGATAAAGTCGATGGCATCGTTGTAGCTTTGATGGCGCGACAGGCTGGCGCGAGCCAGCGCCGGCGTCTCGCGCAGCAGGTAGCGATGCAGGGCAGGCAGGCGCGGCGCCCGCTTGCGATAGCCCAGCGGGCGGGAGAGCACCACAGTGATGTCGCGCGCCCCCTGCTCATAGGCGTGGCGCACCGGGATGGAGTCCGCCACCCCGCCGTCCGTCATGGCCTCCCCGTCGATGCGCACGAAGTCCCGGTAGACCAGCGGTACCGAGCAGGAGGCCTTGATCTGCTGCTCCAGCTCGGCGGCATTGGCCTTAAGGTAGGCCGCCTGGCCGTCCGCTACCCGGGTGGTCACCACGGTCAGCGGCACCGGGTTGGCGGCAAAGCGCGCCAGATCGAGCCGGCACTCGCGAATGGTGATCGCCCACAACCAGTCGAGATCGAGCCAGTGGCCGCCACGCACGAACTTGGCCAGGTTGATGAACTCGGGACGGCAGGAGTAGTCGGTGATGACGTTGTGGTTGCGCCCCTGCTGGCCGGCCAGAAAGGCCGCCAGATTGACCGCCCCGGCCGATACCCCGATGCAGTGATCAAACGCCGTGCGGCCCTTGGCCAGAAACGCATCCAGCACCCCGGCGGCAAAAATGCCGCGCATGGCGCCCCCCTCGACCACCAGGGCCGTTTGTCGCCGACTCATCTTGCCTCCCCGTTTTGCTCTGTGAATGGTCTCACACTTTGGCCCATTCAGAGCCCGGCTGCCTGCCGGGATCCCTATAATGGGCCCGCCTTCGCTCCCCATGAGCTAGGTATAACTTATTGATGCTACGGAATATTACAATGAAAAATATCAGCAAGTCCCTGCTCGCGGCTGCCATTTCCCTCGGATTGATGGCAGGCTGTAACAGCCAGAATGACTCCGAGACCCCGACGCCCATGGTTCGCTTCGCTACTTTCAACCTCTCCTTCGATCGCACCGCCGCCGGCATGCTCGCCGGTGAACTGGCCCTGAGCCGCACCGAGCAGGATGCCCTGCTGGCCCGTCTCGCCGACGGCACCTTGAGCGGCGCCGAGAAGACCAAGGCCCTCGACGTGCAGCAGATCCGCAACATCGCCGAGATAGTGCAGCGCACCCGACCCGACGTCTTCCTGCTCAACGAATTCGACAATGACGGCAAGGGCAGCGACACCACGGACCTCAAAGCCTTCAACGACAACTACCTGGCCCACGCCCAGCACGACGAGGTGAAGGCCATCAGCTACCCGGTGCTGCAGAACTTCGCCACCAACACCGGCCTGATGAGCGGCCATGACCTCAACCTGGACGGCAAGGTCAACAACGGGCCGGATGACGCCTGGGGCTTTGGCAACTACCACGGCCAATACGCCTTCGCCGTGATGTCCCAGTACCCCATCGATACCAAGCAGATCCGCACCTTCCAGAAATTCAAGTGGAAGGACATGCCGGGCGAAACGAACCCCGTCATCGACGACTGCAACAATGCCAAGGCGCCGATCCCGGCCGGCCGCCAGTGCGGTGATGCCTGGTATGACGATGCCGCCTGGCAGGCCTTCCCGCTCTCGTCCAAGAACCATGCCGACGTGCCGGTGCGCATCAAGCGTGGCAACAAGGAGGAGGTGATCCACTTCCTCATCTCCCACCCGACCCCGCCCATCTTCGGCAACGCGGCGCGCCACAACGTCAAGCACAACCGGGCCGAAGTCGCCTTCTGGCAGGACTACGTGGAGACCGCCAGCTACATGGTGGATGACGCCGGCAAGGCCGGTGGCCTGCCCGCGGGTGCCAAGTTCGTCATCGCCGGCGATCTCAACGCCGATCCCCAGATTGGCGATGGCGATCTCACCGCCATTCAGGATCTGCACAACCATGTGCTGGTCAATCAGGCCGTCACCAACGGCGCCCTGATCCCGGTCAGCCAGGGCGGCCCCGAGTGCCTCGCCAGCCAGCCGGATCAGTGCAAGCGCAACAACAACCGCCCCACCCCGGAGCGCATCACCAGCAGCAGCGGCCTGCAGCTCGACCACGTGCTACCCTCCGCCAACCTGAACGCGGTCGCCTCCGGCGTGTTCTGGCCGGCCAGCTTCGAACCTGGCTACCACCTGGTGTATGACGCCAAGCTGGGCATCGCCAAGGGAGTCAGCTCGGATCACCGCCTGGTGTGGGTCGACTTCAAACTCGACTGATCACGCCAGACAGACCAAGGGGGCCTGCGGGCCCCCTTGTGCTTTTGTGGCCGCCGACGAAATTCAAAGAGGCCACTGACCCCGGATATCCTCTGCTCTGCAGCCTCATCGCGCCCATATGCCACCCGCTCGGCACCATGGCGCCTGTCGCAGGACCACCAGTGCCGGGCCTCTCTTTGGTCAAAAAACGGTCTCATCAGGGTACATGGCGAGTCGATCACAGAACCCGACGCCGGATCGGGCTAGAATGGGGGCTTCCGTCAGCCGGCCTGGGCCGGTGACCTCTTCGCGCTTTCACTTATCGAGGACACGCTTCATGGAACTGCTTCTTCTCAGCAACGGCAAAGCCATCGAATGCCCGGGCCTGCTCGGCTGGGCCCGGGATCGGGTGCAGACCCTGCTCGCCCGCAAACAGGTCAAGCGCATCCTGCTGATCCCTTACGCGGTGATCCGCAGCGACTGGGATGCCCGTGCCCTGGAGCTCAGCGAGAGCCTGGGAGTGGAGGCCATCAGCATCCACCAGTTCGACGATCCGGTGGACGCCATCCAGCAGGCGGAGGCCATCTTCATCAGCGGCGGCAACACCTGGCGCCTCAACCAGCTGCTGCACGAAAACGGCCTGGTGGTGCCCATCCAGCGCGCCGTGCGCGAGCGGGGCGTGCCCTATGTGGGCTGGAGCGCCGGTTGCAACGTGGCGACCCCGAGCATTCGCACCACCAATGACATGCCGGTCTGCAGCGCCGCCGTACTGCCGGCATTGGGGCTGTTCCCGCTGCAGATCAACCCCCACTACCTGGACGCCAGCATCAGCGGCCACATGGGGGAGACCCGCGACGAGCGCCTGGCCGAGTTCTGCGCCATCAACCCGAGCGAACACGTGGTCGCCCTGCGCGAGGCGAGCCTGCTGCAGGTAAGTGGTGAGCAGATCGAGTACTGGAGCGCCCGCGGCGAAGGCTTCAAGATCTTCAAGCACGCCGAGACCACCCAGGAGTTCAGCACGGCGGCGCCGCTGGCCGAGCTGACGCCGTTTCGCCCCCGCGGCTGATTGGCACTGACCGGCGGATAATTCGACAGGGGCGCAGGATGTCGCCCCTTTTTCGCAATGAAGGGAGAACGAGATGAAGAGCAGGAGTGAACACGACAGCTTCGGCGAGATAGCCGTACCGGCCGACCGGCTGTGGGGAGCCCAGACCCAGCGCTCCCTGCAGCACTTCGATATCTCCGGCGAGCGCCAGCCGATGGCGCTGATCCACGCCCTGGCCCGCATCAAGTCGGCCTGTGCCCGGGTCAATCACGCCAAGGGGCTGCTGCCCGCCCGCACGGCGCAGGCCATCATGAGCGCCGCCGACGAGATCCTGTGCGGCCAGCATGATGAGGAGTTCCCGCTGCGGGTATGGCAGACCGGCTCCGGCACCCAGACCAACATGAACCTCAACGAGGTGCTGGCCAACCGGGCCAGCGAGCTGCTTGGCGGCCCCCGCGGCGAGGGGCGGCTGGTGCACCCCAACGACGAGGTGAACAAGAGCCAGTCCAGCAACGACGTCTTCCCGAGCGCCATGAACCTGGCCGCCGTCACGGCCATCACCCGGCAACTGCTGCCCGCCCTGGCCACCCTGAGCGCTACCCTGGCCGGCAAGGCGGCTGCCTTCGACGACATCGTCAAGATAGGCCGCACCCATCTGCAGGATGCCACCCCGCTCACCCTGGGGCAGGAGTTCTCTGGCTGGGTGGCCCAGCTTGAGCAGGGGGAGCGCCATATCCGCGCCGCCCTGCCCCATCTGTGCGAGCTGGCGCTGGGGGGCACCGCCGTCGGCACCGGCCTCAACACCCCGCCCGGCTTTGCCGGTGCGGTGGCCGCTACCCTGGCCGAGCAGACCGGCCTGCCGCTGGTAAGCGCCCCCAACAAGTTCGAGGCGCTGGCCGCCAGCGACGCCCTGGTCCATGGCCACGGCGCCCTCAAGACGCTGGCAGCCTCCCTCATGAAGATCGCCAACGACGTGCGCTGGCTGGCGAGCGGCCCCCGCAGCGGGCTCGGCGAGCTGCTCATCCCGGAGAACGAGCCCGGCTCCTCCATCATGCCCGGCAAGGTTAACCCGACCCAGTGCGAGGCCCTCACCATGCTGTGCGCCCAGGTGATGGGCAACGACGTCGCCATCAACATCGGCGGCGCCAGCGGCAACTTCGAGCTCAACGTGTTCAGGCCGATGATCGCCCACAACTTCCTGCAAAGCGTGCGGCTGCTGGCGGACGGCATGCAGAGCTTCCACGATCACTGCGCGGTCGGCATCAGTCCGAACCAGCCCCGCATCGACGAGTTGCTGGCCCGCTCCCTGATGCTGGTAACGGCGCTCAACCCTCATATCGGCTATGACAAGGCGGCAGAGATCGCCAAGCGGGCCCACCATGAGGGGCTCAGCCTGCGGGAGGCGGCCATCGCCTCCGGTCACCTGACGGCGCAGCAGTTCGATGCCTGGGTGGTGCCGGCCGACATGGTGGGCCGGCGCGGCAGTTGAAGCACCCTGGCGGAAGACACGAGATAAAAAAGAAGCCGGGCGGCGCCGGCTTCTTTTTTATCGACAAATCAGGATTTGATCAGCTTGCTGAGCGCGTCCAGCTCGCGCTGGGCGGCCAGCAATTTGGTCTGGGCCTCTTCCAGCTTGGCCTGCTTCTTGGCGATCTTGTCGGGCTTGCCCGTCACCCGGGCGTTCTGCAGCTCGACTAACCGCTCGTTGACCTGCTCCTTGAGCTCGGCCACCCGCTGCTGCTGCTCCTTGAACAGGCCCGCATCGGTGCAATGGGTCTCGATATTGCGCAGGGCCCGCTCCAGCCCGGCCACCTGGTCCCCGTTGTCGTGCGCCTTGGCAATGGCCAGCTGCTCCTTGACGGCCTGCTGGCGCGCCTTGCAACCTACAGCCTCACTGCCATAGGCCTGACCGGCCAACAGCAGCATGCTCATTCCGATAACCTTCCACATAACGACCTCGTTCCCCTGTCATGTTTGATGGCCGCCTATCAGACCGTACTCGGCCGGCCGGGTCAAGGCGCGGGCAAACCGCTACGACAGAGTTTGTGCGACGTCACGCCAACGGTGGGCTGCTGGGTCTACAATGGCGACTTTCATGAGGAGTCTGTTATGAATCAAGAGATTGTCATCATCGCCAACGGCGCCCCCTATGGCAGCGAATCCCTGTTCAATGCCCTGCGCCTGGCCATCGCCCTGGGCGAACAGGGCGGTACCAGCCTGAAACTGTTTCTGATGTCCGATGCGGTCAGCGCCGCCCTGGCGGGCCAGGCCCCGGCCGAGGGCTACAACCTGCGCCAGATGCTGGAGATCCTGCTGGCCCAGGGGGTCACCATCCGCCTTTGCAAGACTTGTACCGATGCCCGCGGCATCACGGCACTGCCGCTCATCGAGGGGATCGAGATCGGCACCCTGCCGCTGCTGGCCCAGTGGACCCTGGCCGCCCACAAGGTACTCACCTTCTAGCACAAGGCAAAAATGGGCGCAGAGTTGATCTGTCACAACACTGCGCCATTTGAAAACCTGCTTCCGGCTGTTAATGTCTACACTGTCAATTACATAAGAATGTGTGCGCCTTTATTTTTGCTCGGGAAACTGTCATGAACCCAACCGAACAGACGCTGCTGGAGCAGATGCGGATCACAGAGTTCGAAATCGCCCATCGCAAGGAGCTGCTGCTGCTGGACGAGCAGGATTTCCTCCTACTCGCCAGCTATCGTCCCAAGATCGAGCCCCACATCGACGCCCTGGTCGACAAGTTCTACACCCTGCAGACCGGGATCACCGAGATTGCCCTGCTGATCGGCGACGCCGACACCCTGACCCGACTGCGGGCGGCCCAGCGCCGCTACATTCTCGACCTGTTCAGCGGCCTGTATGACCTGGAGTACGTCAACAACCGGCTGCGGATCGGGCTGGTGCACAAGCGGATCGGGGTGGAACCCAAGCTCTACCTGGCCGCCATCAATACCCTGAAAGGGCTGCTCATCGAGGATATCTTCACCCAGATCCCCAGCGAACAGGAGCGGGTCACCATGCTCACCGCCCTCGACAAGCTGTTCCTGTTCGACATCACCCTGGTGTTTGAGACCTATATCCGCAGCCTGGTGTCGGAAATAGAGTCCTCCAAGGAGAAATCCGAGCTTTACGCCAAGGCGCTGGAGGAGAAGGTACGCGAACGCACCCAGCAGTTGGAGGAGATGAGCCGGACCGATGCCCTCACCGGCCTGCTCAGCGTGCGCCATCTGCAGGAGAACCTCACCCGCACCCTGCGCACCTGCCAGCGTCGCTCCGAGCCTGTGGTCATCGCCTACCTCGACATCAATGACTTCAAGCAGATCAACGACACCCAGGGCCATCAGCGCGGGGACGAGATCCTGCGCATCGTCGGCGACTGCATTCGCCAGGTGTCGCGGGTGGAAGATTGCTGCTTCCGCTACGGTGGGGACGAATTCTGCCTGATCCTGCCCAACTGCAACGAGGATCAGGCCAGGGACGTCTTCCTGCCCCGTCTCAACAAGACACTGGCCGAACGGACCGGTGACGTGACCCTCAGCATAGGGCTGGTGCAGACCGGGCCGGTGCAGTTCGACGAGGGCAACAGCCTGATCCGGCTGGCGGACGAGCGCATGTATGCCGCCAAGAAGGCGATGAAACAGGTCGCCCAGAAAGGTACTCACTGACCCGGGTTGGCCCGGGCCAGCTCGGGCCGCGGCATGCGGGCGCCCCACTCATAGAGCAGGAAGGTCAGCAGGCAGAGCAACGCCATCAACGCATAGAGCAGTTGCCCGTTCCACTGGGCAAGGATCCAGCCTCCCAGCAGGGCGCCGATGGCGCCACCCAGCCCGGCCAGCGCGCCGGCCCCGAAGTAGCTCCCCTTCAGATGCGGGGGCGACATCTGATCGATCAGCACGTTGAGCAGCGGGAACAGTATGGTCTCCCCCACGCTCAACATCAGCACGGCGCCGATCCAGTGCGACCACTGCTGCGGATCCCCCAGCGCAAACAGCACCTGAGCCCCCAGAAACAGGGTGATGCCGACCTGCAGGCGCACCTTGCCCGGCCAGCGGGCCAGCAGATGCAGCAGGGGAAACTGCAACAGCACCACGGTCAGGGCATTGGTGGCTACCAGGATGGCGATGAGGCTTGCCACCTCCGGGGTCCCGGCCCGGGTCAGGTACTGCACCAGCGGTGAGTGGAACTGGGAATAGACCAGGTTCATCAGCAGGTTGGCCAGCACCAGCAGCAAGAAGCCCCGATCCCGCCACAGCACCTTGATGGCCACCCGCAAGCCCAGCTCGTTGCCACGGGTCACCGCAACCCTGCTTTGCGCAAATCCCCAGAGGAAGGCAGCCCCCAGCAGCAGATAGCTGCTGCTGAGCAGCAGGAAGGTCTGCTGCTGGGCATTGATGCCCAGGGTCACCCCCAGCAAGGGGCCGAGGGCCGCCCCCAGGTTGAGCAGAAAGTAACGCAGGTGCAGCGCCAGCTCGCGGGCCTTGGCCGAAGCCAGGCTGTCGGCCATCAACGCCTTGCCGGGCGCATCGATGAGACCGGAGGAGAGGCCGCTGCCGAGCACCCCGAGCCCGAGCCAGAACACAGAGTGGGAAAAGCCGAGCAGACCGTAGCAGAGCACCGAGACCAGGCAGCCCGCCAGCAGGATGTTGCGCCGCCCCAGCTTGTCGGAGAGCCAGCCACCATAGAAGCTGACCAAGGTGGAGATAGCTGCGGTCGCCCCCAGCATGGCGCCGATGGCGGTCGCCGAAAGACCATACTCCCGATAGAGCAAGATGGAGAGAAACGGCCAGACCATGTAATAGCTGGTGCGCACCATGAAGGTGCCCAGGATCACGGTCCAGACCAGGGGAGGAAACTGCCTGAGGAGGGCCCACGACATCACACTGCTCCTTGTTGCCCGTCGTGCGAGAAGCCTTTCGTTATAACAAGGGGCCTCAAGAGAGACAACATCAGGCAGTAAATATAAAAAAAGCCGACCCTGAGGTCGGCTTTTTCAGCAAGCAGCGGCTTATTCGGCAGCCGGCTCTTCGACGGCAACGGCAGCCGGAGCGGCGGCAGCTTCGGTCGGGGCGTTCGCTTCCTTGATGGAGAGACGTACGCGGCCCTGACGGTCCACTTCCAGTACCTTCACCTTCACCACGTCACCGATCTTCAGGTAGTCGGCCACGTTCTGTACGCGTGCATCGGTGATCTGGGAGATGTGTACCAGACCGTCCTTGCCCGGCAGGATGTTGACGAAAGCGCCGAAGTCGGCCAGACGAACAACCTTGCCTTCGTAGATGCGGTTCACTTCGATCTCGGCGGTGATGGCCTCGATACGGCGGATCGCTTCCTTGGCGGCGTCACCGTCAACGGCGGCGATGCGGACGGTACCGTCATCATCCAGCTCGATGTTGGTGCCGGTCTCTTCGGTCAGGGCGCGGATCACGGAACCACCCTTGCCGATGACGTCCTTGATCTTCTCCGGGTTGATCTTGATGGTGTGGATGCGCGGGGCGAAATCGGAGATCTCGGCACGCGGCGCCTGGATGGCTTCGTCCATCACTTTCAGGATGTGCAGGCGAGCACCACGAGCTTGCTTCAGGGCAATCTCCATGATCTCTTTGGTGATGCCTTCGATCTTGATGTCCATCTGCAGGGCGGTCACACCTTCGGTGGTACCGGCAACCTTGAAGTCCATGTCGCCCAGGTGATCTTCGTCACCCAGGATGTCGGACAGCACGACGAAACCTTCTTCTTCCTTCACCAGACCCATGGCGATACCGGCAACGGAGGCCTTGATCGGCACACCGGCGTCCATCAGCGCCAGAGAGGAACCACAGACGGAGGCCATGGAGGAGGAGCCGTTGGATTCGGTGATTTCAGAGACCACGCGCACCACGTACGGGAACTCGTCGGCGCTCGGCATCACGGCAGCAACGCCGCGCTTGGCCAGACGGCCGTGACCGATTTCGCGGCGCTTCGGGCTACCCATCATGCCGGTCTCACCAACGCAGTATGGCGGGAAGTTGTAGTGCAGCATGAAGCGATCGGCGCGGTTGCCGGTCAGCTCGTCGATGTTCTGGGCGTCACGCTCGGTACCCAGGGTCGCAACGACCATGGCCTGGGTTTCACCACGGGTGAACAGGGCGGAGCCATGGGCACGCGGCAGTACGCCAGTGGCGACGGACAGGGCGCGGATCATCTCAGGATCGCGACCATCGATACGCGGCTCGCCACGAACGACGCGACCACGGACGATGCGGCTTTCCAGGCTGTGGAACTCTTCGCCGATCTTCTTGGCATCTTCTTCCACACCGGAAGCGATCACCTGCTCAACCACGCGAGCCTTGATGGCACCGATGGTTTCGTAACGCACGGCCTTCTCGGTGATGCGGTAGGCTTCACCCAGCTCAGCTGTCGCCAGCTCGGCAACCTTGGCTTTCAGCGCTTCGTTGACGGCAGGCGCAGTCCAGTTCCACGGCTTGGTGCCGACGTCGGCAGCGAATTCGTTGATGGCGTTGATGACGGCCTGCATCTGCTCGTGACCAAAGACCACGGCGCCCAGCATCACCTCTTCGGAGAGGATGGCCGCTTCGGATTCCACCATCAGCACGGCGTTAGCGGTACCGGCAACCACCAGATCCAGATCGCTCTGGGGCAGTTCGGTGGTAGTCGGGTTCAGCACGTACTGACCGTTCATGTAACCCACGCGGGCTGCACCGATCGGGCCGCCGAACGGGATGCCGGAGATGGCCAGCGCCGCGGAGGCACCGATCATGGCAACGATGTCGGGAGAGACGGCCGGGTTCACGGACATGACGGTGGCAACCACCTGAACCTCATTGAGGAAGCCTTCCGGGAACAGCGGACGAATAGGACGGTCGATCAGACGGGAGATCAGGGTCTCGCCTTCGCTCGGGCGACCTTCACGACGGAAGAAACCACCCGGGATACGACCAGCAGCATAGGTACGCTCCTGGTAGTTGACGGTCAGCGGGAAGAAATCACGGCCGTGATCGGCCTCTTTCTTGCCGACGACTGTCACAAATACGCAGGTATCGTCCATGCTGACCATGACGGCCGCAGTGGCTTGACGGGCCATCACACCGGTTTCCAGAGTGACGGTGTGTTGACCGTACTGGAATGACTTTACAATAGGATTCACGTGAATTTCCTTTTTACAATTTGGCGCTTTAAATTCGCGTGCAAGTATACTTGATTCGATGCAAAAGGTAAGCAGTGACACAAATTCTGTGAGGGCGGCAACAGCCTGACGCGCAATAAAAAAGGGGAACCCGGAGGTTCCCCTTTTTCGCGAAATCTGATGGTCGATTAACGACGCAGACCCAGCTTGGCGATCAGAGCAGCGTAACGCTGAACGTCTTTACGCTTCAGGTAGTCCAGCAGCTTACGACGCTGGGAAACCATGCGCAGCAGACCGCGACGACCGTGGTGATCCTTGGAGTGCTCCTTGAAGTGACCTTGCAGATGGTTGATCTGGGCAGTCAGCAGGGCAACTTGCACTTCGGGGGAGCCAGTGTCGTTGGCGCAACGAGCGTTGTCAGCAACGATTTGAGCTTTGATCTCAGCATTTAGAGACATGGTAATACTCCAGTAGAGTGTTTAAAGGTTCACAGCCAATCTCTAATTCAGCCGTGAAATGAGGGCGATATCATAATCGTCCCCGCCCCTTTTCGCAACGATAAAGACGCGCAACGGGCAAGCAACCTGATACCGCCGGAGGATCACTCCTCGTCGTGGTAGCGCACCAGACGCTTGGGCGCCACGCGTCCCTCGTCGTCGATCTCGCCAACCCCGATGAATTCGCGCTCCGGGCCGACCGTCATGCGGACCTGGCCGCTCTGCGGGCTGCCTGCCACCTGCACGGCCTGGCCCTGGTTCACATAGGCGGCCACGGCAGCCAGCATGTTCACCTCGGGCAGGGAGGCCACCGCGGTATCCATCGGCAGCAGCAGGGGATCCAGCTGCTCGCGCGGCGGAATGCTCTCAGCCTTGGCCTGCTCAAAGATGCACTCGAGCTGCTCCAGGGTCAGCATCCGCTCATAGGGGTAGCTGGCTACCTGGGTGCGGCGCAGCTGGGTGACGTGGGCGCCACAGCCCAGCACTTCCCCCAGATCGTCCACCAGGGAGCGAATGTAGGTACCCTTGCTGCAGTGCACTTCAAGTCGCACCTCATCCCCTTCAAAGCTCAGCAGTTTGAGCTCGAAGACGGTGATGGGACGGGCTTCACGCTCGATCTCGATGCCTTCACGGGCATATTCGTAGAGCGGACGGCCGTTGTGCTTGAGAGCCGAATACATGGACGGCACCTGCATGATGGGGCCGCGGAACTGGTCCAGCGCCTCGATCAGGGTACCCACGGCCACGTTCACCGGACGGGTGGAGACCACCTCGCCATCGGAGTCGCTGGTGTTGGTACGCTCGCCCAGCTTGGCGGTTACCTCATAGCGCTTGTCCGCCTCCAGCAGATACTGGGAGAACTTGGTGGCTTCGCCGAGGCAGATCGGCAGCATGCCGGTTGCCAGCGGGTCCAGGGCGCCGGTGTGACCAGCCTTGGCGGCGTTGTAAATCCGTTTGACCTTCTGCAACACATCGTTGGAGGTCAGGCCGGTCGGCTTGTCCAGCAGCAGGATACCGTGTACGTCACGGCCCTTGAAACGACGTCTACGAGACATCTCAGGCTTTATCCTCAGTAGTGTCATCCGGCGCGGCTTCGTCTTCTTCACGACCGGATTCGGCCATGCGACGCTTGTCTTCGCGGATGGTGTTGGTCACCAGGTTGGAGAGGCGCATCCCCTCAACCAGGGTCTGATCATAGAAGAAGCGCAACTCGGGCACCACGCGCAGGCGCATGGCGCTGCCCAGCAGGCTGCGGATGTAGCCGGCGGCTTCGGTCAGCGCCTTGAGCCCTTCCTTGATGCGCTCGGCATCATTTTCCAGCTGCAAGAAGGTGACATACACCTTGGCGTAATTGAGGTCACGGGACACTTCCACATCGGAAACGGTCACCATGCCGATGCGCGGGTCTTTTACCTCGCGCTGCAGAATGAGCGCGATTTCGCGCTGGATCTGCTGTCCGACCCGACGGGTCCGGCTAAATTCTCTGGCCATATTCTATCCTGCGATAAAAGGGGGCCGCGGCCCCCTATTTAATCTGACTCTTGGCTTACAGAGTCCGTTGGATTTCAACGGTCTCGTAAACTTCGATCTGGTCGCCTTCGCGTACGTCGTTGTAGTTCTTGACCGCGATACCACACTCGTAGCCGTTCTTGACTTCGTTGACGTCATCCTTGAAGCGACGCAGGGATTCCAGCTCGCCTTCATAGATAACCACGTTGTCGCGCAGAACGCGAATGCGGTTGGAACGCTTGACCACACCTTCGGTAACCATACAGCCGGCAACGGCGCCGAACTTCGGTGACTTGAAGACGCTGCGCACTTCGGCCAGACCGATGATTTCCTGACGGTACTCGGGGGCCAGCATGCCGCTCATGGCCTGCTTCACTTCGTCGATCAGGTCATAGATGACGGAGTAGTAACGCAGATCCAGGCTCTCGGCATCGATGACTTTGCGAGCAGAGGCATCGGCACGGACGTTGAAGCCCACCAGGATGGCGCTGGACGCGGCCGCCAGAGTGGCGTCGGTCTCGGTGATACCACCCACGCCGGAACCGACGATCTTCACCTTCACTTCGTCGGTGGAGAGCTTGACCAGCGCATCGCAGATCGCTTCCACGGAACCCTGTACGTCGGCCTTGATCACCACGTTCACTTCGGACACTTCGCCTTCGGTCATGTTGGCGAACATGTTCTCCAGCTTGGCCTTCTGCTGGCGAGCCAGCTTGACTTCGCGGAACTTGCCCTGACGATAGAGCGCCACTTCACGGGCTTTCTTCTCGTCACGCACAACGGTGGCTTCGTCACCGGCAGAGGGAACGCCGGACAGGCCGAGGATTTCCACCGGCAGGGACGGACCCGCTTCCTTGATCTCGCGACCCAGCTCATCACGCATGGCACGGACACGGCCGTATTCGAGACCACACAGCACGATGTCGCCCTGACGCAGGGTACCTTCCTGTACCAGCACGGTGGCAACCGGACCACGGCCCTTGTCGAGGAAGGACTCGATCACGACGCCGTTGGCCATGCCGTCAACCACGGCTTTCAGCTCCAGGACTTCAGCCTGGATCAGAATGGCTTCCAGCAGGTCGTCGATGCCTTCGCCAGACTTGGCGGAGACGTGCACGAACTGGCAGTCACCACCCCAGTCTTCGGACATGACGTTGTAGCGGGCCAGCTCGGTCTTGACGCGATCCGGATCCGCTTCCGGCTTGTCGATCTTGTTGACCGCAACAACCAGCGGCACACCGGCAGCCTTGGCGTGCTGGATGGCTTCGATGGTCTGCGGCATCACGCCGTCGTCTGCTGCAACGACCAGCACCACGATGTCGGTTGCCTTGGCACCACGAGCACGCATGGAGGTAAACGCCGCGTGACCCGGGGTATCCAGGAAGGTGATCATGCCGCTGTCGGTCTGTACGTGGTACGCACCGATGTGCTGGGTAATACCACCGGCTTCACCGGCAGCCACCTTGGCTTTACGGATGTAGTCCAGCAGCGAGGTCTTGCCGTGGTCAACGTGACCCATGATGGTCACGACCGGCGCGCGCGGCTTGGCTTCGGAGGTTTCGTCACGATCGGACAGCACCGCCTCTTCCAGCTCGTTCTCACGACGCAGCACCACCTTGTGACCCATCTCCTCGGCGACCAGCTGAGCGGTCTCCTGGTCGATCACCTGGTTGATGGTGGCCATGGCACCCATCTTCATCATCACCTTGATGACTTCAACACCCTTGACGGCCATCTTGTTGGCGAGCTCTGCCACAGTGATGGTCTCGCCGATGATGACGTCACGGTTGACGGCGGCAGCCGGCTTGTTGAAGCCGTGCTTCATCGCATTCGGGGTAGCCACCTTGCCACGCTTGCCTTTACGGGCGCGCGGGTCACGGGAGTTGCGGTCGTTGCGATCGTCGTCGCGGCGACCGGCCTTCTTCGGCCCCTTGGCAGCAGCTGCGGTGCGGCGGCTGGTCTCTTCCTTGCGATCCAGTTCATCTTCAGCAGCCTGGGCGTGCTTGGAGGTGGTCACATGGTAATCGCTGCTCTCTTTGGCGCGAGCGGCTTCTTCTTCAGCCCAGCGGGCTGCGTTCTGTTCCGCCATGACGCGAGCCTCTTCGGCTTTCTTGGCGGCGAGTTCTTCAGCCTTTTGCAAAGCTGTTTGTTCCTGTTGGCGCTTCAGTTCTTCTGCTTCGCGCTTGGCCATCTTTTCTGCCTCTTGCTGAGCTGTGCTACTGGCTGCTTTGGCGGGCTGTTGAGCCTGTCGAGCCTTTTGTTGTGCCTCGATCCGCGCCTTTTCCTCAGCTTCACGACGAGCCTGCTCAGCCTCACGGCGAGCCTTCTCTTCAGCATCGAGACGAGCCTTCTCTTCGGCTTCGCGACGAGCTTTTTCTTCTGCTTCCAAACGCGCTTTTTCCTCGGCTTCCGCCTGACGCTGTTCATCTTCCAGCGCCGAGCGTCTTACATAGGTGCGAGACTTGCGCACTTCTACCTGCACTTCCTTGTTCTTGCCGCCAGTCCCCTGAACACTGATGGTGCTCTTGGTCTTGCGTTGCAAGGTCATGCGGGCAGGTGCGGCGACCTCGTCACCTCCATGCTGTTTCTTCAGGTGAGTCAGCAGAGTCTGTTTCTCAGACTCGCTGACCATGTCGTCGGCCTTGCTCTTGCTGATACCGGCATCGACAAACTGCTGGAGAAGACGATCAACCGGTGTGTCGATGTCAGTGGCAAGTTGTTTGACTGATACTTCTGCCATTCATTTTCCTCCGTTTGATCTTAACTAGACTGCTCTTCTCCGAACCAACAGATATTGCGAGCAGCCATAATCAGCTCACCGGCCTTCTCGGCGGTCAGCCCTTCGATATCAGCAAGGTCATCGATGCCTTGCTCTGCCAAATCTTCCAGGGTACCGATGCCGCGAGCGGCCAGGGCGTACGCCATTTCACGGCCGAGGCCGTTCAGATTGAGCAGTTCTTCGGAAGGTTCAACACCTTCAAAGGATTCTTCTTTGGCCAGCGCCTTGGTGGTCAGGGCGTCTTTGGCACGCTTGCGCAGCTCTTCGACCATGTCTTCATCCAGACCGTCGATGGCCAGCAGCTCGTTGACCGGTACGAAGGCGATCTCTTCCAGGGTGGAGAAGCCCTCTTCCATCAGCAGGCCGGCGAAATCGTCATCGATGTCGAGGGTGCTGGTGAACAGGTTCATGATGCGGTCGTTTTCGGCCTGGTGCTTGGCACGCATGTCCTCGACGGTCATCACGTTCAGTTCCCAACCGGTCAGCTGGGAGGCCAGACGCACGTTCTGACCGTTGCGGCCGATGGCCTGAGCCAGGTTGGCGGCTTCCACGGCGATGTCCATGGTGTGGTTGTCTTCATCGACGATGATGGAGGCCACATCGGCCGGCGCCATGGCGTTGATCACGTACTGGGCCGGGTTGTCATCGTACAGCACGATGTCGGCGCGCTCGCCGCTCAGCTCGGCGGAGACCGCCTGAACGCGGGCACCGCGCATACCGATACAGGCACCGATCGGGTCGATGCGGCGATCGTTGGTCTTCACCGCGATCTTGGCGCGGGAACCAGGATCACGGGCGGCGCCCATGATTTCGATCATCTCTTCGCCGATTTCCGGCACTTCGATGCGGAACAGCTCTTTCAGGAAGTCCGGGCTGGAGCGGCTGACGAACAGCTGGGAACCACGGGCTTCCGGACGCACAGCGTAGAGCAGACCACGGATGCGGTCGCCCGGACGGAAGGTCTCGCGCGGCAGCATGTCGTCACGGAAGATCACGGCCTCGGCGTTGCTGCCCAGATCCAGGATCACGTTGTCGCGGTTGCTCTTCTTGACCACGCCACTGATGATGGTGCCTTCTTTGTCCTTGAACTGGTCAACGACTTGTGAACGCTCGGCTTCGCGCACTTTCTGCACGATGACCTGCTTGGCGGTCTGGGTGGTGATGCGGTCGAAGGTGACGGAGTCGATCTGATCTTCAACATATTCACCGATCTGGATATCCGGCTGCTCGATCTGCGCCGCTTCCAGGGTGATCTCGGCGTAGGGGTTCTCCATGGCGGCCTGATCCGCGATGACGACCCAGCGGCGATAGGTGTCGTAGTCGCCGGTCTTGCGATCGATCTCTACCCGAACTTCGATCTCGCCTTCATATTTTTTCTTGGTCGCCGTCGCCAGTGCGGTTTCCAGAGCCTGGAAAATCTTCTCGCGGGGAACCGCCTTCTCGTTGGACACTGCGTCAACGACCAGCAAAATCTCTTTATTCATATCCGATAGCCTCGTTAACCAAAGTTCGGCACTATGTTCGCTTTTTGGATATTGGTGAAAGCCAACACTTCGTCCTTACCATCTACCGTCAGAGTGATCATGTCGCCCTGCACGGCTTTGATTACGCCTTTGAACTTGCGGCGGTTGTTTGTTGCCATCCGAAGCGAAACCGCCGCCTCTTGGCCAACGTATTTTTCGAACTGGGCAACCTTGAACAGGGGACGATCCAGACCCGGGGAGGACACCTCGAGGTAATACTCCTCGGTGATGGGATCCTCGACGTCCATGATGGCGCCAACCTGATGGCTGACTTCTGCACAGTTCTCGACGCTCACGCCATGCTCGCCGTCGATGTAGACGCGCAAGGTGGAGTGTTTACCCGCACGGATAAACTCGATACCCCACAGTTCAAAACCCAAGGCAACGACAGGAGCCTCGAGCAGATCGGTCAAACGTTGTTCCAACGTAGCCAAAGTCACCCTCCGAAAAACAAAAAAAGGGCATAAAGCCCAGATAGAAATAGATTCAGAGTAAATTGCACATAACAAAAAGCCCCGATGTCAAATCGGGGCTTGGCGCTTTACCCTGATTGTCGCCTCGCAGCGACCGCCTTCCTGAGCGTAGGAAATGCGTGAAATTTGGTTGCGGGGGCCGGATTTGAACCGACGACCTTCGGGTTATGAGCCCGACGAGCTACCATGCTGCTCCACCCCGCGTCCGAAATCGTGCGAGATTATAGCCACTTCACTCTCGTCACACAAGACTGACTGGCTATAACACACCTGGTCACCCAGGCTTACTGCTTAATTGGTGCCGTGGGCGGGACTCGAACCCGCACACCCTAGAGCACTACCCCCTCAAGATAGCGTGTCTACCAATTCCACCACCACGGCAAAACTCTTACTCGGGAACGTCAGTGTCTTTCTTTACTGGCGATTTGCTCTGCTCAACCTGTTGGGTCTGTTGCAGATTTTCCCATTCACTACCCTGTTTGACCTTGTTGCTGGACATAGAGCCAAGCACCAGGCTAATCAAAAAGAACAAAGTAGCCAAAATCGCTGTTGTGCGGGTCAGGAAACTTCCTGAACCACCGGAGCCGAATACGGTATTCGATGCCCCTGCGCCGAAGGAGGCGCCCATGTCAGCCCCTTTACCTTGCTGAATCATCACCAGACCAATCAGAGCCAGTGATACCAGCAGATAAACGACCAAAAGAATCTCGTACATTTAACTTGCACCCTTTGCCGCTTCAACAATTCCTAAAAACGTCTGGTCATCGAGACTTGCTCCACCAATCAGGCCGCCGTCAACGTCGGGCTGGGCAAACAACTCTCTCGCATTGGCCGGTGTCACGCTCCCACCATAGATGATTCTGACTTTCTCACCTATGACCGGAGTATCCTCCGCCAAGCGACCACGTATAAAGGAATGAACCTCTTGTGCCTGCTCGGGTGTGGCGCATTTACCTGTACCTACAGCCCAAATCGGCTCGTAGGCGATGATAGCATTATCGAAAGCCATCGCGCCATTTTTCTCTATGACGATATCCAGTTCTTCGGCAATCACCTCGAAGGTTCTTCTTGCCTGCCTTGCAGCACCCGACTCGCCCAAACAGAGGATTGGAACAAGTCCTGCCGACCTGGCCGCCGCAAACTTCTCTGCGACGATAAAACTGGTCTCACCAAAGAGACGCCTGCGCTCGGAGTGCCCTACCAATACGTATCGACACCCTGCCTCGACCAGCATCTGACACGAGACCTCACCCGTGTAAGCGCCCTGTCTGTGCTGGCTCACATTCTGAGCCCCCAACTTCATCACCCTCTGCTCACCGAGCAGAGCGGCCGTGAAGTCGAGATGCACATGGGATGGACACAAGACCACGTCTACCTGCTCACCAATACCTTTCAGGCATTGGCCGGCAAACTGCTCTAACTGCGACCTACTACCGTGCAACTTCCAGTTGGCTGCTACAAACGGCTTGCGATGTCCCATCGGCAACTCCCTTGCGAAAGCGGGGCTGATAATATCCAGAGGATTGTCAGCTGACAAGCGCTATTTTTAAATTTTTGAATCGTTTGAACAAGATACAACCAGGGCGGCTAAAAAGCCGCCCCGTTTGTTCATTAAAACGCCGATTCAACCTGTTGTGCAATGCGTTGTGCCATATCGCGCACCTGTTGCTCGTGCTCCCCCTCCACCATGACGCGGATCAGGGGTTCAGTGCCGGACTTGCGCAGCAGCACACGGCCACGACCGGCCAGCTCCTGTTCCACCCTGGCCACTTCCTGCTGTACAGCGTCAGCCGCCAGCGGATCCTTGCCTTCGGCAAAGCGCACGTTGACCAGCACCTGCGGGAACTTGTTCATGCCGGAGCGCAGCTTGGCCAGCGGCATCTCCGCGGTACAGATGGCGGTCAGCACCTGCAGGGCGGCGACGATGCCATCCCCGGTGGTGGTCTGATCCAAGCAGATGATGTGACCGGAGTTCTCGCCACCGATGCGCCAGCCCTTCTCGTTCATCATCTCCAGCACATAGCGGTCACCCACCTTGGCACGGGCAAACGGAATGCCCAGGGTCTGCAACGCCAGCTCCAGCCCCATGTTGGCCATCAGAGTGCCGACAACACCGCCCTTGAGGCGACCGTTACGCAGGGCATCGCGGGCGATGATGTAGAGGATCTCGTCACCGTCGATGATGTAGCCGGTGTGATCCACCATCACCAGGCGATCGCCATCACCGTCGAAGGCGACACCGAGATCAGCCTTGCACTCCAGCACCTTGGCCGCCAGCGCCTCCGGGGCGGTGGAGCCGACGCCATCGTTGATGTTGAGACCATCCGGGCTGCAACCGATGGCGATCACCTCGGCTCCCAGCTCGCGGAATACGGAAGGCGCGATGTGATAGGTGGCGCCATGACCGCAATCCACCACCATCTTCAGCCCTTCCAGACTCAGATTGGAGGGGAAGGTGCTCTTGCAGAATTCGATGTAACGACCGGCCGCATCGTCGATGCGCAGCGCCTTGCCAAGCTCGGCGGACTCCACGCACTTCAGTTCGTGATCCAGCTCGGCTTCGATGGCCAGCTCGACCTCGTCAGGCAGCTTGGTACCATCGGCGGAGAAAAACTTGATGCCGTTGTCGTAA
The DNA here is from genome assembly GCF_040908225.1 of Aeromonas sp. R5-3. NCBI lineage: Bacteria > Pseudomonadati > Pseudomonadota > Gammaproteobacteria > Aeromonadales > Aeromonadaceae > Aeromonas > Aeromonas sp. R5-3. Next base: position 187,096 of record NZ_JBFODH010000021.1, on the reverse strand, counting down.
TAGGGGTTGTGGGAAGCACTGATCACGATGCCTGCCTCGGCACGGAAGGTGCGGGTCAGGTAGGCAACGGCCGGGGTGGGCATGGGGCCCATCAGAATGGCCTTGAGACCGGCGGCGGAAAGACCCGCTTCCAGCGCCGACTCCAGCATGTAGCCGGAGATACGGGTATCCTTGCCGATCAGCACCTTGCGGGTACCCTTCTTGGAGAGCACCTTGCCCGCAGCCCAGCCCAGTTTCATCACGAAGTCGGGAGTGATCGGGTATTCACCCACCTTGCCGCGTACACCGTCGGTGCCAAAATACTTTCTTGCCATAGTCTGTTCTCGATTTTTATTTAGATATGAAATCTTGTCCCGTCATGACCATCCAGCCAGTGCGCAGAGCATCCATGGTCGCTCGCACATCGTGCACCCGGATGATCCGGGCACCACGCTGCATCCCGACAAGGGCACAGGCCAGGCTGCCGGCCAGCCGTTCATCAACCGGGCGACCGAGCAAGTTGCCTATCATAGACTTTCGCGACATGCCGACCAAGAGCGGCAGCTGGTAATCGAGCAATGACTCCTGCTGTGCCAGCAGCTGATAGTTATGCGCAAGGGTCTTGCCAAAACCGTAGCCAGGGTCCAGCAGCAGCTGTTCACGAGCGATGCCGGCCGTCAAGCAGGCGGCGATCCGCTCATCAAAGAAGGCTCTCACCTCCCCCAACAGGTCATCGTAATGGGGCTCGGCCTGCATGGTTCTCGGTTGCCCCTGCATGTGCATCAGACACACAGGGACGTCGGCAGCGGCGGCCGCAGCCAGCGCCCCTGGTTCGAGCAGGGCTCGTACGTCGTTGATAAGATGGGCCCCCGCCACGCAGCCCTCCCGCATCACCGCCGCCTTGGATGTGTCGAGGGAGATCATCACGTCGAGCTCACGCGCCATGTGCTCCACCACGGGAAGGACCCTGTCCAGTTCCTCTTGTTCGCTCACGTCGGGAGCGCCGGGACGGGTCGATTCACCACCGATGTCGATGAGGGTTGCCCCCTCCGCCACCATCTGGCGCGCATGGGTCATCGCACGCTCCAGCTGGTTGAAATGACCGCCGTCGGAGAAGGAGTCCGGTGTCACATTGAGGATCCCCATGACATGGGGACGTTCGAGGGAGAGGCTGAGCCCCTTGCTGATTAGCTGCATCTTCACTTCCATGGACATAAAGAAAAACCCCGGGGCCAGCCCGGGGTTTGTATCATCACGACTTATTTGGCAGGCAGGTCGTTGGCCTTGTCGATATCGACATCGGCAACCTGTTCCGCCTCGGTCACGGTCGGCTTGGGCTCGGGTGCAACAGTCGCGCCACCCTGCGGGGTATCGCCGTGCTCGTCATGCCAGTTGCTGGGAGCACGCACTTCGCGACGAGCCATCAGATCATCGATCTGCTTGGCATCGATGGTTTCGTACTTCATCAGCGCATCTTTCATGCTGTGCAGCACGTCCATGTTATCCAGCAGGATCTGCTTGGCACGGTCGTAGTTGCGGTCGATCACCTGCTTGACCTCGGCATCGATAATGCGGGCAGTGTCATCGGACATGTGCTTGGCCTTGGCCATGCTGCGACCGAGGAACACCTCGCCATCTTCTTCCGCATAGAGCATGGGACCGAGACGCTCGGACATACCCCACTGGGTCACCATCTTGCGGGCGATGTCGGTGGCACGCTCGATGTCGTTGGATGCACCGGTCGATACCTTCTCGGCACCGTAAATCAGCTCTTCCGCCAGACGGCCACCGTACAGGCTGGAGATCATGGACTCCAGATGCTGCTTGGAGTGGCTCCAGCGATCCTGTTCCGGCAGGTACATGGTCACACCCAGCGCACGGCCGCGCGGAATGATGGAGACCTTGTAGACAGGGTCATGATCCGGTACCACGCGACCAATGATGGCGTGACCCGCTTCATGATAAGCCGTCATCTCCTTCTCGGACTCTTTCATCACCATGGAGCGACGCTCTGCGCCCATCATGATCTTGTCCTTCGCCTTCTCGAACTCGGCCATGGACACCACGCGGCGGCTTTCACGTGCGGAGAACAGAGCGGCTTCGTTGACCAGGTTGGCCAGATCGGCGCCGGAGAAACCTGGGGTACCGCGGGCGATCAGCGCCGGGTTGACGTCATCCGCCAGCGGCACCTTGCGCATATGCACCTTGAGGATCTGCTCGCGGCCACGCACATCCGGCAGACCGACCACGACCTGCCGGTCGAAACGGCCCGGACGCAGCAAGGCAGGATCCAGTACGTCAGGACGGTTGGTAGCGGCGATGACGATGATGCCTTCATTGCCCTCAAAGCCGTCCATCTCGACCAGCATCTGGTTCAAGGTCTGCTCGCGTTCATCGTGACCACCGCCCAGACCGGCGCCACGCTGGCGACCGACGGCGTCGATCTCATCGATGAAGATGATGCAGGGGGAGGATTTCTTGGCCTGCTCGAACATGTCGCGTACCCGGGAGGCACCCACACCCACGAACATCTCGACGAAATCTGAGCCCGAAATGGTGAAGAAAGGCACCTTGGCCTCACCCGCAATGGCCTTGGCCAGCAGGGTCTTACCGGTACCGGGAGGACCTACCAGCAGTACGCCGGTCGGGATCTTGCCGCCCAGTTTCTGGAATTTGCTCGGGTCGCGCAGATAATCGACCAGCTCCTTGACCTCTTCCTTGGCCTCATCGCAACCGGCTACGTCGGCGAAGGTGGTCTTGATCTGATCCTCACTCATCAGGCGAGCCTTGCTCTTGCCAAACGACATGGCACCTTTGCCACCGCCGCCCTGCATCTGACGCATGAAGAAGACCCAGACACCGATCAGCAGCAGCATCGGGAACCAAGAGATAAAGATGGAGGTGATCAGAGACGGCTCTTCCGGCTTCTCGCCCATCACTTTGACATTGTGATTGAGCATGTCGTTGAGCAGCTGGGGATCCGGCGCCGGGATGATGGTGGTGAAGCGTTCACCGGTGCGCTTGACGCCATTAATGACCTTGCCATCCATCCGTACTTCACGGATCTGCTCTTGGGTCACTTCTTTAACGAAGCTGGAATAGTCCAGCTGGCGACTGGTGGTATCGCTGGGGCTGAAGCTATTGAACACCGACATCAACACGACGGCGATGACCAGCCACAGGATTAGGTTTTTCGCCATGTCACTCAAATCAGTAACCTCGCAGACTGACAGTTAACGATGAAGGTTAGGGTACTACAGTTTAAAACCGGTAGCCACAATGTAGACTTCTCGTGAACGGGCACGAGACGAGTCTGGTTTACGAATCTTGACAGCAGAGAAAAGCTTACGGATTTCATTGAGATAGATGTCAAACCCCTCCCCCTGAAATACCTTGACCACGAAACTGCCGTTGGAACGCAGGACCTGATTGCACATGTCCAGCGCCAGTTCGACCAGATACATGGAACGGGCCTGATCCACCTGCTGGGTACCGCTCATGTTGGGTGCCATGTCGGACATGACGACGTCAACCTTGTCCGGACCGACCCGCTCAAGCAGGGCTCCCAGTACAGTTTCCTCCCGAAAGTCTCCCTGCAGGAAATCGACACCGGCGATGGAATCCATCGGCAGAATATCGCAGGCGATCACCCGGCCCTTGTCACCAACCTGATCGATGGCAAACTGGGACCATCCACCGGGGGCCGCCCCCAGGTCCACCACCGTCATGCCGGGCTTGAGCAGTTTGTCCTTGCCCTGGATTTCGTCGATCTTGAACACGGCACGGGAACGCAGCCCCAACTTCTGGGCTTTCTTGACGTATTGATCGTCAAAATGCTCTTTTAACCAGCGGGTTGAACTGGGGGAATGTTTTTTCTGGGTCATGATTGTCGACTTTAAAAAACCACAAGGGTTATTAGTATTAAGGGCTAAGTGGGGGTAGAATACGCCCCTTTCAACCCTGACTTATGAAGAAATTGCCATGATTCTCAACAATAAACAGAAACAGTACCTCAAGGGCCTTGCCCACAGTCTGAAGCCGGTTGTCCTGCTGGGACAACACGGTCTGACCGAAGGTGTGCTGGCCGAGATCGATCTGGCGCTCAACCACCACGAGCTGATCAAGGTTAAGGTTGCGTCTGAAGATCGTGAGATGAAACAGCTGGTTATGGATGCCATCGTCCGTGAAACCGGCGCGGTGAAAGTACAGAGCATCGGCCACGTGCTGACCATCTACCGTCAAGCTAACGAGCCGAAAATCCAACTGCCCCGCAAGTAACAGGAAAGAGCATCGCTCTTTCCTCTCATTTTCTCTCTTCCCAAGTCGCTTGCCAAAGTAGTCGCCAGGCCCTTAACCTGCGATGAATACTCGTGGAAACCCGCTATGGATCACCATCAGATTCTCACCGAAGATGAACTGGCCATGCTACGGGACTTGGGAAACGATCAGGAGACGGCCGCCGGACAACCCCTGAGCGGTTATCTCGCCACTCCCCTGCTTGGCCTGTTGCAACGCGCCGACCAGCTGGTGCTGGAAGCCCGCTTCGCCGGACACCAGCTCCGTTTCCCACTGCGTTTCACTCAGGGCGATGACGGCTTTGTCGAACCACGCATCGCCGCCCCCGTCATCAAGGAGCTGGGTTACCCTCATCCGCGCACCTGGCGGCTGGATGAACAGGCCCGTTTCCAGATGGGAGAAGAGGACTACCTGGTGCACAGCCTGTCGCTGGACGGGCTGGTGGTGGAAGGCTTGCCGGCGGAGCTGACCATGGATACCACGCTGGCAGGCACCCTGCTGATCGAAGGTCTCCCTCCTCTGCCCCTCAGCGCAGAGCCGGTCAGGCGGATCCACCGTCGCAACGGCATACAGGGCTGGGCACTGCACTTCCGGATGGCCAGAGAGGATCTTGAACAGCTGCGCGGCTGGATGTTTCAGCGCCATCAGGACGCCTTCACCCAGGCTTATCAGCCCCGCTGAATACAAACAGGGGAGCCGGGCTCCCCTGTTGCTGGCTGGTCGCTACCTCAGAGGTAGGCGACTTCTAGGATCTCGTACTCCACGTCGCCGGACGGCGTCTTGACGATGGCGACATCGTCCACTTCCTTGCCGATCAGGGCGCGGGCAATGGGCGAATTCACGGAGATCATGTTCTGCTTGATGTCCGCCTCGTCGTCACCCACGATGCGGTAGACCACTTCTTCTTCCGTCTCGCTCTTGAGCAGCGTCACGGTCGCCCCGAAGATGATACGACCATTGTTGGTCATCTTGGTGACGTCGATCACCTGGGCGTTGGAGAGCTTGCTCTCAATTTCCTGGATACGGCCTTCACAGAAGCCTTGCTGCTCGCGGGCAGCATGATATTCGGCGTTTTCTTTCAGATCACCATGTTCACGGGCATCTGCAATCGCTTCGATAATCTGCGGACGAAGCTCGGTCTTGAGATATTCGAGCTCTTCACGCAGCTTTTCAGCGCCGCGAACAGTCATCGGAGTATGATTCATAGTCGAAACCTGGGTTGCTTGAAAAGAGAAGCTGCGGCTATCAGAGAGAGCCGCAGCTGTCGGTTCGGATGAGGCATCTTAATATGAAGCCGGCACAAAATCCATGTCGGTCCCTGCGAGGCAGATCGCGCTTTGCCATCACAATTGTCTATGACTATTTCTGCTCCTGGGCACTGATCGGCGCAGATACCGTCGGTTTGCCCTGCATGATGGAGATCTCCACCCGCCGGTTCATGCGCCGGTTCTCCGGTGTCGTGTTGGGCACCAGCGGCTGAGTATCCGCCATGCCCTGCACCACCAGCCGGCTGCCATCAAAACCGGGCACCTTGATCATCTGGTGAGCCACCGCCACCGCCCGCTGGGAGGAGAGTTCCCAGTTGGACTGGAACAGCTCATCCTCAGTGGCCACGTTGTCGGTATGACCGGAGATGGTGATCTCGCCGGGGACATCCTTGAGCAAGGCGGCAACCTTGCGCACCACCGGCCAGAACTGGGGCTGCAGGAAGGCGGAACCCGCCGGGAAGGCGGCTTTCTCGCGGATCCGGATGATGATCTGCTGGCCCAGCGCCTCAATCTCGATCGCCCCATCCTGGATCTGCGCCTTCATCTGATCCGCCAGCGCCTTGGCCAGCGCATTGGACTGCTCCTGCTGCTGTTTCTGCGCCTCCTGCTGGGTGTCGCCCCCCACCAGCTTGTCTTCGCTCTTGTCATGACCACCAGCCTTGTCGGCATCACCGGGCTGGAACTCCAGCTCGGTCTGGGTCATGTCGATGGTCTGCTGCATGATGGTATCGATGGGCGTCGGTTCCGGACGACCCGGTCTGAACTCCTGGGCAATGACGGAGGTTCCCTTGGGGATGTCCTTCACCTCAAGGATGTTCTGCACCCCGAACGCCTTCTCCATGGAGCCGGCAATCTGCTTGAACTTTTGCACATCCATCTCGGCAAACGAGAGCAGCAGCACGAAGAAGCACATCAAGAGCGACATCAGATCGGCGAAAGTCCCCATGTAACCGGGCAGCCCGGGGGGTGGACATTTGCAATCAGACATACATCCCCCTATTCATCGCCATTGTTGCGTTTCGACTGGTTGAGGTAGTTCTGCAACATGGACTGGATCACCCGCGGATTCTGGCCATCCTGAATACCCATGATGGCGTCCAGCACCAGGCAGCGACTCAGCTTCTCCTCACCGCTGCGCAGCTCCAGCTTGTCGGCGATGGGGATGGCAAGCATGTTAGCCTCGATGGCGCCGTACAGAGTGGTGAGCAAGGCTACCGCCATGGCCGGGCCGATGGATTTGGGATCGCTCATGTTGGCCAGCATGGCCACCAGCCCGACTAGGGTACCTATCATCCCCATGGCCGGCCCCAGATCCCCCAGCGAGCGAAACACCTTGATGGCGATGACATGGCGCTCGGCGGTGAGCTCTATGTCTTTTTCCATCACGGCACGGATGACGTCGGCATCGTGACCGTCCACCAGCATGTCGATGCCCTTTTTCATGAAGGGGTTGGGCACCTCGGCCGCTTCCAGCGCCAGAAAACCGCCCTTGCGGGCCGCATCGGCCAGCTCGACTGCCTTGACGATCAGATCGTCGAGCTTGTCTCCCTTGTACATGAATGCCTTGCCGGCCACCTTGAACGCCATCAGGAACTGGCCGATGTTGAACTTCATCATGGCGATAAAGATGGAGCCTAACACCGTGATGCAGATTGAAGGAACGTCAATGTACATCCCCACAGGGCCACCCAGCAGCATGCCATAGATGACCACCCCAAATCCCAGCACTATGCCAATCAGACTACCTAGATCCACATCCCTACTCCTGTCAGCTGAAATTTGTTGTATCTGTAGTTTGTTGAATTTTCTGCTATTGGCTCACCAGCGGCAAGGGCCGCTACCATTTTCCCCTTTGGAAGATGGCTTATTATCGGCCACTTTTCCGAGAGTTTAAGCCGATGGCATTTTTCTGCCTCCCCCCTGCCCGCCGTCGATGTTAAGATAAGCCGTTTTTTTCAATCCCCGAGGATGGACATGGCCAGTAAAAAAATCGACCGCCTGAGTTTTGATGCCACTCTGGAAGAGCTGGAAACCATAGTTCATCAACTGGAACAGGGCTCCCTGCCGCTGGAAGAGGCCCTCAAGCAGTTCGAACAGGGCATTCACCTGGTACGAGCCGGCCAGCAGAAGCTGGAGCAGGCCGAGCAGAAGATCCAGATCCTGCTGACTCAGGCCGATGGCAGCGAGCAGGCAGTTCCCTTCCAGCCAGAGCAAGGAGAGGAGTGAGTGACGCTGGACGATTTTTCCCGCCTGCACCGGCAACGTATTGACGACTGTCTCTCTGCACAACTTGAATCCTTGCCACCCATGGCCCCCCGCCTGCGCGATGCCATGCGCTATGGCCTGCTGCTGGGTGGCAAGCGGGTGCGCCCCTTTCTGGTCTACGCCGTCGGCGAGATGCTGGGCGTCAAGAGCGAGCTGCTGGACGGCCCCGCCGCCGCGGTGGAGTGCATCCACGCCTACTCCCTGCTGCACGACGATCTGCCCGCCATGGATGACGACGATCTGCGTCGCGGTCAGCCGACGGTGCACAAGGCGTTTGATGAAGGCACCGCCATCCTGGCCGGCGACGCCCTGCAGACCCTGGCCTTCTCCATTCTGGCCGATCACCCGATGCCGGATTCACTGCTGACCAACCGGGTGCGGATGCTGAGCCGGCTGGCGCGCGCCTCCGGTTATCTCGGCATGTGCGGTGGCCAGGCGCTGGATCTGCAGGCAGAGGGGCGTCAGATCACCCTGGCCGAGCTGGAACAGGTACACCGCCACAAGACCGGGGCCCTCATCGAGTGCGCCGTGGCGCTCGGTGCCCTGTGCAAGGCCGATGTGGATGAAACTACCCTGAGCGCGCTGCAAACCTACGCCGCCGCCATCGGTCTCGCCTTCCAGGTGCAGGATGACATCCTCGACATCACGGGCGATACCGCCACCCTCGGCAAGCGACAAGGTTCCGATCTGGCGCTGGAAAAGAGTACCTATCCGGCACTGCTGGGGCTCGACAATGCCCGTGAGCTGGCTCGCGAACTGCATGGTAAAGCCTTAACAGCCTTGCAATCTTTGCCCTACAATACCGACATTCTGGAAGCGTTTGCCGATTACATCATCGAGCGAACCCACTAAACGCTGGATAACAGTAACAATATGAGCGTTGATATAAGCAATTTCCCCAACCTGGCCCTCGCGGATACGCCGGTCGAGTTGCGATCCCTGCCCTTCGAGCGACTGCCTGTGCTGTGCAACGAACTGCGTGAATATCTGCTGCGTTCGGTGAGTCGCTCCAGTGGTCATCTTGCCTCCGGGCTCGGCACCGTCGAACTGACGGTGGCGCTGCACTACGTCTACAACACCCCGTTCGATCGACTGGTGTGGGACGTGGGCCACCAGGCTTATCCCCACAAGATCCTGACCGGTCGCCGCGATCGGATGCAGAGCATCCGCCAGAAAGACGGTTTGCACCCCTTCCCCTGGCGCGGCGAGAGCGAGTATGACGTGCTCTCCGTCGGTCACTCCAGCACCTCCATCGGTGCGGCGCTCGGCATGGCCGTGGCGGCCGAGAGCGAAGGGCTGGGGCGCAAGGTGGTGGCGGTGATCGGCGATGGCGCCATCACCGCCGGCATGGCGTTCGAGGCGCTCAATCACGCCGGCGATGTTCACAAGGACATGCTGGTGGTGCTCAACGACAACGAGATGTCCATCTCCGAGAATGTCGGGGCACTGAACAACCACCTGGCCCGCATCATGTCCGGCAAGCTCTACACCACCATCCGCGAGGGTGGCAAGAAGGTGCTGGCCGGCCTGCCGCCAGTCAAGGAGCTGGCCAAGCGGGCAGAGGAACACCTCAAGGGAATGGTGGTGCCCGGCACCCTGTTCGAGGAGTTCGGCTTCAACTACATAGGTCCCATCGACGGCCACGACATTGAGGCTCTGGTCGAGACCCTGCGCAACATGCGCAATCTCAAGGGGCCGCAGCTGCTGCACGTCAAAACCAAGAAGGGCAAGGGCTACGAGCCCGCAGAGAAGGATCCCATCGGTTATCACGGCGTGCCCAAATTCAATCCGGACGAGTGCACCCTGCCCAAGTCGAGCGGCGGCAAGCCGAGCTTCTCCGCCATCTTCGGCCAGTGGCTGTGCGACATGGCAGCCAAGGATGAGCGGCTGGTCGGCATCACCCCGGCCATGCGCGAAGGCTCCGGCCTGGTGAAGTTCAGCCAGCAGTATCCGGATCGCTACTTCGACGTGGCCATCGCCGAGCAGCACGCGGTCACCTTCGCCGCCGGTCTCGCCATCGCCGACCAGAAGCCGGTGGTCGCCATCTACTCGAGCTTCCTGCAGCGCGCCTACGACCAGCTGATCCACGACGTGGCGCTGCAAGAGCTGCCGGTGCTGTTCGCCATCGACCGGGCCGGTCTGGTGGGGGCCGACGGCCCGACCCATCAGGGGGCGTTCGACATCAGCTTCCTGCGCACCGTGCCCAACATGGTGATCATGACCCCGTCCGACGAGAACGAGTGCCGTCAGATGCTCTACACCGGCTATCAGTGCAACGGGCCGGCGGCGGTACGCTACCCCCGCGGCAGCGGCACCGGCATCCAGGTGGAGAGCGAGATGCAGGCGCTGGCGCTCGGCAAGGGCCGCATCATCCGTCAGGGCAAAGGCACCGCCATCCTGGCGTTCGGCACCCTGCTGCAACAGGCCAAAGCGGCAGCCGAGGCGCTCGATGCCACCCTGGTGGACATGCGTTTCGTCAAACCGATGGACGAGGCGCTGGTGCTCTCCCTGGCCGCGACCCACGATCAGTTCGTCACCCTCGAGGACAACGCCATCATGGGTGGCGCGGGCTCTGCGGTGAACGAACTGCTGATGCGCAGCAAACAGTGCAAGCCGGTGCTCAACCTCGGCCTGCCGGATCGCTTCGTGGAGCAGGGTACCCAGGAGGAGATCTACGCACTGCTGGGGCTCGATGGCGCCGGCATCCAGCGCAGCATCGAGCAGTGGCTGCAGGCTTGATCCCTCAGCACACACAGCAAAAGGGCGCCGTTATGGCGCCCTTTTTGTTTGTCTGTCTCGTTTGTTTATCTGTGACCATCAGCCCTTGTAGAGCTTGGGATTGAACACATCCCGCAGCCAGTCACCCAACAGGTTGATGACCAGCACCAGCACCACCAGGCAGATGCCCGGGAAGGCGGTGATCCACCAGGAGCCGGAGAAGATGTAGTTGAAGCCTACGCTGATGAGCGAGCCCAGCGACGGCTGATCCACCGGCATCCCCAACCCCAGGAAGGAGAGCGCCGCCTCGCTCATGATGGCGTTGGCCACCTGCACCGTGGAGATGACCAGGATCGGCGACAGGCAGTTCGGCAGTATATGACGGAACATGATCCGCGGGGCACGAAAGCCCATCACCTTGGCCGCTTCCACATACTCCTTTTTCTTCTCCGCCAGCACCGAGGCGCGCACGGTTCGGGCGTACTGCGGCCACTCGGCGATACCGATGATCACCACCAGCATCAGGATGGCGAACTTCGAGTAGAACTCGGAGCCAAAAGTAGCCTGGAAGATGGCGGAGATGATGATCGCCACCATCATGGTGGAAAACGACAGCTGCACATCGGCAAAGCGCATCAGCAGGCTGTCGATGCGGCCACCGAAGTAGCCGGCCAGCAGGCCGATGACGATGCCCAGCACCAGCTGCAGCCCCACCGCGAACAGACCTATGGTGAGCGAGATGCGGGCGCCATAGAGGATGGTGCTCCAGATGTCGCGACCCTGGTTGTCGGTACCGAGCCAGAAACGCTCCTCACCCCCTGCCAGCCAGGAGGGCGGCAGTTCGGCATCCATCAGATCGAAGCTGGTCTGGTCATAGACGTTGTACGGGGCGAGCCAAGGCGCCAGCATGGCGGCCAGCACGAATACCACGAACACCGCAAAGCTGAACATGGCTACCTTGTCCCGCAGGAAGTAGTAGACGATGTCGGAATTTTTGAATCGGGCCCAACGGCTTGGGCTTGCAGTTACAGCATTAGTCATGCGTTACCCCTTCGTTGCCAGGTAGATAGCCGGGTTGATGGCAAAACCCGCGTGGTTGCACCATGTCAAACGGCGGCTCACAGTCACAGCATTAGTCATCTGTTACCCCTTGGCGGTCAGGTTGACGGTCGGGTTGATCAACCCGTAGAGCAGGTCGACCAGGGTATTGGTCACCACGAAAATGAGCCCGACGAAGATGACGTAGGCGGTGATGAGGGGCGTATCGACCCGGTGGATCGCCTCAAGGAACAAAAAGCCGGTCCCCGGCCACTGGAACACGCTCTCGGTCAGTATGGTGTAAGCCACCATGGTACCGATCTGCACCCCACCGACGGTAATGACCGGCAGCATGGTGTTCTTCAGGGCGTGCTGATAGTAGACCTTGTTGTTGTCCAGCCCCTTGGCACGGGCGAACTTGACGTACTCGGAGGAGAGCTGCTCCAGCATCTCGGAGCGCACCAGCCGGATGAACAGCGGCAGCATGATGGAGGAGAGCGCCACACAGGGCAGGATCAGATGCTTGATGCCGTCCCAGGTGAAGAAGCCCGACTCCCAGCCCAGCAGGTTGTAGGTCTCGCCGCGGCCGTAGGCCGGCAGCCAGCCCAGCTGGATGGAGAAGAGGTACATCAGCATGATGGCGGTCAGGAACACCGGGATCGAGATGCCGATGCTGCTCCCCGCCATGATGATCTTGGTCGGTATGCTGTGCGGGCGGATCGCCGAGTAGACCCCAAGCGGAATGGAGACCACCACGATGATCAGCGCAGCGCCAAACACCAGCTCAAGAGTAGCCACCAGCTTGTCGAGGATAACCTCGAGAGCGGGTCGCTTGAAGAAGTAGGAAGTACCCAGATCCCCGTGTACCGCGTTCTTCAAGAAGCGGCTGTATTTGACGAGGAAAGGATCGTTGAGGCCCATCTTCTCGCGCAATTCGTGGCGCTGGGCTTCGGAGACGGATTGTCCCACCAGCTCGCGCAGCGGATCCCCCAGGTTGTCCTGGATGGAGAAGGCGACCAGGCTGATGACGAACATCACTATCACGGCCTGATAGAACCGTTTCAGCAGGAATGTAAACATGCTTGTCCTTCTACGTGGCCTGTGTCATGGCACAGGCTTCTGTTAGCAGGCGGGGTGGCCGGCTGACCACCCCGCCCCGTCCTTCCTTGCGACTTGCGCTTACTTGCCGACCACCAGGTCACCCAGGTAAGGGAAGTTCATTACGTTGACCACCGGCTTGATGTCGGCGTTCTTCTTGGCGCCGTAGGCCAGATCTTCCCAGTGCAGCGGCACGTAGGCGGCGTCGTCGATCAGCATGGCTTCGACCTTCTTCAGCATCTCGGCGCGCTTGGCCGGGTCGGTCTCGGCATTGGCCTGCTCGACCAGCTTGTCAGCCTCGGCGTTGGCATAGCCGGCACAGTTGTACTGGCCCATGCCGGTCTTGGCATCCTTGGTGAAGGTCAGGAACTCGAAGAAGTTCGCGGTATCTTCGGTGTCGGAGTGCCAGCCGATCAGCTGCATGTCCGCGGCGCACTTGTCAAACTCCGGCCAGTACTGGGCCACTGGCATGGTCTTCAGATCCACCTTGATGTTGATCTTGGCCAGCATGGCGGAGACGGCCTGGGCAATCTTGACGTCGTTGACGTAGCGGGCAGCCGGGGAGATGAAGCTCATCTTGAAGCCCTTCTCGTAGCCGGCTTCCTTCATCAGCTCCTTGGCCTTGGCCAGGTCATACTGGGGCTTGAGCGCCTCGTTGTGACCGGCATAGCCTTTCGGGCTCAGCTGGCCGGCGGGGGTGCCAAAGCCCTTGTTGATCTTCTCGACGATACCCACCTGGTTGATGGCGTAGTTGATCGCCTGACGCACGCGCTTGTCTTTCAGCGCCGGGTTGGTGTTCTGGTTCAGCTCGATGATGATGGCGCGGGTACCGGACAGGGTCACCAGCTGGGTGTCCTTGCCGTTCTTCACGCGCTCCAGATCGTTCGGTGCAACCGGGTAGATCATGTCCACGTCGCCACCCAGCAGGGCCGCCACGCGGGTGGCGTCTTCCTTGATGGGGACCACAGTCAGGTTGTCAACGTTGCCCTTGGAGGCCTTGTCCCAGTAGTTGGCGTTGCGCACGTACTCCAGCTTCACGCCCTGCTCGCGGAACTTGACGCTGAACGGGCCGGTACCGGAGACGTGGGTGGAGGCGTAGGAGTCGCCGTTCTTGACGATCTCGCCCTTGTCCTTGCCCGCCTCTGTCTTGCCGGTATAGAACTTGGAGTCCATCGGGAAGATGTAGGTCACGGTCTGCAGCACCAGCGGGAACGGCTTGGCGGTGACGAGATCCACGGTGTACTCATCGACCTTCTTCACTTCGGCGATGGGGTCGAAGATGGCTTTGAAGTCGACGGAGGACTTCAGACGGTTGACGGTCCATACCACGTCGTCGGCGGTGAAGTCGTTGCCGGAGTGGAACTTGACGCCCTTGCGCAGGAAGAAGCGGACGGTCTTGTCGTCGATACGCTCATACTTCTCGGCCAGGCGCGGCTCGAATTTCAGGTCCTGGGTGTAACGCATCAGCGGATCGAACACCAGGTGGGACATCTCCAGGGTCTGACCGGAGAGCTGCTCCTGCGGGTCCAGCGAGGTGGCGTCAGAGGCGACACCGACCTTGATGTCGACAGCGGAGACGTTAAAGGCGAAACCAGCGGCAAACAGCGCCAGTGCAATCTTGGACAATCCTTTTTTCATTGTTTTCTCCATGCTTTTGGCTTTTTTATTGACATAGATACCGGCGAGCCGGTGCTTTCCTAGCTTGCGATTTCCAGCCCCTCGCGGGACATTCCCTTGAACTCCGGCATGAGGGAGATCAGCTTGCGGCTGTACTCATGCTCGGCATTGGTAAACAGTTTCTCGGTCTCGGCCACCTCCACCAGGTGACCGTGCTGCATCACGCCGATGCGATCGCACATCTGGCGGATGACCGGCAGATCGTGGCTGATGAACAGCATGGTGAGGCCAAGCTCCTGCTGCAGATCCTTGAGCAGGTTCAGGATCTGGGCCTGCACCGACACATCCAGCGCCGAGGTGGGCTCGTCGCAGATGAGGAAACGGGGCCGGGTCGCCAGGGCCCGGGCGATGGAGATGCGCTGACGCTGACCGCCGGAAAACTCGTGGGGATACTTGACCCCGGCGCCGCGGCCGAGGCCAACGTGATCCAGCAGATCCCCCACTATGCCGGCGATCTGGCTCTCGCTGCTCGCCAGCTTGTGGAAGCGAATCGGCTCGGCAATGATGTCGCGCACCTTCATGCGCGGGTTCATCGACGAATAAGGGTTCTGGAACACCATCTGCATCTGGCGACGCAGCGGGCGACGCTCATGCTCGCCCTTGAGGGCGGTGAGATCGATCCCCTCGAAGAAGATCTTGCCGGTATCGGGCGGATAGAGGCCGGTGATGGCGCGGGCGATGGTGGATTTGCCGGAGCCAGACTCCCCCACCAGGCCGAAGGTCTCACCTTCGAAGATCTCGAAGCTGATGTTGTTGCAGGCCCGTACATACTGGCGACGGCTCGGGAAGAAGGAGTCCTTGGTGACGAACTTCAGATCCACGTTCTCCACCCGCAGCAGCGCCCCTTCATAGGCGCGTTCGTCCTGGCTCTGGCCGAGCCAGTGGGTCTTGAGATCGATGCTGGTATCCGCCGCACCGGCATCCTCGATATAGGAGACCAGCGGGAAGCGCACCAGCTTCACGTCCGAGCGGGGCACCGCCGAGATGAGGCTGCGGGTATA
This sequence comes from Aeromonas sp. R5-3, assembly GCF_040908225.1. Classification (NCBI taxonomy): domain Bacteria; kingdom Pseudomonadati; phylum Pseudomonadota; class Gammaproteobacteria; order Aeromonadales; family Aeromonadaceae; genus Aeromonas; species Aeromonas sp. R5-3. The sequence continues at coordinate 171,756 of NZ_JBFODH010000021.1, read as the reverse complement.
AGGATGGTTGGGGCGACCCAGCACCTGTTCCGTGGTGCCGAACTCCACCAGATCGCCGCGATACATGACCGCCACCTTGTCGGTGACGTTGGAGACCACGCCCATGTCGTGGGTCACCAGCATGCAGCCCACCTGCCGCTCCTTGCAGAGGGTGCGGATGAGCTGGAGGATCTGATCCTGGATGGAGACATCCAGCGCCGTGGTCGGCTCGTCGGCGATGATGAGCTCGGGATCGCCGGAGAGGGCGATGGCGATGACCACCCGCTGGCGCATGCCACCGGAGAACTGGTGCGGATACTGCTTGATGCGCAGCTCCGGGCTCGGGATCCCGACCGCCTTCATCAGCTCGAGTGCCTTGGCAAAGGCAGCCTCACGGGACAGGTCGGTGTTGGCGAGGATGGTTTCAACCAGCTGATGTTCGACGGTGAACAGCGGGTTGAGGGAGGTCATGGGGTCCTGAAAGATGAAACCGATGCGCGAACCGCGAATGGCCCGCATCTCGTTCTGGCTCTTGCCGGAGATGAGCTCGCCATTGAGGTAGATATCGCCACGGGCGATGCGACCCGGTGGGCTCAGGAGATCGATGACGGCGTTGCCGATGGTGGATTTGCCGGCACCGGACTCACCCACGACGCCGACGATTTCCCCTTTTTCGATGGAGAAAGAGAGATCCTTCACTGCGGCCAGTACCCCGTAGCGGGAGGGATACTCGATCCGCAAGTTTTTCACTTCGAGCAAGGACATGGTTACCTCTGCGGGGGACATCCGTCCCAAATAATTCGTCCGTAAATCGGCCGCAGATGCCGGTCGTGCCTTGGCGTGATCGTGAGTGTTTGATATGACGACTAAACGCTCAATCCATGAGACAACGAAACCAGCGATCCGGGCGGGTTTTTTGCATTTTTTTGGAATAACCCGCGAGTAACTTAGACGGTTTGACGGCGAGTGTAAATGATCGGGTTATACAATTTCGCAATACTTTGCTCAGTTAGCAGCCAGCTCGACAGTCATAAATGATGACTACAATCACATACCCAGACTTTATGACCACATAAATGACGATCTAGTGCTTTTACTTTCAACAAGGGTGTAACAGGCGGGAATATTCACTATTGACACAATAGTCTCAAGCCTCGAATGAGTAGTGAATATTTATGTGAAATGATTTTTTAACGGCAGCATATGCCGATGAATGAAAACTAAACAGAGATAAATAGGGGGATGCCAGCGCTGCATTCCCCCTCGTAATCCCCGTCACCCCAGCCAGTATGCCAGCGATTGCATACAAAACAGGGCGAACAGGGCGGCGATGAGATCGTCGAGCATGATGCCGAAGCCACCGTGGATACGGCGGTCGAACCAGGAGATGGGCCAGGGCTTGAGCACGTCGAACAGGCGAAACAGCACGAAGCCGGCCAGTACCCACTCCCAACCGGCTGGCGCCGCTATCATGGTGACGCCAAAGCCTATGACCTCGTCCCAGACGATGGCGCCGTGATCCGGCATGCCGATGGCATCGGTGGCGCTCTGACAGATGCGGATGCCGATCAGGAAACCCACCACCAGCAGGGCGATGAACCAGAAGGTCGGCAAGCCGCTCACCAGCAGATAGAGCGGAATGGCGGCAAGCGTCCCCATGGTGCCGGGCGCCTTGGGCGAGAGGCCGGAGCCAAACCCCACCGCCAGGAAGTGGAGCGGGTTCCTGAGGTTCAGCCGCTTCAACTCGGGCTTTATCATGAACCAGCTCATGCGAAGTGATCCCACCCTTTCAGCGTCAGCTCGACCGGCTGCTCGCCGTGCAGATAGTCGATGCCGGGCTCGCCGGCAACGATGCGGCCGATGCGGGTAAACTTGACGCCGCAGTTGGCTAGCGCCGTGTCCAGCGCACCGCGATGCTCCTCCGGCACGGTGAAGCAGAGCTCGTAGTCATCGCCGCCGGCCAGGGCCAGCTGCCAGGCATCCTGCTCGCTCACCGCATCCTGCAGCACGGGTGAGAGCGGCAGCAGACCGAGATCGATCTGGGCCCGCACGCCCGACGCCTTGAGCACGTGGCCGAGATCCGAGGCCAGGCCGTCGGAGAGATCCAGCGCGCTGCTGGCCAGTCCGCGCAGAGCCTGGCCGGCCAGAATGCGGGGATGGGGATGGTCGAGGCGCGGCAGCACGGCCGCCAGTTGGTTCTCGTTGAGGGTGCGCTTGGCCAGCAGGTGGGAGAGCGCCAGCGCGGCATCGCCCAGGGTGCCGGTCACATAGACACCGTCGCCGGCCTTGGCACCACTGCGCAGCAGGGCACGGCCGGCCGGCACCGAGCCCTTGACCGATACCGTGATGGAGAGGGGGCCGCGGGTCATGTCCCCGCCCACCAGCGCCACGTTGTAGTATTCGGCAAGCTCGAGGAAGCCTTCCGCAAAACCAGCCACCCAGGCTTCGTTGACGGTGGGCAGGGTCAGCGCCAGCGATACCCAGCGCGGCTCGGCGCCCATGGCAGCCAGATCGGAGAGATTGACCGCCAGCGCCTTGTAGCCGAGGTCTACCGGATCCATGTCGGGAAAGAAGTGTACGCCGCTCACCAGGGTATCCGTGCTCACCGCCAGCTGGGTGTCGGGGGGCAGGGTCAGCAGGGCGCAGTCGTCTCCAGGGCCCATCACCACGTCCTTGCGGGCGTGGGGGACCTTGAAGTACTTATCAATCAGCTCAAATTCACCCATACAGTAAAAAGCCAGCGATTAAGCTGGCTCCTCTATTAGATGCTGTTGCGGCTCTTGCTGCGAGAGCGTGTTCAAGGCTGGTCGCTGCCGGGCTCTTCATGTATTGCCATACACGTCGGCCTGGCGCTGCGCTTCACCTTGCTGACGACGGCTCGCGACAGAGCATCGATCAGCATGGAATGCTGATGAACGCAGGGATCAGCGCTTGTCCAGCGACTTGATCACCTTGTCCAGTACACCGTTGACAAACTTGTGGCTGTCATCGGCAGCAAAGGCTTTGGCCAGCTCGATCGCTTCGTTGATCACCACGCGCGGCGGCACATCATCACGACGGGTCAGCTCATAGGTCGCCAGACGCAGGATCGCCTTGTCCACCATGTCCACTTCTTCCAGCGGACGGGAGAGGAAAGGTGCGAAGACCTTGTCCAGCTCGTTGCAGTGGAGGGCTACCCCGAACAGCAGATCGCGGAAGTAGTTCAGATCCACACCCTTGGTGTCCTGATCGATCTTGAACTGCTCTTCGATGTCGCCCACGTTGGCCTTGGTCATCTGCCACTGGTAGATGGCCTGGGTGGCGCAATGGCGGGCCTTGCGGCGCTCAGACGGTTTCAATGCATTTCTCCTCGTTACACGTCCAGTTCTTTCAGGACGTTGATCATTTCGAGCGCTGCCAGTGCAGCCTCTGCACCCTTGTTACCCGCCTTGGTACCTGCACGCTCGATGGCTTGTTCAATGTTTTCAGTGGTCAGTACGCCGAAGGCAACCGGAATTTCATATTCCATCATTACCTGGGCCATGCCCTTGCTGTTCTCGTTGGCGACCAGATCGAAGTGGTAGGTGCCGCCACGAATGACGGTGCCGACTGCCACGATGGCGTCATACTTGCCGCTCTTGGCCAGTTTCTTGATGACCAGCGGCATTTCAACCGCGCCCGGCACTTTCACCAGGGTCAGGTTACTGTCCTGTACCTGGCCTTGACGCTTCAGTACGTCCAGTGCACCACTCACCAGGCTGTCGTTGATGAAACTGTTGAAACGAGCAACGACAATCGCAACGCGCGCTTCAGGAGCGGCGATATTTCCTTCGATAACCTTCATTGGAAATCCTGTATCTGTGAAAGCAAAAGGGCCGGAGTCAAAAGTGCGCACATTCTAGCACAACAGACCCACGACAAAAAACCATGGCCGCAACGAGCGGCCATGAGGATGATTTCAGCCGTATGCGGCGCTTACTCGCCGACGTACTCCACCACTTCCAGGCCGAAGCCGCCGAGAGCGTGATACTTCTTCGGCGAGCTCAGCAGGCGCATCTTGCCCACCCCCAGCGCCTTGAGGATCTGGGAGCCGACGCCGACCCGGCGCGAGGTACCCTGCCACTTGGCTCCTTCCGGCGCCAGCCCCTTGTCGGCGGCCTCGAAGCCCTTGACCCTGGCCAGCAGCTCGGCACCGTGGGCTTCCGCCCCCAGGATCACCAGCACCCCGCCCTCGTCGGCGATGCGGGCCATGGATTTGGGCAGCGGCCAGCTGCGGGCGGCGTGGCGGTCGGTCTGCAGCAGATCGCTCAGCACGTCGTGCAGATGGACCCGCACCAGGGTTGGCTGGTCGGCACTCACCTCGCCTTTTTTGAGGGCGAAGTGCACCTGGTTGTCGATGGTGTCGCGGAAGGTGATGAGGTCGAACTCGCCATATTCGGTGGGCAGCTTGCACTCGGCCACCTTCTCGACTGTGGTCTCATGCTGGTTGCGGTATTCGATGAGATCCGCAATGGTGCCAAGCTTGATGCCGTGCTGCTCGGCGAAGATCTCGAGATCAGGGCGGCGCGCCATGGTGCCATCCTCGTTCAAGATCTCGACGATGACGGAAGCGGCCTCGTAACCGGCCAGCCGGGCCAGGTCACAACCCGCCTCGGTGTGGCCGGCGCGAGTCAGCACGCCGCCATCCTGGGCCATCAGCGGGAAAATGTGGCCGGGTTGCACCAGATCGGAAGCCTTGGCATCGGGCGCCACCGCCGCCTGCACGGTGACGGCCCGGTCGGCGGCGGAGATGCCGGTGGTCACCCCTTCGGCCGCTTCGATGGTCACGGTGAAGGCGGTGGAAAACTGGGCGTTGTTGCGGTCGACCATCAGCGGCAGCGCCAGCTGCTTGCAGCGATCCCGGGTCAGGGTCAGACAGATGAGCCCCCGGCCGTAACGGGCCATGAAGTTGATATCTTCCGGACGGACACAGGAGGCGGCCATGATGAGGTCCCCTTCGTTCTCCCTGTCTTCGTCATCCATCAGGATCACCATCTTGCCAGCCTTGATATCGGCAATGATTTCCTGGGTCGTGCTCAGCGCCATGGGCTACTCCATCAACATGCTTCGGGGATTGAGCCAGTCGGCTCGACGTGATACTGCCTATTGTGCTCTAGATGGGGCACGCGGGGCCCCATTTCAATCGGAGCGGGATCACAGAAAAGCGTTTTTCCCGCCGAGGTTCCGTCACAGGAAACCGGAGCGGGCCAGCTTCTCCAGGGTCAGGGTGGAGGCACTGCTCTCCTGGCGCTGACCCGTCATCAGCCGCTCCAGATAGCGGGCTATCTGATCCACCTCGAGATTGACGCTCCTGCCCGGCTTCCAGCCGGCTATGGTGGTCTCCTGGGCGGTGTGGGGCACGATTGTCAGCCGGAACAGATCCCCCTGCACGGCGTTGACGGTGAGGCTGATGCCGTCCACCGCGATGGATCCCTTCTCGGCGATGTAGCGGGAGAGCTCCGTCGGCGCCTTGATCCAGTACTCGATGGCGCGGCCACTGCTGGAGACGCTCTTGACCTCCCCCACCCCGTCCACGTGGCCGGAGACCAGGTGACCGCCGAGGCGGGAGGTGGGCATCAGCGCCTTCTCGAGGTTGACCCGATCGCCCACCTTGGCGGCAGAAAAACCGGTGCGGGAAAGGGTTTCCAGCGACACGTCGGCGGTATAACGCTTGTCGCCCAGGGCGATCACGGTGAGGCAGACACCATTGGTGGCGATGGAGTCGCCCAGCTTGACATCGCTGAAATCCAGGGTGGGCGCGTGCACGGTGAGGGCCATGTCTTCGCCCTGGCGACGCAGCTCGGCCAGGGTTCCCACCGCTTCGATAATTCCGGTAAACATGCAGATCACCTTGCTGATGACGGGGGCGGCAATGCCCCCTTTAATATTGATAAATCAGGCTATTTTGGCGGTAATACGAATATCCTGGCCAACCATGCGCACATCCTTGATGTTGAGCTTGGGAGCCTGGAACAGCCGGGTGAGCCCGGGCAGATGGAACAGGCCGCGCCCCTCATCCCCCATCAGTTTGGGCGCCTGATAGAGCACCAGATCGTCCACCAGCCCCTTCTCCAGCAGGGCGCCGCACAGGCGTGGCCCCGCCTCCACCAGTACCGAGTTGACGTTCTGTTTGGCCAGCAGCATGAACAGGCTGACCAGATCCAGCTTGCCATCCAGCAGCGGCACCTCCAGCTGCTGCACCCAGGCTGGCCAGTCGCCGCCCGCCTTGTGGCGGGCCAGCAGCACCGGGCTCTCGCTCTGGAACAGAGGCAGATCCGGGGTCAGCCGGTTTTGCGAGTCGACGATGACCCGCAGCGGCTGGCGCAGGGTCTCTTTGGGATAGGCGGCCTTGACCGAGGGGGGCAGCTCGTCCCAGCGCACGGTCAGGGAGGCGTTGTCCGCCAGCACGGTTTCGGCGCTGGAGAGCACCGCATCGTGGCGGGCCCGCAGTCGCTGCACGTCGCGGCGCGCCTCCGGGGAGGTGATCCACTGGCTCTCGCCGCTCGCCATGGCGGTGCGACCATCCAGGCTGGCACCGAGCTTGACCGTCACCTGCGGGAAGGCGGTGCGCATCCGCTTGAAGAAGCCCGGGTTGAGGGCCTCGGCCTCGGCGGCCAGCAGGCCGAAGTCGGTCTTGATCCCCGCCTCGGAGAGCATGCGCAACCCGCGCCCCCCCACCTGGGGATTGGGATCCACCATGGCGGCGACCACCCGGGTCACCCCGGCCTTGATCAGCGCCTCGGCGCAGGGGGGCGTGCGCCCGTGATGGGAGCAGGGCTCCAGGGTCACGTAGGCAGTGGCGCCGCGGGCCTCTTCGCCGGCCGCGTGCAGGGCATAGACCTCGGCATGGGGCTCGCCGGCACGCTGGTGCCAGCCCTCCCCCACCACCACGCCGGCCTTCACCAGCACGGCACCGACGCAAGGGTTGGGGGCCGTGGTGTAGCGGCCACGGCGGGCCAGTTCGAGGGCCCGGCTCATCCATTGGTAATCGTCTTGACTAAACATCTGGGCTCCTCTGACAGCACATCCAGGCTTACGCAATATCGTAGGTTCGATTAGCGCAGCGTAATCGAACGCGGCAACCTGGTTTGGAAGAAAGACTCACTTCTCCAGCTTGGCGATCTCTTCGCCGAACTCACGTATGTCTTCAAAGCTGCGGTAGACGGAGGCAAAGCGGATATAGGCCACCTTGTCGAGCCCCTTCAGCTCGTCCATCACCAGGTTGCCCACCAGCTCGGAGGCCACTTCGCGCTCGCCGGTGGCCCGCAGGCGGGATTTGATGTGGTTGACCGCTTTCTCGATGGCCTCCATGCTCACCGGCCGCTTCTCCAGTGCCCGCAGGATGCCGGCACGCAGCTTGTCTTCGTTGAAAGGCTCGCGCGAGCCGTTGGACTTGATGACGCGGGGCATGACCAGCTCGGCCATCTCGAAGGTCGTGAAGCGCTCGTGGCAGAGCAGGCATTCGCGACGGCGGCGTACCTGATGGCCTTCGGCCACCAGACGGGAATCGATCACCTTGGTATCTACCGCACTACAGAAAGGGCAATGCATCGGACCTCCGGCGTTGACGGAAAAGGGCGCCGACCACCGGGGCCGGCTCTAGGCCGGCCAGTGTAGCACGGCCATCCAGAACCGGTAAAAGCCCGTGAAAACAAGGGAAGTGACAGATGCCATCAGCAACCACGAAGTGCATCAATGGCGATATCAGGTAGCCAGAGCACAGTATTGGTGTCGCTCTCTATCAGCTCTACGATGGCTTCTCTCGGACCTTTTCTCCATGCATCCGTGGCATAGAATGCCGCCTGTGAACGGGTCAGATCGTCAAGATCAGCGTAAGCCCGCATCAAAAAATAGACGTCCGGATCGTGCAAGGAAGGGCCATGATTCACCACATCCATTCCCCACTCGCGGTGCAGCGGCAAACTCTGCTCTGCAACCAGCCTATGAAACTCTGTCCGGCTACCGGCCTTGAGCCGGTAGTTCCGGATCTCCAGCACTCTCTTCATTGAGCTGTCTCCTGTCATCCGTTTCTTGAACATCACAGCTGTTTTAGGCGCCCATCCCAGTCATCCATTCGACCGGGCTCAGTCATCATAAGGCAGGGTGTCGGGGTCACAATCCTGATAGTCGGGCGCCGGATCCACGGCAAAGCGGCGCGCCTCGATATGGCTGTGGCCCAACATCAATGCCTTGCCCACCCGGTGCATGCCGTCCATCACCCGGCCGGCGCTGTCCAGCAGGATGGGATAGGCGAGATCGGCCGCCATCATGAGCTGGCAGTGCTCCACCACGCTGCGCACCGTGGGGCGGGTGGCGTCATGGCCGTACCAGTGCTGCTGGTCGAGCTCGGCAATCTCACCGAGTGCTACTGCCTGCACCGGCAGATCGCGGCTCAGCCACACCAGCCGGCGCACGTCCCAGGCCAGCAGCCCCTGTTCACTGGCGCGAAAGTGGTACTGGGCGCGGATCGCCTGCCTGAGCGCTGCCGACGCCAAGTCCCACTCAGCGTTGCCCCCACCCCCTGTACCCTGCAACTGCTCTTTGCTGTGCTGACTCATAGCCCCTCTCATGTTGCCAAACGCCACAAAAAACAATGCCACCCGAGGGTGGCATTGCGGTTCAACCTGAAAAGCAGGTCGATTATGCGTAAACCGGGAAACGGCGGCAGATGTCCAGCACCTTCTCGCGGGTGTTGGCCAGCACTTCGTCGTTGTCGTGGTTGTCCAGCACGTCGCAGATCCAGTGAGTCAGCTGGATGGACTCGGCTTCCTTGAAGCCGCGGCGGGTGATGGCCGGAGTGCCGATGCGCACACCGGAGGTGACGAACGGGGAGCGCGGGTCGTTGGGCACGGAGTTCTTGTTGACGGTGATGTTGGCCTTGCCCAGCGCAGCATCGGCATCCTTACCGGTCAGCTCGCGGCCGATCAGATCAACCAGCATCAGGTGGTTGTCGGTGCCGCCGGAGACGATCTTGTAGCCGCGCTCGATAAAGGTGGCAGCCATCGCCTTGGCGTTCTTCACCACCTGGGCCTGATAGGTCTTGAACTCGGGCTCCAGCGCCTCTTTGAAGGCAACGGCCTTGCCGGCGATGACGTGCATCAGCGGGCCACCCTGACCACCCGGGAAGACGGCGGAGTTGAGCTTCTTGTAGAGCTCCTCGTCGTCGGCGGCGGAGAGGATCAGACCACCGCGCGGACCGGCCAGGGTCTTGTGGGTGGTGGAGGTGACCACGTGAGCGTGGGGCACCGGGTTCGGGTAGACACCGGCGGCGATGAGGCCAGCCACGTGGGCCATGTCGACGAACAGGTAAGCACCGATCTTGTCGGCGATCTCGCGCATGCGAGCCCAGTCGACAACGCCGGAGTAGGCGGAGAAGCCGCCGATCATCATCTTCGGCTTGTGCTCAACGGCCAGACGTTCCATCTCGTCGTAGTCGATCTTGCCGGACTCGTCGATGCCGTAGGGAATGATGTTGTACAGCTTGCCGGAGAAGTTGACCGGGGAGCCGTGGGTCAGGTGACCGCCGTGAGCCAGGTTCATACCCAGCACGGTGTCGCCCGGTTGCAGCAGGGCCATGTAGACGGCGCTGTTGGCCTGGGAGCCGGAGTGCGGCTGCACGTTGGCGTAGGTGGCACCGAACAGCTCTTTGGCGCGCTCGATAGCCAGGGTTTCAACCACATCCACATACTCGCAACCACCGTAGTAGCGCTTGGAGGGGTAACCTTCGGCGTACTTGTTGGTCAGCTGGGAGCCCTGGGCTTCCATGACGCGGGGGCTGGTGTAGTTCTCGGACGCAATCAGCTCGATATGCTCTTCCTGACGACGGGTCTCGTCTGTGATGGCCTGCCACAGCTGGGGATCATAGCCGGCAATGGTCATGTCACGTTTCAACATCCGTTTCTCTCCTGAAAATCGTTTGCGCGATAGGTGAAGTGGGCAGGCGCATTGTAACGTGAGCTGGATCAAAGAGACAGTCCAACCACCCAAAAAATTGTTTAAAAAATGTAAAATGCGTCGCAAATTTCACACCGACCAGGCGGGCTGCGACCCGCCGGCAAGCCCACGCCAGCCTGGCCAATCCCCCCTTCATCCGCCACCGATACACTCGGCCAACAGCCGGAGCATGGCTCATCAGCCGGCCAAAACCAGAGCCAGATCATGGATATAGCATTTACTAACAGATAACATCTTTAACAGGCACAGCAGTTGCCCGGCGCGCAGGCCGGCAACGTAAGGGCCCCTCACCGCATCCGGTCAACTGCTGCTCGCGTCACCCTCTTGTCTTGTCACACCGCAGACTCACGGGAGTAAGCCATGCTGGATAACTTGATGCTGTTTCTGATTATTTCGGTATTCGCGCTGTTCTACTGGATCTACTACACCGGCAGTCGCAAGAGCCCTTTCACCACCCAATGGGACCAGTTGCCCACCCGCGAGCAGTATCTGGCGGCCCACCCGGACGCCATCGACGGCGACATCCTCTTCTGCATTCACTGCGGCCATCATCAGCAGCTGGATGTGGGCCTGGTGCACCAGGCCGACTTCCGCCGCCAGCACCTCTGCGCCCAGTGCAGGCAGCCGCTCTACCGCGAAGAGCAATAACTGTCCTGAGCGGGCATGAGCCACGCCCCCTTGCTGCTAATCCGGCAGATGCTTCGTCTGCCACGCCCGCAAACCGGCCAGCGCCTGCTCAAACGGCCCGGCCAGCGCTCCCCCATCCAGCAGCCCCTGCTCCACGGCGGCGCACTGCGCCGCGAAATCATCCAGCCCGAGCGCCAGGGCGCTGCCCTTGAGCCTGTGGGCCAGCGCGCGCTGCGCTTCCCCTTCGCTGTGCGCCAGCTCGGCCACCAGGGGCGCCCCCTGCTCGGCAAACAGGGCGATGAGCTGGCGGATGCGCTGACTGCCGAGCAGGGTCAGATCCGCCTCCAGCACCCGGTTGGCAGTTTCGACGGTAGCGATCGGCTCGCCCGCCGCTAGGGGAGGCGCCTCCTCCCCCGCTGACAAACGGTCGATGGCCGCGGCCAGCGCCGCCAGCCGCACCGGCTTGCCGACGAAATCGGCAAACCCCGCCGCCAGACAGGCGCGCACATCCTCCGGGTACATCTGGGCCGAGATGGCGATGGCGGGCAGGCCGCAGCCATGCTCCTCCTCGCTGATGGCCACCAGATCCTCGCGCAGCGTCATGCCATCCATGTCCGGCAGGTTGATGTCGAGCAGAGCCAGCTCGAAGGGGCGCTCGGTCACCCGCGCCAGCGCGCTGCGTCCATCCTCGGCCAGGGTGACCCTGTGGCCGAGGCGCACCAGCATGCCCTCGGCCACCAGCCGGTTGATCTCGTTGTCCTCCACCAGCAGGATCTCCCGCGGCTGGCCGAGGCGCACCGGCTGGGCGCTAACCGGCAGCTGGGCCGCCGAACGCTGCAGCGGCAAGCTGAAGCTGAATTCACAACCCAGTCCCGGCTCGCTGGAGAGCATAAGCTCTCCCCCCATGACGGCCACCAGCCGGCGGCTGATGGCAAGCCCCAGCCCCGTGCCCCCCTGATGGCCCATGTCCCGCTTGCGCTGGCGGAAGGCCTCGAACACAGCCTCCTGCTCCCCGGCCGGAATGCCGGGGCCCGTGTCTTTCACCACGAAGCGGATGCAGGGCTCGGCGCAGGGACCCGCGCAGGCAAGCGGCGCCACCACCAGGGTGATGCGCCCCTCGCCGGTAAACTTGACCGCATTGCCCAAGAGGTTCGCCAGCACCTGGCGCAGCTTGCCCAGATCCCCTTCCACCACTGGGGGGAGCGAGGGGGCATATTCCAGCACCAGCGTCACCCCTTTCGCGTCGGCCCTCGGCCCGAACAGGGCGATCAGCTCCTCGGCCAGCGGGCGCAGGGAGAAGGGCTCGCGGCGCGCCTCCACATGGCCCGCCTCGATTTTGGAGTAGTCGAGAATGTCGTTGAGGATCTCCAGCAGGGATTCGCCACTCTGCTCGATGGCGGCCAAGTAGCGCTGCTGGGTCTCGCTGAGGTGGGTGTCCTCCAGCAGGGTGAGGCCGCCGAGGATGCCGTTCATGGGGGTGCGAATTTCGTGGCTCATGGTGGCAAGGAACACCGATTTTGCCCGGTTGGCCTGCTCCGCCTCGGCGCGGGCCAGCCGCTGTTTCTCCACCTCCTCGTTGAGGCGCACATTGGCGTGGCTGAGCTGCTCCGTGCGCTCCTCGACCCGCGACTCCAGCTCCCGCTGGTAGCGGCCAAGCTCGATGGCATTGTCGCGAAACACCTGCAGCGCCCGCCCCAGCTCCGCCAGCTCGTCGCGCCCGACCTCCCCAACCGGCGTCAGCGGCGCCAGATCCCCCTTCGCCAGCCGGCTCATCCCGGCGACCGCTCGCTGCAGCGGCCAGACGATGCGGCCATAGACCACCCGCCACATCAGCAGGATGAGCAGCACCAGGGTGAGCAGGCCGATCACCATCAGGGCCTGCTCCAGCAGTTTGAGGCGCTGGCTCAATGCCTGCTGGCTCTGCCCCAGGGAGTCGCGGGCCTGACTGACCAGGGTGCCGACCTGACGGTTGAGGCTCGCCATCAGGGCGTCGTTGGCGGCGGCCAGCACCCGCAGCGCCTCCCCCTTGCCGAGCCAGTCGCTGCGCAGCTGCACCAGCCGATCGCTCTGCTCCAGCACAGTCAGCGCCTGCTCCACCGCCTGACGGCGGGCCGGATCCGTCACCGCTCCCGCCCGCAACCGCAGGATGGCCAGCTCACCGCGCACCTCCTGCAGCAGGGTTTGCAGCCCCTCCTGCCGGTCGCTGCGCCAGATCTCCTCGATACGCTGCTGCTGCATCAGGGTGCGGTGGCGCAGCTCCGTCATCTGCTCCAGCCAGTCGAGATCTTGCTCCAGCAGCCGATCGATAGCCCGATCTGCAGACCGCCCCTGCAGCGAATAGAGGGAGCCGAGCCCGGCCACCATCACGGTCTCGGCGTTCTCCATCTGGCTGCGGGCCAGCTCCGCCACCTGACCGGCGGCAGCCACCAGGCGGGATCGCAGGGCACTACCTTCAGCCATTAACGTGAGACGCTCCCCTACCAGCCAGCCCTGCTGGCCCAGGTTGCCGATGATGGTCTGGCTGAGGCGATGCAGCTCGTCTGGGGTCTGCTTGCCGCCACCATGACCCAGCTGCTCCAGCACCTGTTGCATCTGCTGCCCCTGCAGGGTGAGCAGCCGCCCCTGATGCTCCCGCTCCCCCTCGCTGGTGGCGGAGGCCAGCAGGTGGGAAGAGCTCTGGATCTCGCCGCCGAGCCGCGCCAGGGTGCGGGCCAGCTCCTGATCCGCCAGGGTCTGCTGCACCCCCTGCTCCAGCTGGCGCAGGTGGCTGAGCCCGAACCAGCCCAGCAGGGAGGCCCCCAGGGTCAGCAGCGCCATCAGGGAGAAGGCCAGCAGCAGCTTGCCGCCCAGGCCAGAAAAGATTCTCACGCGAAGCCCCTTGGTTGTGGTCGACTTTGACCGGATAATATGGCCCCACACTTTAACAAAACCCCCGGCCATGCGAAGCGTCTGTCTCTCCCTGTTACTCCTGCTGCTCCCGGCCTGCGTCCTCGCCTTCGAGGTGGATCACTGGCCGGACGGCGCCTTCGGCGGCCAACCGGTCCGTTTGAACTGGCAAGGGCCCGCCCCCGTCACCCGTCCCCTGACCCTGTGCGCCCTCTATCCCCATCTGCGCGACGCCTACTGGCTGTCGGTCAATCAGGGCATGGTGGAGAAGGCCAAGCGACTCGGCGTGAAGCTGCGCATCCACGAGGCGGGCGGTTACGGCGCCATTGCCGAACAGCGCCAGCAGTTGCAGCAGTGCGTGAGCGAGGGGAGCGATGCCATCCTGCTCGGCGCGGTGAGCTACGACGGGCTAGGCGAAGCGATCGGCGCCAGCCCGCTGCCGGTGTTCGGCCTGGTCAACGACCTGCCCGCCGGACTGGTCAAGGCCAAGGTGGGGGTCTCCTGGTATCAGATGGGCTGGCAGATGGGCCACTGGCTAGCCAAGCACCACCCTGCCGGCAGCCCGCCGGTGACGGTGGCGCTCTTTCCCGGCCCGCAGGCGAGTGGCGGCAACAACTTCGTCGAGCCCGGCTTTGCCGCAGCCATCCAGAGCAGCGCCATCAGACTGGTGACCACGGCGCGCGGTGACAACAGCCGCGAGATCCAGCGCACACTGGTGCAGCAGACCCTGGCCCGCCACCCCGACCTCGACTATCTGGTGGGGGGCGCCATCGCCGCCGAAGTGGCGGTCAACGAGCTGGCCCAGCGCCAACTCACAAAACCCCAAGTGTTGAGCACCTACTTCAGCCACGGGGTGCAGCGCGGCCTGCGCCGGGGCAAGGTCCTGGCCGCCAACAGCGATCAGATGCGCCAGCAGGGACGTCTTGCAGTGGCCCAGGCGGTCTGCCTGCTGCAAAGTCCCGAGGCCGGCGAGCAGCAGTGCCCGCGGGTGATGGGCCCCCCCATCCTGACTCTGGAGGCCCCCCTGGCCAATCCCGCCAACTCTCTGTCCGATGGCACCTTTCGCCCCGTCTACCGGGTCGGCTTCGACGCCAGCGGCCACTAACCAAGAACTCAAGGAGAAGAGATGAACACATTGCATGCGAGCTGCCTGTGCGGCGCCGTGGCCCTGACCCTGCCGGATCAGTTCGACTACATGGGCAACTGCCATTGCTCCGAATGCCGCAAGTTTTCCGGGGCGGACTACGCCTCGGTCGGCGGGCTGGATGGTGACAAGGTGACCATCGCGAAGGGGAGCGAGGCCATCGGCCGCTACCAGAAATCGGACGAGACCAGCCTCGCCTTCTGCCGCCACTGCGGCTCCAGCCTGTTCAGCCAGAAGCGCAGCACGGGCAAGATAAATCTACGGCTGGGGATACTGGACGAGGCGCCGAGCCAGCGCCCCGCCTTTCACATCTTCGTCGGCTCCAAGGCGCCCTGGCACCAGATAGGCGATGACCTGCCCCAGTTCCCCGAACGCCCCGGCCGCTAAGCGCCGGCAAACCCTGTGTTCTCCCAAGGCACGAGTCACGGGAGGGCGCCTGCTCATCCTTCAGGACGCCGCTTCGTCCTCCTGGTGCCCGATAAGATCCATCAGGTGGGCGCAGCACGCCTCCACCCCCTCTTGCGGGAGATTGGTGATGCCGAGCAGCAGGCCCGGCCTAGCCCGCGCCGGATCGGCGTACCAGACGGACAGGGGGGCAGGCGTCAGCCCGAAGGCATCGGCCCGATGCGCGATGGCGCGATCGTCACAGCCCACAGGCAGGCGCAGCAGCAGCGCCAGCCCCGCCAGGGTGACCGCCTCGGCGGGGACCGGCAGAGCCTGTTGCAGCGCCGCCGCCCGCGCACGGTAGAGCCGCTTCATCTTGCGCAAATGGCGCAGATAGTGGCCCTTGCGCATGAACTCGGCGAGGGCCAGCTGGTTGGCCACCGAGCCTGCGGGCGCCAGCGCGGCGGCCACCTCCCCCACCCGCTCGACTAGGGCAGGGGGCAGCACCATAAACCCGAGCCGCAGGCCAGGGCGGATGGTCTTGCTAAAGGTGCCGACATAAATGACCCGGCCATGGCGGTCGAGGGAGGCCAACGCCGGCGCCGCCCGGCCGGTGAGTTGCAATTCGCTTAAGTAATCATCCTCGACGATCCAGCCGCAGCCACTGGCCGCCCATTCCAGCAGCCGATGACGGCGGGCCAGGGAGAGGGTCATGCCCAGCGGCGCCTGCTGGCCGGCGGTGACGATGGCCAACGCTGCGTCCCCCGCCCGGGCTATCCCCTCCTCCACATCGAGCCCCTCTGCCGTGACCGGGACTGGCACCGGCGTCATCCCCGCCATGGCTAACGCCATGCGAGACAGGGGATAACCGGGATCCTCCAGCCAGGCAGCCTTCCCTTTAAGTTCAAGCGCATGGACGAGCAGCCCGAGAGCGCCGCTGTAACCGGAGGTGATGACGATCTGAGCCGGCGAGCAGCTCATCCCACGGGCCACACTGAGATACGCGGCGATCTCGGTGCGCAGGGGCAGCTCGCCACGGGGATCGGGATAGCTGACCATCCCAACGGCAGCCTCACTGGCAACCTGGGCCGCCACCCGCGACCACAGCTTGCCGGGAAAGCCATCCTGCGCGGGCACGCCGACCTGAAACACTCGGGGAGGCTCACCGAAAGGGTGCTGGTAAATTTCGGGCAAGGGATTGCGGGGAGTCGGAATGTCGGGTGGCAAGTGCACCGGCAGGCTCTGGGCGACGAAGGTCCCCGCCGCCCCCTGTGAGACGATCAGTTGTTCGTCGATGAGCCGTTCATAGGCAGCGCGGACTGTGCCCCGCGCGACGCCGAGCTGGATGGCCAGATCGCGCCATGAGGGGAGCCTGGCCCCCGCATAGAGCGTGCCCTGGCGGATAGACAGGCCGATGGCCGTGGCAATCTGGTCGACCAGAGAGCCGCCGGTTTCGCGGCGCAGCACGATGTGCAGCTCACGCATCGCCACAGGCCAAAGTACGCGATGGTACAGTGAAAACTGGCATTCCTGGTCCTTATTCTTGGACTATCAAACTGCATACAATCGGGTCATTAAACCATCCCCGATACATGTTCGAAAGCATTTAAGGAGTCCATCTTGCTCAAACCACTCGCTGCCTTGTTGCTCCTGCTCAGCCTCGGCCATTCCGCCTACGCGAACGACAACAGCTACGACGCCGAAGGCGAGCAACGCGCCAAGAGTGCGGGCAGCCCCCTGATCGGCCAAGCGGCCCCGGCGGTCACACTGACCACCCTGGACGGCAAGCAGATCGATCTGGCCCAACTCTATGGCAAGAAACCGGTCTATCTGAAGTTCTGGGCCACCTGGTGCGTGCCGTGCCGCCAGCAGATGCCGGGCTTTGAGGCCATCAAGCAGAAACTTGGCGATCAGCTCGAAGTGATCGCGGTCAACACAGGCTTCTCCGACGACGCAGAGGCCATCCGCGCCTACCGCAAAGCGCAGGGCCTGACCATGCCCATTGCCATCGATGACGGTACTCTGGCGACAGCGCTGAACCTGCGGGTCACGCCCCAGCACGTGGTGATCGGACGAGATGGCAAGATCATGCACGTGGGCCATCTGGACGATCAGGCGCTGCACACCGCGCTGCAACAGGCGATCTCCGAAAAGGCGCAGCCCGTCGCGCCGGCTGCCGGTGCCAGCGCCGCCCCCACCTTCACCGTGGGCGACAAGGTCAGCCATCTCGGGATCACCCTGCTCAATGGCCGCCCCATGGACTTCGCTGCCGCCAACCAGAAGCCGCGCGCCATCGTATTCTTCGCTCCCTGGTGTGAATCCTACCTGGCCGAGAGTCGCCCTCAGACTGCCAAGAGCTGCCAGTTCGTGCGCGAGGAGGCCGAGAAGCTGATGGCGAGCGAGAAGCACGTGGAGTGGGTCGGCGTCTCCTCCGGCCTCTGGGTCTCCCAGGCCGATCTGCAGGAGTACCAGAAGAGCGGGGGCAGCAGCCTGCCGCTGGCGCTGAACGAAGATGACTCCCTGTTTCGCGCCTTTGGCATTCGCGACATCCCGAGCGTGGTGCTGCTCGATAGCCAGAACCGCGTCGCCCGCATCCTGGGCCCGCAGGACCGCCAGTTGGCCGACGCCATCAAGAACCTGAAATAAGCGCCAACCGTGATGGACACCGCTCCGATGGACCGGTGTCCTGTTGCTCCCAAAGAAGACGTCCCATGAAAATCAACACCCTGAAGCGGCAACTGCTCGCGCTTTGCCTGACGCTCACCCCCTTGCTCGCGGCCGCCATGCCCGGCGCCGGAGAGACACTGATCGCCTCCTCACTGCACGCCGCCAGCCCAACCCCCTCCGCCCATGGCGGCACCACCCTGGCGATCGCGATGACGCCGCAGCCGGGATGGCATGGCTACTGGAAACAACCGGGGGATGCGGGCCTGGCTCCTCAACTGACCTGGCACCTACCCGCTGGCGTCAGCGTCGGCGAGCCCGCCTATCCGCTGCCACAGACCCAGCGCTTTGGCGGCATCATGAACCACGTCTATGGCGAGCCCTACGCACTGCTGGCCGAGCTGACCATCGCCGAGGGGATCCCCGTGGGCACACCGCTGCCGATCCGCCTCGACATGCAGTACCTGGCCTGCCGTGACGACGCCTGCGTGCCGGAACGCGCCAGCTTGCAGACCACGCTGCGGGTCGGCCACGGCGAGCCCGACGTCGCCCTCGCCGCCGATTTTGCCAAGTGGCGCCAGGCGCTGCCGAGGCCGCTCGGCGCCCCTGTCAGCTTTACCGTGCAGCAGCAGCGGCTGCGCCTCGAGGTGCCGCTGCCCGCCGATATCCCCCTCGATAAGCCCCATCTCTTTCGCGCCAGCGGGCACGCCATCGTCGATGCCGCCCCCCAGCACTTCGAACGCCAGGGTGATCTGCTCATCGTCGAGACCCAGGCCGGCGCCACGCCGACCGAGCCGTTCCAGGCAACCCTGGTCCTCGGCCACGGCCTGGGGCTGAGCCTGGACGCCCGACTTGCCACCGCGCCCCAGGAGCACGGCGTCACCGCCCTGCTGCTGGCCCTGGCCGGGGCGATCGCAGGGGGGCTGCTGCTAAACCTGATGCCCTGCGTCTTTCCCATCCTCAGTCTCAAGGCGATGAGTCTGGCGAGGGCCGGCACCGGTGCGCGCACCGCACGGCGCGAGGCACTGGCCTATACGGCCGGCGTGATGGTCACCTGCATGGCGCTCGGTGGTGTGCTGCTGGCCCTGCGGGCAGGCGGTGCCCAGCTCGGCTGGGCCTTCCAGCTGCAAGATCCACGCATGATCCTGCTGTTGCTGCTGCTGACCTGCGTCATCGCCTTCAACATGGCGGGCCTGTTTGAGCTCAGCAGCGTCGATACCGGAGCCGGACTGACCCGACGCGATGGTGCCACCGGGGCCTTCTGGACCGGTGCCCTGGCCGCCTTCGTCGCCACCCCCTGTACCGGCCCCTTCATGGCGGCGGCGCTCGGCACGGCCCTGATCCTGCCCTCCGCAGCGGGCATGCTGGTGTTCGCCGGGTTGGGCTTTGGCATCGCGCTGCCCTTCCTGCTGCTGGGGTTTACCCCGGCGTTGCAGCGCATGATGCCCAAACCGGGCCCCTGGATGGCGACCCTGCGCCGCCTGCTGGCCATTCCCATGTTCCTGACCATGCTGGCACTGCTGTGGGTACTCGGCCAACAGGTGTCCGTCAATGCGCTGACCGCCAGCGTGGGCTGCGCCATGTTGCTGGCGCTCGGTCTCTGGCTGACCGGTCTGCGCCAACGAGCGCTCAAGCCGATGGCCTGGCTGCCCGCCCTGCTCGCGGCGGTATTGTCCATCGCCCTCGGCCTGAGCCAGGTGACCGAACGCTCCGTTCCCACCCAACCCGTTGCCAACCAGCTCCCCTTCGATGAAGCCAAGCTGGAACCCTTGCTAGCGGGCGACAAGCCGGTATTTCTCTACTTCACTGCAGACTGGTGCATGACCTGCAAGGTCAATGAGCAGGTTGCCATCGATCGCGACGCCACCCACGAGGCCTTTGCCAAGGCCGGGGTGGTGGTGATGCGGGGAGACTGGACCCGTGGCGACGCCGCGATCACCGCCTTCCTGGCCCGGCACGGCCGCTCCGGTGTGCCGCTCTATCTCTGGTATACGCCGGGTCAGCGTAAGCCCAGGGTGCTGCCCCAGGTGCTTGGACCCAACACCCTGATAGCGCTGGCACATGCCAGACCCTGAACGGCGCCAGCCATGTCCCCCTACCAGCTCTTCTCCGCCCTGGAGAAGGGCGCAGCCGCGCCATATCAGGGCACGGCCATCATGGACGTGTCGCACGAGGTACTTCGGGCCGGTTGCTTGGCGCAATGAGGAGATCATCCTTTTTATGATCAAAAGGATATAAAACATGGTGGCGGGAAGTTTTTGCCGCTCTGTCACACGGGCACAGCGTGACTCACAGGCGTGGGAAGCGGGCCGCAGACCCGCATGGTGAGCTGATGCCTAGTTGCTTATCTCGCCGGCGAACAGGTAGCCTTCCCCGTGCACGGTGACAAACAGCTGGGGATCCCGGGGATCCTGCTCCATCTTGCCGCGCAGGCGGCGGATCAGCACGTCTATGGTGCGATCGCTCGGGCCATCGCCACGGTGGCTGGTAAGGGCCAGGATCCGCTCCCGGCTCAGCACCCGCCCGGCGTTGGCGATGAAGGCCACCAGCACTTCGTACTCCGCCTTGGTCAGGCGCACCGGCACCCCGTCACGGCTGAGCTGGCGACGGGGAATGTCGAAGCGCCAGGGGCCGAAGCGCACCGCATCGTCGGCCACCGCCGGCTCACTCGGCTGGGCTGCGGCCAATGAGATGCGCCACAGCAGGTTCTTGACCCGCACCAGCAGTTCCCTGAGCTCGAACGGCTTGGTGACATAGTCGTCGGCCCCCATCTCGAGGCCCACTATCCTGTCCACCGCATCGCTGCGGCCGGTCACCAGGATGATCCCCACAGTGCTGCGGGCGCGCAGCTCGCGGGTCAGCAGCAAGCCATCCTCCCCCGGCAGGTTGATGTCCAGCATCACCAGGGCCACCTCCTGCTCTGCCAGCACGGCCCGCATCTCCTGGCCGTTCTCGACCGCGGTCACCCGATAGCCCTCCCGCTCGAAATAGCCGGTCAGCTTCTCGCGGGTCACGGCATCGTCTTCAACAACCAGAATGTGGTGGCTCATGGGCAGGGTCCGCAGGGTTAGACAGAGTTCAACATGGGGGGATTATTCTATTCATAATTTTTCATAAATACCCCTATTTCGTTAATTTTCGGCGGCAGCCCTGTTCACAACGCCTCCCTATCATGGCCTCCATCAAAAAAGCGATGTGAGAGAGCATGATGAAAAAACTGTGGCATTTCCTGCGCACCCCCAGCCGCCGCTGGTCGGTATTGGCGCTGGTGCTGGCCGGCGTCGGGGTCACCCTGGCCGGCAGCGTCGGCCTGCACTACGGCTTCGAGAAGACCAGTACCCTCGAGTTCTGCATCTCCTGCCATACCATGAAGGACACCGTCTACCCCGAGTACAAGGAGTCCGTTCACTTCAAGAACGCCTCCGGCGTCCAGGCCATCTGCACCGACTGTCACCAGCCGAAGGACTTCGTCGGCAAGGTGGCGCGCAAGATGGAGGCGGCCAACGACCTCTATCAGCAGTACATAGGCCACAGCATCGACACCCAGGAGAAGTTTGAAGACAGGCGTCTGCACCTGGCCGAGAAGGTGTGGGCGCGCATGAGCAGCCAGAACTCCAAGACCTGCAAGTCCTGCCACAGCTACGACAACATGGACCACGCCAAGCAATCCCCCGCCGCTGCCCTGGCGATGAAGGATGCCGCCGCCAAGAACATGAACTGCATCGAATGCCACAAGGGCATCGCCCACGAGCTGCCGAACATGGCGGGCGGCTTCCGTGCCACCTACGCCACCCTGGCAAGCGATGCGCAAGAGGCACCGACCGCCGAGACCCTCTACACCCTGGGCGAGAAGGATCTCTACGCAAGCGAAGAGAGTACCGAGCCGGTCGGCAAGCTGCTGCCCGCCTCCCGCATCGAGGTGGTGGCCCGCAGCGGCGATCGCCTCAAGGTGACCATCGAAGGCTGGCGCGAGAGCGCAGGCAAGGGCCGTGTGCTGAGCGAGTACATGGGCAAGCGAGTCTTCGTGGCCACCATTCGTGATGAGCTCAGGGCCAACGAGCAGATCCTGAAACAGGAGACCGACAGCGCCACCCATATCGAGTGGGAACAGGTGCAGGTGCAGGCCTGGGTCGATAGCAAGGGCCTCGAATCCTCCCTCAAGCCGATCTGGGATTATGCCGGCGAGATGTACAAGTCCACCTGCAACTCCTGCCACGCGGCGCCGGATCCGGCTCACTTCACCGCCAACGGCTGGATCTCGGGTCTCAAGGCCATGTCCGCCTACTACCGCCTGAGCAAGGAAGAGGAGCGCACCCTGCTCAAGTACCTGCAAAACCATGCCGCCGATACCGGTGGTCAGGGCAGCCACTAATTCCGGATTCGAAAGAGGAATAACAAGATGATCAATATTTCCCGTCGTGGTTTTCTGGGTGGCTTGCTGGCCAGCGGTGCCAGCGCCCTGATCGGTCCCTCCCTGCTCGGTCGCGCCGTGATGGCCGCCGAGTCCGGCGAAAAACTGGTGCAGTCCGGCTCCCACTGGGGCGCCTTCCGCGCCCGTGTGGTCAACGGCCGCTGGGTCGAGACCCTGCCGTTCGAGCATGACAAGCATCCGACCGAGATGCTCAAGGCCCTGAGTGAAGTGGTCTACAACCCCTCCCGCATCCGCTACCCCATGGTGCGTCTGGACTGGCTGCGCAAGGGCCACCAGTCCGACACCCGCGAGCGCGGCCAGAACCGCTTCGTGCGGGTGACCTGGTCCCAGGCACTGGACTTCTTCTATCACGAACTGGAGCGGGTACAGAAGACCTATGGTCCGAGCGCCCTCTACGCCGGTCACTCAGGCTGGCAGTCAGTCGGCAAGCTGCACTCCGCCGGCGCCATGCTGGGCCGCGCCATGAACCTGCACGGTACCTATCTGGCCAAGGCCGGTGACTACTCCACCGGTGCCGCCCAGGTGATCCTGCCCCACGTGGCGGGCGCCATGGAGGTGTACGAGCAGCAGACTTCCTGGCCGCTGGTGCTGGAGCACAGCAAGACCATCGTCATATGGGGTTCCGATCCCATCAAGAACCTGCAGGTGGGCTGGCTGGTGCCGGATCACAGCGTCTACGAATACTGGGCACAGCTGAAAGAGAAAGTGGCCAAGGGCGAGATCAGGGTCATCAGCGTCGACCCGGTCAAGTCCAAGACCCAGAAGTACCTCAATTGCGATCAGCTGACCCTGAACCCGCAGACCGACGTCCCCCTGATGCTGGGGATCGCCCACACCCTCTACAGCGAGAAGCGTCACGACGAGGCCTTCCTCAAGAACTACACCACCGGCTTTGACAAGTTCCTGCCCTACCTGCTGGGCACCAAGGATGGTCAGGTGAAGGATGCCGAGTGGGCTTCCGCCATCTGTGGTGTGCCTGCCGACACCATTCGCGAGCTGGCGCGCACCATGGCCAACGGCCGCACCCAGCTCATCGGCGGCTGGTGCGTGCAGCGCATGCACCACGGCGAACAGTACGCCTGGATGCTGGTGGTACTGGCCTCCATGCTGGGCCAGATCGGTCTGCCGGGGGGCGGCTACGGTTTTGGTTGGCACTACAACGGCGCCGGCACCATCACCTCCAGCGGCCCCATCATGTCAGGCTTCAGCTCCGTCATCCCCGGGGTCAAGCCGCTGCACGACGGCGACTGGAAGGGCTACTCCAAATTCATCCCGGTGGCCCGTTTCGTCGACTGCATCCTGAACCCGGGCAAGCGCATCGCCTTCAACGGTCAGACCATCACCTACCCCCAGATGAAGATGGCGGTGTTCTGCGGCAACAACCCCTTCCACCACCAGCAGGATCGCAACAAGATGATCGCCGCCTGGCGCAAGCTGGAAACCGTGGTGAGCGTGGATCACCAGTGGACCGCCAGCTGCCGCTTCGCCGATATCGTGCTGCCGGTCACCACCACTTACGAACGGGATGACATCGAGCAGTGGGGTTCCCACTCCAACGCCGGCATCCTGGCCATGCACAAGGTGGTCGAGCCGCTGTTCGAGGCGCGCGACGACTACGACATCTTCGCCGATCTGTGCCGTCGCTTCGATCGCGAGGCCGAGTTCACCGGTGGCAAGAGCAAGCTGGAGTGGATCCAGAGCATCTATGACGACGCCCGCCTGCAGGGCCGCGGCATCGGTATCCGCCTGCCCCGCTTCAGCCAGTTCTGGCACGGTGAAGGCTTCGTCAGCTTTCCGGCGGGCCAGCCCTGGGTGCGGCACGAGTCGTTCCGCAAGGAGCCGGATCTGGAGCCGCTGGGCACCCCGTCCGGCCTCATCGAGATCTACTCCAAGACCATCGCCGACTACGGCTACGCGGATTGCCCGGGCCACCCGGTCTGGATCGAGCCTTACGAGCGCTCCCACGGCGGGCCGGGCAGCCAGCAGTTCCCGCTGCACCTGCAATCCTGTCACCCGGACAAACGCCTGCACAGCCAGCTCTGCTCCTCCGATGCCTACCGCGCCACCTACACGGTGCAGGGGCGCGAGCCTGTCTACATGAACCCGCAGGACGCCAGGGCGCGCGGGCTCAAGGACGGGGATCTGGTGCGGGTCTTCAACGGCCGCGGTCAGGTGCTGGCCGGTCTGGTAGTGAGCGAAGACTACGCCCCCGGCGTGGTGCGCATCCAGGAGGGGGCCTGGTACGGCCCGCAGGAGGGCGGCAAGGTGGGGACCTTGTGTACCTATGGCGATCCCAACGTGCTGACTGCGGACATCGGTTCCTCCAGCCTGGCGCAGGCCACCACGGCCCACACCGCGCTGGTGGAGATCGAGAAGTTCCGCGGGCAGGCACCGGCCGTCGCCGCCTTCGGAGCGCCGGAATCCGCCAAGGGCATAGATCCCATGTTCCCGGCACTGTGACCCGAGGGGACGAAAGTCACCCCTTGAGTTTCCTTTATTTTTAAAGTCGTTAGAATCGGGAGCCTCTATGGCTCCCGATTGTCATCCACGGAGGATAAATGCAGGAATTCATGGCTACCAGCGAACGCCGGGCCGAGCTTTACTGGTGGTTCTCCACCCTGTTCGCTGCCGAGCTCAGTGATGCACAGATCGCTGAATACGACACCTATGACGTGCGCAGCTTCTTGAAGAGCCTCTCCACTCTCGACCCCATGCGCGAGGCCGTGACCGAACTGAACGAGGCCATCGCCCGCCTGCTGGTGCGCCCGGATCGCCAGCTGGAGCTCGCCGCCGACTTCGCCGGTCTGTTCCTGGTGGATCCCAAGCAGGGTGCCCTGCCCTACGAGTCGCTCTATCGCGGCGAGGGCAAGCTGCTGATGCAGGCCCCCATGAGCGAGATGCAGGCCCGCCTCGATCGCCTCGGCATCAACGTCAGCGACAAATACAAGGAGCCTGCCGATCACCTGGCCATCGAGCTGGATCTGATGGGCAACCTCATCATCCGCGCCGCCGAGGCGACCACCGCCGCCCAGCGTGAAAGCTGGCTCGGCGAGCAGGAGTCCCTGCTGCACGGCCACCTGCTCGGCTGGTTCGACAAATTCGAGAGCGCCTGCCGCGCCGCCGACCAGTTCGGCTTCTACGGCGCCAGTGCCCGGCTGCTGGGGGTATTCCTCAAGATGGATGCCAACTACCTGAGCCTGGTCAAACCGGCGCAAGCCGCCGACTAAGCCGATGAAGACAGCCCTGCTCCTGATAGCATGCTGGCTGCTGGCCCTGATCCCGCAGGATCAGGGCATTACTCCCCTCGTCGCCCTGCTGTTCAACCCGGACAGAGAACTCTACGGCACCGCCCAGCTCACCGGCTTTGCCGGCATACTGCTGACGCTCTATCTTGCCAATCTGGGCGTCGAGGTGGTGCTGCGCCGCCGCTTCCAGATAGCGGGCATGCTGGCCCTGCTGGCCTCCTGGATCGATTTCATCAATAGCAGCGGCACCGAGAGCCACTGGTTGCTGCTCTACGCCATGGCGCTGCCGTTTCACGTGGTCGGCTGGCTGGTCCTGGTGCGCGGCATCCAGGCGTTTGGCCGCCAGAAAGGCTGAAAAAGCGCCAAAACTATTACAAATCATGACAGCCCGATCCCCCCGGTTGCCCTTGTGGCAAGGTCAGCGGGGTAATTGCGGGTAACATTCGCTTACATTCAGCTCCCGTTCAGTTTCACGACAACCGCTATAGTGCCGCTCCTTTTCCGACCGATACAGGAGCATCAGCATGCCTCCACAGGATGCGCGCATCACGGGCCTCGATCTGCTGCGAGGGCTCGTCATCTTCATGGCCGTCTTCGAGCACTACACCGGCTACCTCAACTACTGGTACATCGACTTCTTCAATCGGGAGCACGCCCTGTGGGACAGCTTCTACCTCTCCCACAAGGCGATGGCCGGTCAGCTGCTGCCCATGGATCATCTGACGGCCCAGGTGTCGGCCTGGCTCATCCCCTGGGTCAGCCAGATCTACCTGGCGCTGGCCGCCTTCAACCTCAGTCGCCGTGATCAGGCCAGCTTCAGACCGCAGCTGGGCGGCAAGCTGGTGCTGTTCGCCAGCATCATACTGGTGCTCTATGTGGAAGGACTGGTCATCGCCCCCAACTTCGGCGAGGCGATCTCTTTCTATCCGGTGATGCTGTGGATGTGCCTGCTGGCGCTCTTCTCGCTGGTCTACGCCTGGTTCGGCATCCGCGGCATGCTGCTGCTGACCCTGCTCAGCCTGCTGCTGGATCAGCTCGGCGTGCAGGATCTGCTCGGTCACCTCGATGGCTGGATGAAGCTGCACGTGCACCCCGACTACGAGCTGGATGCCCGCCTCGACCTCTTCATGGCCAGCGGCTGCTTCGGCTTCCTCTACGGCTGGTGCTGGCATCAGCGGCCCCAATGGCGGGACCGCCTCAACACGCTGGTGCTGACGCTCTCGCTGGTGGCGCTGGCCTGCTATCTCATGTTCGGCGAGACCAGCACGGTCGAGCTCAGCGACATCTACGCCAACGAGCACGAACTGGCGATGGACATGATCGGGCGTGCCGGCATCTGGGGAATGGAGTTTCTGGTGATCGGGGCCGTGCTCTGGCTGCATCAACGCAACATCCGTCTCTGCTGGCGCCCGCTCAACTGGATCGGCATGTACTCGCTGACCGTCTTCATCTTCCACAAGAGCATCTTCGTGCACCTGTGGGGCCCGCTTCTGCTGTGGTGGACCGCCCGCCAGGGCACCATCCTGCCCAACAATTTCGGCCTCATCATGGCGCTCAGCGCCACCAGCGTGCTGCTCATCTACGCCTTCCAGCGTTCCGGCATCATCTGCCACCTGATGGGCATGCATCAGGATCGGGACTGGGTGCGGCTCTATGGCAACAAATAAGCACTGGCTGGTGCTGCTGCTCCTGGCGCTGCCGGTCTGCGCCAAGGAGCTGGCCATCGGCGGTCAGTGGCAGCTGGACAGCAAGCAGGCGGGCAGCGGCAGCAGCGACAGCACCCAGTTCTGGGTCGGCTACGAGCGGGAGACCCAGGTCGGCCTCATTTTCGCCGACGGCCAGAGCGCCGGGGTGGCGCTGCCGCTCTACGCCAAGAGCTTTGTCGCCCTCGGCGTCAGCCCGATGGAGGTGATCGACCGCACCCGCTTCAGCGCGCTCTGGCGCCTGGGCTGGCAACTGGATGACGATCACCAGCTCACCCTGGGCCAGCTCTATGACGTCAGCGGGCGCTATGGCCAGCTCTGGTACATGGAGCACAGCCTGCCGCTGCCCGCCGGGCTCTCCCTCAATCTCTGGCTGACCCGTGGCAGTCAGGCCCACATGGCCGCCTATGGGGCGAACGAAGGCTTGCGGGACTGGGGGCTCACGCTGGAGCGCAGCTGGTGCTGGCAGCAGTGGCGACTGGGCACCGAGCTCGGCGCCAAGCAGTGGCTCATCAAGGAGCATGACTGGCAGCCGGTGATCAACCTCACCCTGAGCTACCACTTCGGAAAATAACCAAATTGGGGGCAAATGAGCCCCCACCTCTTCCCTCCAGTAGGCTTCATGCCATACTGACAACACCTCAAATGACAAAACAGTCAATTCCGGAGTCCCGTGATGGGGAAAGAGCTTTTCGACGCCATGCCCGATCCGCCGCAGGCGGGGCAGTTGAGCGTGAACGAGCTGCAGCAGCTGTTCGAACTGGCCCCGTTTGGCATAGGCATCTTCGATCGCCACTTCCGCTGCCGCAGCGTCAACCAGACCCTGGCCGACCTCAACGGCCTCTCCCGGGAGGAGCACTATGGCCACACCCTGCGGGAAATCGTCCCCGCCCTGGCCCCCGTGCTGGAGCCCCTGTTCCAGCAGATCATCAGCAGCGGCGTCCCCCGGGTCGAGCTGAACCTGAGCGGCCATACCGCGGCCCATCAGGGCCAGCAACGCCACTGGCAGGCGATCTACAGCCCCATGCTCGACGAACAGGGCGTGCCCGACGGCATTCTCACCATAGTGCGCGACGTGACCGAACAGGTCGAGTCGCAGCGGCGGCTGCAACTGGCCATGAATGCCGGCCGGATCGGGGTGTGGGAGTGGCATGTCAAGGAGGACAGACTGCAGTTTGACGGCCGGGTCGAGCAGCTGCTCGGCACCGCCGCCAGCGAGTTTCAGGGGGGAATGGAGCAGTTCATCAAGCGCTTCGACCCTCTCTCTGGCGAACAGCTCAGGGCGGCGCTCAAGGGCACGGTCCCCATTCATCTCACCCTCGGTTATCTGGGGCCCGATCAGCAGCGAGGCTGGGTCGACATCCATGCCGATCACGTGGCGGCCAGCGAACATCTGGGGCGACGCATCACCGGAGTGATCCACGACGCCACCGATCGCTGCACCCAGGAAGACAAGCTGCGCCAGGCCAACGTGGTGTTCGAAACCGCTGCCGAAGGCATCATCATCATGGATGGCCAGCGCCAGATCATCTCGGTCAACCCGGCCTTCTGCAGCATGACCCAGTACGAGGAGGAGGAGGTCGTCGGCAAGTCACCGGAAGCCATCATGCACCCGCGCCGCCACACCGACATCGACTACCCCTGGCACACCCTGCTGCCCGGCAGCCACGCCTGGCATGGCGAGATGATGTGTCTGCGCAAGGATGGCGGCTACTTCACCTCCTGGCAGCATGTCAGCGCCGTCCACGACAGTCGCCACAACACCACCAACTACGTCATCGCCTTCTCCGACATCAGCGCCATTCGCAAGGCCGAAGCACAGCTCAACCACCTCGCCTATCACGATCCCCTGACCGAGCTCGGCAACCGCAACCTGCTGCAGGAGCGGCTTGAGCTGGAGATCAAGACAGCTCACCTCAACCGGCAGCAGCTCGCCTTGCTGTTCATCGATCTGGACGGCTTCAAGCTGATCAACGACACCCTGGGCCACCGGGCCGGGGACGAGCTGCTCAAGCTGCTGGCCGAGCGCATTCGCCGGCTCCTACACCACAATGACGTGGCGGCCCGGCTGGGGGGCGACGAGTTTCTGGTGCTGATCCCCTACTTCGAGCAGCCAGAGGAGCTGGCCAGGCTCGCCGAGCAGCTGCTGGCCCGCCTGCGCGAACCGGTCGAGCTGGATCACGAGCGGGTGGCCGTCTCCGCCAGCATCGGCATCGCCCTCTATCCGGAACACGCCACCACCCCGGACACCCTGGTCAGTGCCGCCGACAGCGCCATGTACGAGGCGAAGAAGCAGGGCCGCAACGGTTACCTCTTCTATACCCCGGACATGACGGAGCAGACACGGGAGCGACTGAGCATGGAGCAGGGGCTGTTCCAGGCCATCGAGCAGCAGCAGCTCTGCATCCTCTATCAACCCATGACGGATCTGGCCAGCAACCAGCTGAGCGGGCTGGAAGCCCTGCTGCGCTGGCAGCACCCCAGCGAGGGCATGATAGGGCCGACCCGCTTCATTCCGGTGGCCGAGGAGTGCGGCCTCATCGAGCAGATCGGGGAGTGGGTGATGCGTACCGCCTGCCAGCAGGGGCAAGCCTGGCTGGCCGCAGGGCTGGCGGTGCCCAGACTGTCGGTCAATGTGTCGGTACGGGAGATGCGCTCGGCAGGTTACGTGGAGCGGGTCGCCGCCATTCTGGCCGAGACCGGTTTTCCGCCACAGCGGCTGGAGATAGAGGTCACCGAGAGCATCATCCAGCGGGTCGACCAGAGTCTGCAGCTGTTCAAGCGGCTGAAGGAGCTGGGGGTGCAGATCGCCATCGACGATTTTGGCACCGGCTTCTCATCCCTGAGCCTGCTGAAAAGCCTGCCCATCGATCGGATCAAGATAGACAAGACCTTCGTGCAGGCGCTGCCCGATGACAAGCACAGCCGCGAGCTGTGCCGCACCATCGTCAACCTGGCCGACAGCCTGGGCATGATGGTGACCGCCGAAGGGATAGAGACCCAGGCCCAGCGCCAGTTTCTGCAATCCCTCCACTGTCAGGAGGGGCAGGGCTATCTGTTCAGCCATCCGCTGGCCGAGCCCCATCTGGCGGCGCAGCTGGCATCGGGCAGGAATCACTGGTGCTGAGCCCCGCGCCAGGGGGGTGACAGCCACAGCCAACTCAATCGTTGAAGGTCAGCCTGGCGTCCCACCCTTCGTCCTGCTGCCGGCGTGACTCTTCCAGCAAGGAGTCCCGCGGATAGGAGGACTTTTTCTCCCCGAGGGTGACGGACACCGGCGGCTTGCGCGCCAGCCATGCTTCGCTCAGCTGGCCGCTGATGTGATCCCTCAGTGAGGGTGCGTCGGGCTGTGTCGGTGTCAGTTCAAGACCGTTGGCATGGGGGGCGGCCAATGCGGCCTCATCGGTGGCCTTCGGGGCCTCGAACTGCCAGAGGGAGGAGCAAAGAAGCAGGGTCAACACGGGGGCTGTCTCCATCGGTAAAAGCGACGTTTTACCCAATCGGCGATGAATTGTCATCGACGCGACTGTAAGCGGATGTTGCCATCTATCCAAAAGTCTAATTGCCCTCCCCCGCCAAAGGTATAAGTTGTTATCCAATCATTACAAAAATGTATTCAAAGGAGTGACACATGAGCGAGAGCAAGGTCTACCCGGTCAAAGCCCACATCAGCCAGGGCGCCCTGCTGGACAAGGCAGGCTATGAGGCCATGTACCAGGCCTCGGTGCAGAACCCGGATGCCTTCTGGGGCGAGCAGGGCAAGATCCTCGACTGGATGAAGCCCTATACCCGGGTCAAGAACACCTCCTATGATCCGGGCCACGTCTCCATCAAGTGGTATGAAGACGGCCTGCTCAACGTCTCTGCCAACTGCCTGGATCGCCATCTGAGCGAGCGCGGCGACAAGGTCGCCATCATCTGGGAAGGAGACAACCCGGCCGAGGATCGCAAGCTCACCTATCGCGAGCTGCACACCGAGGTGTGCAAGTTTGCCAACGTCTTGAAGGCACAAGGGGTGCATCGCGGCGACGTGGTCTGCCTCTACATGCCCATGGTGCCGGAAGCGGCCATCGCCATGCTGGCCTGTACCCGCATCGGCGCCGTGCACAGCATCGTCTTCGGCGGTTTCTCGCCAGAAGCCCTGGCCGGTCGCATCATCGACTCCGGCTCCACCATCGTCGTCACCGCCGATGAGGGGCTGCGCGGTGGCCGCCCGGTGCCGCTCAAGAAGAACGTGGATGAAGCGCTCACCAACCCGGAGACCAAGGTCAGCAAGGTGATCGTGCTCAAACGTACCGGCGGCAACATCGCCTGGCACAACCACCGCGATCTGTGGTGGCATGAGGCAACGGCTGCCGTCAGCAGCGACTGCCCGCCCGAGGCGATGGGGGCCGAAGACCCGCTGTTCATCCTCTACACCTCCGGCTCCACCGGCAAGCCCAAGGGGGTGCTGCACACCACCGGCGGCTATCTGGTCTATGCCACCCTCACCTTCAAGTACATCTTCGACTACCACGAGGAGGACATCTACTGGTGTACCGCCGACGTGGGCTGGGTCACCGGCCACTCCTACCTGGTCTACGGGCCGCTCGCCAACGGCGCCACCACCATCATGTTCGAAGGGGTGCCCAACTACCCGGCGACCAACCGCATGAGCCAGGTGGTGGACAAGCACCAGGTCACCATCCTCTACACCGCCCCCACCGCCATCCGCGCGCTGATGGCCAAGGGCAACGAGGCCGTTGAGGGTACCTCCCGTTCGAGCCTGCGCATCATGGGCTCGGTGGGCGAGCCCATCAACCCGGAAGCCTGGGAGTGGTACTACCGCACCATAGGCGACGAGCGTTGTCCGATCGTCGACACCTGGTGGCAGACCGAGACCGGCGGCATCCTCATCAGCCCGCTGCCCGGCGTCACCGATCTCAAGCCAGGCTCGGCCACCCGCCCCTTCTTCGGCGTGCAGCCGGCGCTGGTGGACAACATGGGCGAGCCGCTGGAGGGGGCCACCGAGGGCAACCTGGTGATCACCGACTCCTGGCCGGGCCAGATGCGCACCGTGTTCGGCGATCATGAGCGCTTCGAGCAGACCTACTTCTCCACCTTCCCCGGCCGCTACTTCACCGGCGACGGTGCCCGTCGCGACGAGGATGGCTACTACTGGATCACCGGCCGGGTGGATGATGTACTGAACGTCTCCGGCCACCGCATGGGCACCGCCGAAATCGAATCCGCGCTGGTGGCTCATCCGAAGATCGCCGAAGCGGCTGTGGTGGGGGTTCCACACGAGATCAAGGGTCAGGGCATCTATGCCTATGTCACCCTGATCGCCGGCGAAGAGCCGAGCCGGGAGCTGCACAAGGAGGTGAAGGAGTGGGTCCGCAAGGAGATCGGCGCCATCGCCACCCCGGACGTGATTCACTGGGCCGAGGGGCTGCCCAAGACCCGTTCCGGCAAGATCATGCGGCGCATTCTGCGCAAGATCGCCACCGGCGAGACCGACAGCCTGGGGGATATCTCCACCCTGGCGGATCCGGGCGTAGTGGACAAACTCATTCGCGAGAAGTCCGAAGCCGCCTGATCCCGTCTGCCTTTTGCCTCCAAAGCCGGCCCTGTGCCGGCTTTGTCATTCCTGCTAGTGAGTGTTTTGACAGCCGACCTAATAGAGCAAAAAACAGACAGATGTAGAGATTAGACCAGTAAAATGCTGCTAATTTTCACGAAATCAATATAATTGCGAAATCTGTGTGCCAGTGCACACCGATTTGAGCAGAAAATGGCTAGATTTCTGGTAGTCCACAAGATAGCTGACAGATAGCAGCATTATCATCGAGGATGTACTCAATATGTCGCAAAAACACCGAATTCTCCTGCTCAACGGGCCGAACCTGAACCTGCTGGGCAAACGGGAACCGGGCATCTACGGCAGCAAGACGCTCGATGAGATCGTCGCCGATCTGACGCTAAGTGCCGGCGAACTCGGGGTCACACTGGAACACCTGCAATCCAACGCCGAACATGAGTTGGTCGGCCGCATCCACCAGGCCATGGGTCAGGTGGACTTCATCATCATCAATCCGGCCGCCTTCACCCATACCAGCGTCGCCCTCCGCGATGCGCTGCTGGGTGTGGCCATCCCCTTTATCGAGGTTCACCTGTCCAACGTCCACGCCAGGGAACCCTTCCGTCATCACTCCTATCTGTCTGATGTCGCTAAGGGGGTCATTTGTGGGCTGGGGGCCGATGGCTACCAATTCGCTTTAACCGCGGCCGTGCACCAGTTGCGCGCGGCTTGATAATCACTGATCAGATAAAGAAGAAAGAGAATGCTAATGGATATCCGCAAAATCAAGAAGCTGATTGAACTGGTTGAAGAGTCCGGCATCGCCGAACTGGAGATCTCCGAAGGTGAAGAGTCCGTTCGCATCAGCCGCAACTTCTCCGGTCAGGTGACCGCTGCTCCACAGATGATCATGCCGCAGGTTGCTGCTCCGGTAGCCGCTCCTGTCGCCGCCGCCCCGGCCGCCGCAGCACCAGCTGCCGACGCCACCCCGGCCGGTCACCTGATGCGCTCCCCCATGGTCGGTTCCTTCTACCGCTCTTCCAGCCCGGAAGCCAAGCCGTTCGTGGAAGTGGGCCAGCACGTCAATGTCGGCGATACCCTGTGCATCGTCGAAGCCATGAAAATGATGAACCAAATCGAATCCGACAAGGCCGGCGTGATCAAAGCGATCCTGGTTGAAAATGGTCAGGCCGTCGAATTTGACGAGCCGCTGTTCATCATCGAATAAGGGAAATCGCCACCCATGTTGGACAAAGTAGTCATCGCCAACCGCGGTGAAATTGCCCTGCGGATCCTGCGCGCCTGCAAAGAGCTCGGGATCAAGACAGTGGCCGTTCACTCCACCGCCGACCGGGAGCTCAAGCATGTGCTGCTGGCCGACGAAACCATCTGTATCGGCAAACCGGCCAGTACCGACTCCTACCTCAACGTGCCGGCCATCATCGCCGCCGCCGAGGTGACCGGTGCCGTTGCCATTCACCCCGGCTACGGCTTCCTCTCCGAGAACGCCGACTTTGCCGAAGTGGTCGAGAAATCCGGCTTCGTCTTCATCGGCCCGCGCGCCGAGACCATTCGCCTGATGGGTGACAAGGTCTCCGCCATCGAGGCGATGAAGAAGGCGGGCGTACCCTGCGTACCGGGCTCCGACGGTCCGGTTGACAGCGATGCCAAACACAACGCCGCCATTGCCAAGCGCATCGGCTACCCGGTGATCATCAAGGCCGCCGGTGGCGGTGGTGGTCGCGGCATGCGCGTGGTGCGCAGCGAAGCCGAGCTGGCTGCCGCCATCGCGCTGACCAAGTCCGAAGCAGGCCAGTTCTTCAAGAACGACATGGTCTACATGGAGAAGTACCTGGAGAACCCGCGCCACATCGAGATCCAGGTGCTGGCAGACGGCCAGGGCAACGCCCTCTATCTGGGCGAGCGCGACTGCTCCATGCAGCGCCGCCACCAGAAGGTGGTCGAAGAGGCACCGGCGCCGGGCATCACCGCCGAGATGCGCAAGTTCATCGGTGAACGCTGTGTGCGCGCCTGTATCGAGATCGGCTACCGCGGTGCGGGTACTTTCGAGTTCCTGTACGAAAACGGTGAGTTCTATTTCATCGAGATGAACACCCGTATCCAGGTAGAGCACCCGGTTACCGAGATGGTCACCGGCGTCGACCTCATCAAGGAGCAGCTGCGCATCGCCGCCGGCCAACCCCTGTCGATCACCCAGCAGGACATCCGCATCCGTGGCCACGCCATCGAGTGCCGGATCAACGCCGAAGACCCGGCCACCTTCATGCCGTCTCCTGGCCTGATCCAGCGCTTCCACGCGCCGGGCGGTCTGGGCGTACGTTGGGACTCCCACATCTACGCCGGCTACAAGGTGCCGCCCTACTACGACTCCATGATCGGCAAGCTGATCTGTTACGGTGAAAACCGCGACGTCGCCATCGCCCGCATGCGTCAGGCACTGGACGAGCTGGTGGTGGAAGGGATCAAGACCAACGTCTCCCTGCAAAAAGAGATCATGAAGGACGAAAACTTCCAGCACGGTGGTACCAATATCCACTACCTGCACAAGAAGCTGGGTCTGTAAGACTCGCGTCCGCAGATCTTCTGCTGAAAAAGGGCCATGGCGACATGGCCCTTTTTTGTTATCCTTGCGCCCCTCGAAATTGTCGGAGGCCAAGGTGAACCGTTTTGCGCTCGCTCGTCGGGAAGCAGCACTCTGCCTGCTGCTGACCCTGCTCTACTTCCTTGCCTGGTATGGCACGGCCTATTTCATCCCCGAAGAGATCGAATTCTGGGATATGCCGCTCTGGTTCCTGCTCAGCTGCATTCTGATGCCGCTGCTGTTCATCGTGCTGTGCGGCCTGATGGTGGATCGCCTGTTCGTGGACATCCCCCTCGACTCCCAGCCCCTCGATGACAAGGAGCCTCCCCATGAATCTTGAGCTGATGCTGCCGCTGTGCATCTATCTGGTGCTGGTGCTGGGGGTCGGTTTCTGGGCCAGCCGCCACCGAGTGGGCGGTGACTTCGTACAGGAGTACTTCATCGGCAACCGCAGCATGGGCGGCCTGGTGCTGGCCATGACCCTGGTGGCCACTTACACCTCGGCCTCCTCCTTTATCGGCGGGCCGGGTGCCGCCTACAAGATTGGTCTGGGCTGGGTGCTGCTGGCGATGATCCAGCTGCCCACCGTCTGGCTCACCCTGGGGGTGCTTGGCAAGAAGTTCGCCATCATCGCCCGCCGGGTCAATGCGGTGACCATCAACGACATGCTGTGGGCCCGCTACCAGAGCAGGGCGGTGGTGGTGCTGGGCTCGGTCACCATCATCCTCGCCTTCATCGCCACCATGGTGGTGCAGTTCATCGGCGGCGCCCGCCTGCTGGAGACCGCCACCGGCCTCTCTTATCAGCAGGGGCTGTTCCTGTTTGCCGGCTGCGTGCTGCTCTACACGGTGATCGGCGGCTTTCGCGCCGTGGTAATGACGGATGCGCTGCAGGGGATCATCATGCTGATCGGCACCGGCGCCCTGCTGGCGGGGATCCTGATCGCGGGGGATGGTTTGCCCAACCTTATCCACCAGCTCAAGGCGATCGATCCCAAGCTGGTGAGCCCGCAGGGGGCCGGCGACATGCTGACCCAGCCCTTCATGCTGAGCTTCTGGGTGCTGGTCTGCGTCGGGGTGGTGGGGCTGCCCCACTCGGCCCTGCGCTGCTTTGGCTATCGCGACAGCAAGGCGCTGCACCGCGGCATCCTCATCGGCACCATCGTCAGCGCCTTCCTGATGTTCGGCATGCACCTGGCCGGGGCGCTGGGCCGCGCCATCCTGCCCGGCATGGACAGCCCGGACAAGATCATGCCCTCCCTGATGATGGAAGTGCTGCCCCCCTGGCTGGCCGGGGTCTTCCTGGCGGCCCCCATGGCGGCCATCATGTCCACCATCGACTCCCAGCTGATCCAGGCCTCCGCCACGTTGGTGAAGGATCTCTACCTCAACTACCTGAGCCCGGAGAAGGCCGGCCAGGAGAACCTGGAGGTACGGGTGCCGCGCCTCTCCCTGCTCTGCACCCTGATCCTGGGTACCCTGGTGCTGCTGGCGGCGCTGCAGCCCCCCGAGATGATCATCTGGCTCAACCTGCTTGCCTTTGGCGGCCTGCAGGCGGTGTTCCTCTGGCCGCTGGTGCTCGGCCTCTACTGGTCGCGGGCCAACGGCCCGGGAGCCCTGGCCAGCATGGTGTGCGGCATCCTCTGCTACGCCGTCCTGAGCCAATGGGGGATCAAGCTGGCTGGCCTGCACGCCATAGTGCCGAGCCTGGCGCTGGGGCTGATCGCCTTCGTGCTGGTCAGCCTGCTCACCCCGGCCCCGAGCCAGAGCGTAAGGCGGCTCTTCGAACCTTGTTCAGCAATGGATTAATAAAGGGTTCCGAAACTATCCCAAAATGGGTGCTTTAAGGGTAAACTGTGCGCCATGTCACAAAACAGTGCGCCCTTATGCCCGTCCAGAACGCCAGACAGATCCTGACCCAAGCCCTGCAGCGACTCGGTTACGCCCTGTTGCTGCCGGTCTCCATCCTGCCGCTGGCGGCCCTGCTCTATCGGCTCGGCCAGCCGGATGTGCTGGATCTGGCGGTGCTCTCCCTCACCGGTCGCGCCCTGTTCAGCCAGATGCCGCTCATCTATGCGGTGGCCATCGCTTTCGGGCTGAGCCGCCAAGGCGAGGGGAGCCAGGCGCTGGCCGGGGCGGTCAACTTCCTGCTGCTGAGCTCGGCGCTCGGCACCCTGGCTCCCGGCCTGCACAGCGACATGATCTGCGGCCTGCTGGCGGGATTGACCACTGCCATCGTCTACCCCTGGCTCAAGCGCCACCCCATGCCCCACTGGCTGCGGCTGGTCAATGGCGATTTCACCAGCCTGCTCGCCTCGGCGCTGGCCTGCCTGCTGCTGGCCTTCCCCCTCGCGCTGCTCTGGCCGCTGCTGGAGCAGGGCATCACCCTGCTCGCCTCCGAGCTGCTCACCACCCCGCTCGGCGCCTTCTGCTACGGCGTGCTGAACCGGCTGCTGATCCCGCTCGGTCTGCACCAGGTGCTGGGCAGCCTCATCGGGCTGGGAGAGAGCAACCTGCAAGCGCTGGCCAGCGCCCAGCCGCTGCACGAAGGCTATGTGGCCGGGCTCTACCCCATCATCATGTTCGGCCTGCCTGGCGCCTGTTTCGCCATCTGGCTGCACCGCCAGCGCATGCAGCGGTTGCCACAGGGGGGATTGCTGCTCACCCTGGCGCTCACCTCGGCGCTGGTGGGGATCACCGAGCCCATCGAGTTCCTGTTCGCCTTCACCGCCCCCTGGCTGTTTCTGGCCCATGCCCTGCTGACCGGCTTGTCGCTCGCCACCTGCAGCGCACTCGGCATCAAGGTGGGCAGTTACTTCTCCGCCGGCCTGCTGGATCTGGTGCTGAGCTACCACGCCGGCGAGCACAGCTTCTGGCTCATTCCGGTCGGCATCCTGTTCTTCGTCGCCTACACCTTGCTGTTCTATCAGCTGCTGGAGCGCACGCCCCTCAGCCTGCCGAGCAAGCCCATCGCCCCGGAACACCCGCTCCTTGCCAGCGTCGCCCCCTCCGATCCCCAGATGCTGGCGATCCAGTACCTCAAGGTGCTGGGGGGCATGGACAACCTGCAGGCCATGAGCGTCTGCCTGACCCGTCTCAGCCTGCGGGTACGCGACATCTCGCTGGTGGATCAATCCCGCCTGCTGGGGCTGGGCTGCCTCTCCTGGATCCAGCTCAACGACCATCAGCTGGTGCTGGTGCTGGGCCCCAACGCCAGCCTCATTGAAGGGCAGATCCGCATGCTGGCGGAGCGCCAGTCGGTGCCACTCGGCCTCAAGCCCAATCAGGAGTCGGCCGGCCAGAGCGGCTGGTAGCCTCAAGCAAACGGCAACCGCTCGGCCACAAAATCCATCAGGCTGCGCAGGGCGGGGGCAAGGTGCTCCCGGCTCGGGTAGATGAGATAGAAGGGGTTGGGCGGCACGGCGAGCTCGGGCAACACCTTCTGCAAGCGGCCACTCGCCAGATCCCCTTCGCAGACGTGATGGGGCAGCAGCGCAATTCCCCCTTCATTGATGGCCAGCTCCCGCAGTGCCAGCAG
Source organism: Aeromonas sp. R5-3 (assembly GCF_040908225.1). NCBI lineage: Bacteria > Pseudomonadati > Pseudomonadota > Gammaproteobacteria > Aeromonadales > Aeromonadaceae > Aeromonas > Aeromonas sp. R5-3. Next base: position 133,021 of record NZ_JBFODH010000021.1, on the reverse strand, counting down.
GCTGTTGCTGATACAGGCCCCCTGCGGCCGCCAGCCCCCCTCCTGCAGCGGCCACACCGGCAGCGACGTGTGCACCAGACAGGCGTATCGCCCCAGCTCGCTCAACTGTTGCGGCGTGCCGTGGGCCGCCAGATAGGCGGGCGCCGCCACCAGATGGCGCGGCACCTGACCAATGCGCCGGCAGATCAGGCTGGAATCTTTCAGCGGTGCCGCCCGCAGCGCCAGATCATAACCCTCCCCCACCAGGTCGAGCTGTTCATCGCAGAGGGTCAGCTCCAGCACCACCTCGGGGTAGAGGGCCCGAAACTCGGCCAGGATCCGGCCGAGCAGCAGGGTGCCGGTGGCCTCCGGCGCGGTGATCCGCACCCGCCCGGCCGGGGCCGCACGCAGCCGCGCCATCGCCAGATTGGCGCTGCGGGCCAGCGCCAGCAGCGCCCGGCACTGCTCCACATAGACCTCCCCCTGCGGGGTCAGGCTCAGCCGGCGGGTGGTGCGCTGCAACAGGCGCACCCCGAGCTGGGATTCGAGCCGCGAGATCTTCTGGCTGACCGAGGATTTGGGCATGCCTAGCAGCTCGGCCGCCCCAGTAAAACTGCCCTGCTCCACCACGGTGGCAAACAGCCCCATCAGCTCCAGTTCGACATTGTTCATATATTCAAACAGTCTTTACCAATTACCCATCTTAATCTGAATAATCAACCAGACTAGAGTGGCTGGCAATCCCCATCCAACCGATTTGAAAGGAACTGCCATGAAAGCCATCGCCCTGACCCACTATCTGCCGAGCGATCATCCCGACTGCTTTATCGAGGTCAATCTGGCCGACCCGACGCCAGGCCCGCGCGACCTGCTGGTGCGGGTCAACGCCACCTCCATCAACCCGGTCGACACCAAGGTGCGCGCCCCCAAGGCCAAGGTCGAGAGCAGCCCACGGGTGCTGGGCTGGGACGCCGTGGGCGAGGTGATCGCCGTCGGCCGCGAGGTGACCCTGTTCAAGACGGGCGACCGGGTCTGGTATGCCGGCGACATCAGCCGCCCCGGCAGCAACAGCGCCCTGCAACTGGTGGATGAGCGCATCGCCGCCCTCGCCCCCACCAGCCTGAGCGACCTGGAAGCGGCCGCCCTGCCGCTCACCGCCATCACCGCCTGGGAAACCCTGTTCGAGCGCATGAGCCTCAGCCGCGAGAGCCGCGGACGGCTGCTGATCATCGGCGGCGCCGGCGGGGTCGGCTCCATCGCCATCCAGCTGGCCAGCCAGCTCACCGGCATGGAGGTGATCGCCACCGCCTCGCGCCCCGAAACCCGGGCCTGGTGCCTGCAGATGGGGGCCCACCAGGTGGTGAGCCATCACCAGTTGCAGGAGGATCTCACCGCCCTCGGCATCAACCAGGTGGATGCCATCTTCTGCACCAATGCCACCGAGCAGCACTGGGATGCCATGGCCAGCCTCATCAGCCCGTTCGGCCATATCTGCACCATCGCCGAATCGAGCGAGCCCTGGGATCTCTCCCTGCTCAAGAGCAAGAGCGTCACCTTCAGCCAGGAGTTCATGTTTACCCGCTCCCTGTTCCAGACCCCGGACATGATTGAGCAGCACAACCTGTTGGGGCTGGTCGCCGCCCTGGTGGATCAGGGCGTGGTCAAGAGCACCCTCAGCAAGGTGGTACCCGAGCTGACCCCGACGACCTTGGCTCAGGCCCATGCCGAGGTGGAAGCCGGCCGCATGGTGGGCAAGCTGGTGATCGACATGAGCCGGTTCAGCAACTAATCCCTTATGGGTAAAAACTGCACCATCATGGGGTGAACTCACCAGTGACAAGCCCCATCACAGCACAGCTCACATCAGGCAACAGACAGTCACCACGCAGCTTCACCATAAAAAAGCCAAAAAAAGGGGCCATCCCGCCGGGATGGCCCTAAATACCTGAACGTTGGGGTAACAATCACACACATATCCTTATGCAGGACCTCTGTACCTTTGCAGCTAGTGTGCCAATCCCGCCCCCCTCCCCGCTTGCTTGCCACATTTTGCCCTGCCACCGTGGCCTGCCGCCCCTGCCGCCTCGCAGGCAAAAAAAAGCCACCCGAAGGTGGCTGAAAAAGATGACGGAACTTTCCTAGAGCAAAGCATTCAGCGGGAACAGGTTGCTTCCCGTCACCCAATGAGGAATACATGAACCGTGCCAACTCGGCAAAGTCCGCCTCCTCCACCACACTGCATGGGCAAACCACGACAGCACACGCCCATGATGATAGAATCCCGCGGTTTCACATTTATGAAGAGTCGACGCCATGCCCTGGATACAAATTCGAATCAACGCCACCGCCAAGACGGCGGACAAGGTGAGCAACATGCTGCTGGGGCGTGGTGCCCAGGCGGTGACCTTTATGGATGCCAAGGATGTGCCCGTCTATGAACCCATGCCGGGCGAGACCCCGCTGTGGGGCGAGACCGAAGTGATGGGGCTGTTTGACGCCGAAACCGATCCGGCCCCCACCATCGCCTTCTTCCAGCAGATCTTCGGTGAAGACGTGGGCTACAAGGTGGAGCAGCTGGAAGACAAGGACTGGGTGCGCGAGTGGATGGATCACTTCCACCCCATGCAGTTCGGCGAACGCCTGTGGATCTGCCCGAGCTGGCGCGACGTGCCGAACCCGGATGCGGTCAACGTCATGCTGGACCCGGGTCTGGCCTTCGGTACCGGTACCCACCCCACCACGGCGCTCTGCCTGCAGTGGCTGGACGGGCTGGATCTGGCTGGCAAGACAGTGGTCGACTTTGGTTGCGGCTCCGGCATCCTCGGCATCGCAGCGCTGAAACTCGGGGCCGCCCGGGTCATCGGCATCGACATCGATCCGCAGGCCATCCAGGCCAGCCGTGACAACGCCGAGCGCAATGGCGTCGCCGATCAGATCGAGCTCTATCTGCCGGCGGATCAGCCGCAAGATGTCGAAGCGGACGTGGTGGTCGCCAACATTCTGGCCGGCCCGCTGCGCGAGCTGGCGCCGCTGATCGCCGGCCACGGCAAGGCGGGCAGCCTGATGGCCCTCTCCGGCGTGCTGGAAAGCCAGGCGCCGGAGCTGGAGACCATCTACGGCCAGTGGTTCGAGATGGACCCGACCGCCGTCAAGGAAGAGTGGTGCCGCCTCTCCGGCCGCAAACTCGGCTGATTAGCAACAAGCCATGGCGGCTGCCAACCCATCGGCCGTAAACTCGGCTGATAAGCAATAAGCCACAGCGGCTGCCAGCCCATCAGCTACAAACTCGGCTAAGCGGCACTTGCCAAACTATCAACGGGGCTCCCACACGGGAGCCCCGTCTGTTTTCGGCCCGCCGGCGGCAGCCGCTTCTTCGCTGATTCCACCACCCAGCGCCATACATGCTCATTTGACCACACAGCTCACCCCGTTTCCGGTAGGATAGGCCGCTAGTCCCCCCTGCGACACAGAGTGCTTATGCGGATTGCCATACTGGATGACTATCAGGATCAGGTGCGTCATCTGCCCTGCTTTACCCGCCTGGCGGGCCACGACGTCACCATTCTCACCCGAAGCGAACCTGACCCCGAGCGCCTTGCCGCCAAGCTGGCAGGGGTGGAGGCACTGGTGCTCATCCGCGAGCGCACCCGCATCGACGAAGCCTTGCTGCGCAGGCTCCCCTCCCTTCGGCTCATTAGTCAGACCGGCAAGATCAGCCAGCATATCGCCCCCCTCCTGTGCCAACGCCACGGGGTGGCCGTCGCCGAAGGCATCGGCACCCCCGTGGCGCCCGCCGAGCTCTGCTGGGCCCTCATCATGGCCGCCTCCCGCCACCTCCCGGCCTATTGCCATGCCCTCACCCAAGGGCAGTGGCAGCAATCCGGCACACTGGGGCTGGGGCGTACCTTGCAGGGGTTGACGCTCGGCATCTGGGGCTACGGCAAGATTGGCAGGCTGGTGGCCGGTTACGGCCGGGCCTTTGGCATGTCGGTGCTGATCTGGGGCAGCGAGGACTCCCGCCAGCAGGCCGAGCGGGATGGCCATGCCAGCGCCCCCGACAAGGAGGCCTTCTTTCGTGACGCCGACGTCCTCTCTTTGCATCTGCGCCTGCACGAAGCAACCCGTGGCTGTGTGACCCGCGCCGATCTCGCGCGGATGAAGGTCGACTCCCTGTTGGTCAACGTCAGTCGGGCTGAGCTTGTCGAACCGGGCGCCCTTTATGCTGAACTCGCCGCCAACCCCACCCGGCGCGCAGCGCTCGACGTGTTCGATGCAGAGCCTGCCACGGCGCAAAACGAGCCTTTGCTGCGCCTGCCCAATGTGCTGGCGACGCCTCATCTTGGCTATGTGGAGCGCAACAGCTACCAACTCTACTTTCAGGCCGCCTTTGACAACCTGGTTGCCTTTGCCGAGGGCAGTCCGACCAATCTGGTGCTGCCCGTAGCGGGCCGCTGATCACGGTTATCCGGCGACCGGGCCGCTAGCATGTATAACCCAGGCGCCACAAAGACAAGCCACAGGAGCTCCCATGACCGAGTACGACAAGATGATCGCCAGCCAGCCTTACAACTGCATGGCGCCGGAGCTGGATCTGCTGCGCCGGGAGACGGCCCGCCTGTACCGCCGCTTCAATCGCAGCGACGAGGAGGATGAACAGCTGGCGCTGCTGCAGCAGATCGTCGGCGAGCTGGCCCAGGGTGCCTTTATCTGCCCGCCCCTCTACTGCACCTATGGCCGCCACATTCATCTTGGCGAGCGCAGCTACATCAACATGGGAGCCACCCTGCTGGACAACGCTCCCATTCGCATCGGCGCCGAGGTGATGATAGGGCCGAACGTGCAGATCTACACCGCCGCCCACGCGCTGGACGCCGATGAACGGATCCAGGGGGTGGAGACCGCGCTGCCGGTCACCATCGAGGACAGGGTCTGGATTGGCGGTGGCGCCATTCTGCTGCCCGGCGTCACCATAGGGCGGGAGGCCATCGTGGGCGCCGGAGCCGTGGTCACCAAAGACGTGCCGGCCGGCGCCCGGGTGGCGGGCAACCCGGCCCGCGTGCTGCCCGCCAAAGGCAAGACGCCGGTAAGCTAGCAGCACGCTCCTAGAACTACCTGTAGAGCCGGCACCAGGAAGTGAAGGGAACCTACACCCGAAAAACGCCCATAAAAATGAAGCCCAATGTCATCAAGACGTTGGGCTGTAAAAAGGTGCTACGGAATTGCGACTCTCATCGCAGAAAATTAGAAGGGGTCACCTTCTAAACTGGCACAGGGATATTAACGAGGAGCAAACGTTTTACATAGCGTAATAAACCAGGATTGAGAACGGCATCTCACTATTTAAAAAATTCCCTGCCAGCCACGGCCTGCCTCTTGGCAATTTTTCATTTATCAGTACAGCCTGTCGCCAGAAACAAAAAAGCCCTGACAAGTCAGGGCTTTATCGACAGTTCATCAGACTAGAAGCGACGCACGAACTCGCTCACCGGCAGCTCGCGCAGCTTGCGGGCCTCCAGCATGGGGGTGCCGAGGTAGAGGAAGCCCACCAGCTGATCGTCTGTGCCAAGGCCAAGGCCGGCCTGGATCTGCTCGTCAAAGATAAACCAGCCGGAGCGCCAGATGCCGTTGAAGCCCTGGGCCTGGGCCGCCATCTGCATCGCCATCAGGGCGCAGCCGGCGGAAAGCTCCTGCTCCAGTCGCGGCACCTTGGGGTGCTCCTGATGGCGGGTCGCCACCGCAATCACCAGCGGTGCGCGCAGCGGTGCTTCCCGGCACTTCTTGATGCTCTCTTCATCCTCACCGCGGCTACGGGCGGCTTCCGCCAAAAGGGTGCCCAACCGCTCGCGGCCCTCCCCTTCGAACAGGATGAACTGCCAGGGGGTCAGGGTGCCGTGATCCGGCGCCCGCAGCCCGGCCTTGAGGATATTGTCGAGTACCTCACCGCTCGGGGCGGGCTCGGCCAGACGGCCACAGGAGTGGCGGTTGAGTAACAGATGGAGGGCATCCATGAGCAGTTCCTTGTCAGGGGCTATGATGGCGCTACCTTAGCACAGCACCGCATGAAGAAAACCCCTGAGCTTCAGGGGTTTGTCGCAATACAAGGCGGCCCGTCGACTAGATGACCGCAGCCAGCTCGGCCCCCTGACGGATGGCGCGCTTGGCATCCAGCTCGGCGGCCACGTCGGCCCCGCCGATGATGTGTACCGGCTTGCCCGCCGCCTGCAGACCGGCCTGCAGCTCCTTGAGCGGCTCCTGGCCGGCGCAGATGATCACCTGATCCACCGGCAGGCACTGCTGCTGGTCGCCCACCCGGATGTGGAGCCCCTCGTCGTCGATGCGCAGATACTGCACGCCGGAGATCATCTCCACCTTGCGGTTCTTGAGCACGGTGCGGTGGATCCAGCCGGTGGTCTTGCCCAGGCCGTCGCCTACCTTGCTCTCCTTGCGCTGGAGCAGCCAAATCTGGCGCTCGGGGGCGTCGATCACCGGGGTCGTCAGACCGCCGCGCTCGCCGAGCTGCTTGTCAATGCCCCACTCCTTGAGCCAGTGATCCCGGCTCTGCCCCCCATCCGCCCGTTTTTCCACCAGATATTCAGCCACGTCGAAGCCGATGCCGCCGGCGCCGATCACCGCCACCTTCTCGCCCACCGGCTTGTGATCCCGCAGCACGTCCAGGTAACTCAGCACCTTGGGATGCTCGATACCCGGAATGTTGGGGGTGCGCGGGCGGATGCCGGTGGCGAGGATCACCTCGTCAAAACCGCCGCCGAGCAAGCTCTCGGCGCTCTGGCGCTGGCCCAGATAGAGCTCGACGCCGCACTTCTCCAGCCGCTTGGCAAAGTAGCGCAGGGTTTCGTGAAACTCCTCCTTGCCCGGGATCTGCTTGGCGAAGTTGAACTGGCCGCCGATCTCGCTGGCCTGATCGAACAGGCTCACCTGATGGCCACGCTCGGCGGCGTAGCAGGCAAACGCCAGCCCGGCAGGGCCTGCGCCCACCACCGCCAGCTTCTTGGGCTGAGGCACCCGGCCGAAGTTGAGCTCGGTCTCGAAGCAGGCACGCGGATTGACCAGGCAGGAGGCACGCTTCTGCTTGAAGATGTGGTCGAGGCAGGCCTGGTTGCAGGCGATGCAGGTGTTGATCTCGTCCGCCCTGTCTTCGGCCGCCTTGATGACGAATTCGGGGTCGGCCAGGAAGGGGCGCGCCATGGAGACCATATCCGCCTCGCCGCCCGCCAGAATGCGCTCGGCCACCTCGGGGGTGTTGATGCGGTTGGTGGTGATAAGCGGTACTTTGAGGTGTTTTTTCAGCTCGGCGGTCACCCAGCTGAAGGCGCCGCGCGGCACGCTGGTGGCGATGGTGGGAATGCGCGCCTCGTGCCAGCCGATGCCGGTGTTGATGAGGGTGACCCCCACCTGCTCCAGCGCCTTGCCGAGCGCAATCACCTCTTCCAGCGTCGAGCCCTGCTCTACCAGATCCAGCATGGAGAGGCGGAAGATGATGATGAAATCCGGCCCGACCCGCTCGCGGATGGCGCGGACAATCTCCACCGGGAAGCGCATGCGGTTTTCGCTGCTGCCACCCCAGCCGTCGGTGCGCTTGTTGGTGCGCTCGCAGATGAACTGGTTGATGAGATAGCCTTCCGAGCCCATCACCTCGACCCCGTCGTAGCCCGCGCTCCTGGCCAGTTGCGCGGTGGCGGCGAAGTCGCGGATGGTGCCGCGGATCTGCCGCTCGCTCATGGCGCGCGGCTTGAACGGAGAGATAGGGGCCTTGAGGGCACTCGGCGCCAGGCTGAACGGATGATAGGCGTAGCGGCCGGCATGGAGGATCTGCAGCGCTATCTTGCCCCCCTCCTGATGCACCGCACTGGTCACCTTCTTGTGCTTGGCCACCTGCCAGGGAAAGCTCAGCTGGGAGCCGTGGGGCACCAGCCGGCCGCGCAGGTTGGGGGCGATACCGCCGGTCACTATGAGGCCGACCCCGCCCCGGGCCCGCTCGCCATAGAAGGCGGCCAGCTTGTCAAAGCCCCCCTTCTCCTCTTCGAGGCCGGTGTGCATGGATCCCATCAACACGCGGTTGCGCAGCTGGGTAAAGCCCAGATCGAGGGGGGTCAGCAGGGTCGGGTAACGGCTCATCATGAACTCCTTTTCGGGGCCGGGCTGGATGGCACCACGCCCATCCCCCGCCGTCCGGACTCAGGCCCGGAACAAGGTGGCAGCATGGGTGGGCGGCTCACAGGGCCTCCAGTTAATTTTTTGTTATCAAACCGAGGCTAGAGTAAAGAATCAAAAATGCTTTTTCAAACAAATGTTTGGACAATTTTTCGGCGAACAGACGTGTTCCGAACTCACCGGCTCCAATCCTCTCCAAGCGGAAATGGCATTTCACCGGCCAACTGGTTAATAATGGCGCTTCCCTCCCCATTAACAGGGCGATAACGCGACTATGTCTATTTTCAAAGGTCTGGGTTGGCTGTTTCGCAGCCTGTGGCGCCTGCTCAATTTCACCCGGCTGATGCTGGTCAATCTGCTGTTTCTCGTCGTGGTCTTGATCATCGTCTTCAGCGTCAGCCAGAAAGAGGCCCCCAGCGCCCCCATCGAAGGGGCCCTCACCCTCAATCTCTCCGGCGTGCTGGTGGAACAGCGCTCGCAAACCGATCCCACGGTGCAGCTGCTGCGCCAGGTGGACAACAGCGACGAACTACCCAGCGAGATCGTCCTCTCCGATCTGCTGTGGGCCATCAAGAACGCCAAGGATGACGATCGCATCAAGGCACTGGTGATCAAGCCCCAGGGGCTGCAGGGCACCAGCTTCTCCAAACTGCAGGAGGTGGCGAGCGCCATCGATGCATTCAAGGAGAGCGGCAAGCCGGTCATCGCCATGGCCGACTTCTACACCCAGGGCCAGTACCTGCTGGCCGCCCACGCCGATCACGTGCTGCTCAACCAGAGCGGCGCCGTGGTGATCGAGGGGCTCGGCGTCTACCAGACCTACTACAAGTCGGCGCTGGAGAAGCTCAACATCACCCCGCACGTGTTCAAGGTCGGTACCTACAAGTCTTTCGTCGAACCCTATACCCGCGACGAGATGTCCCCCGAGAGCAAGGAGGCAAACCAGCGCTGGCTGGATCAGCTGTGGCAATCCTATGTGACCGACGTGGCCGAGCAGCGTGAAATCGAACCGGACGCCGTGGCACCGGGCAAGGATCGCTTCCTCGAGCTGCTGCGCAAGGCCGGCGGCAACGCGGCCAACTACGCCCTCGACAACGGTCTGGTGGACCAGCTGGCCACCCGCGACGAGATGACCCAGGCGGTGATCAAGGAAGTGGGCGAGAGCGATGACCACGGTTGGAAGGGGGTGGGCCTCAAGGAGTACCTGGCCGCCATTCCGAGCCAGTATCCCCAGAGCGGCAAGGATGAGGTGGGCCTCATCGTCGCCAGCGGCGCCATCATGGATGGTATCCAGCCTGCCGGCACCATAGGCGGTGACAGCCTCTCCGATCTACTGGCCGATGCTCGCCGCGACGACAAGGTGAAGGCCGTGGTGCTGCGGGTCGACAGCCCCGGCGGCAGCGCCTTCGCCGCCGAGCAGATCCGCGCCGAGCTGCTGGCCCTCAAGCAGGCCGGCAAGCCGGTGGTGATCTCCATGGGCAGCTACGCCGCCTCCGGCGGTTACTGGATCTCCGCCGATGCGGACAAGATCTTCGCCTCCCCCACCACCCTCACCGGCTCCATCGGGGTGTTCGGCATGTTCGCCACCATCGACAAGGCGCTCTCCCAGTACGGAGTGCACACCGACGGCGTCGGCACCACCGACTATGTCGGCGTCGGCCTGACCCGTGCCCTGCCGGAACACGTCGGCCAGGCGATCCAGCTGAGCGTGGAAGATACCTATCAGCGTTTCGTCGGTCTGGTGAGCAAGGGCCGTGGCCTGAGCCCGGAAGAGACCGAGAAAGCGGCCGAGGGGCGGGTCTGGACCGGTCAGGATGCCAAGGCGCTGGGCTTGGTGGACGAGTTTGGCGATCAGGAGGCGGCCATCAAGGCGGCAGCCGAGCTGGCCAACCTCAAGGAGTGGCAGGTCGCCCCCATCGAGCAGGAAGAGTCGGCCAAGGACAAGTTCCTGCGCCAGCTGTTCGACAGCAGCGCCCAGGTGCTGGCTTCGCACCTGCAGAGCTGGCTGCCGGCAGGCCTTGGCAAGGCGCTGGTGGAGGTGAACCGCAGCCTGGACCCGCTGACCCGCTTCAACGATCCGCAGGGCACCTACGCCCTCTGCCCGGTCTGCACACCCTGATCGGCAACCAACACAAAAAAACCGCCAATCGGCGGTTTTTTTTATGGCGTGGTGAAAGAACTCAGCCCAGCAGGCCGGCACCGTGCCAGTGCTGCAATTCGGCCAGCACCCGCGTCTCCCGCGCCGTCCACTGGGGGCAGGAGCCCGCCAGCTGGGTCTTGTTGGTCTGCAGCGCCTCGGCCAGCTCGAACCAGCCAGGGGTGAAGCCGAGCCTTATCTCGTAGGGCTGGGGCCGAGGCTCGCTCCAGTTCTCCCCCACCTGACAGAGGTAGTAGAAGGAGCGGATGCAGTAGGCGTCGTAGTCGGCCTCGCGGGCCGGACGGTACTCCCGCGTCTGCCCGAGCAGGGCGCCAACCGCCACCAGCTCTGCCCCACACTCTTCGCGCAGCTCGCGGGCCAGGGCCGTGTTGTGGCACTCGCCGTGCTCGATACCGCCACCGGGAAACATGAGATCGCCGTTGACACTGGAGTGCACCAGCAGCAGCTGGTCGCCACGCAGCACGACGGCCCGGACGGTGACCCGCTCCAGCTGGCGGCCATCCGTATTGACCCGGCCGTGGGTGAGCCGGATATCGAAGGGGTGAGGCCAGTCGCTGGCCAGAGATTCAATGTGGTTCATCAGGATTCAGGGACGATAGGTTCCGCTTTTCAGCTGTTCGACCAGGATGGCGGCCTGGCTGTCCAGCCCCTCCTGCTGTTGTTTGCTCAGGGAGTGGTAGAGGCTGAAACGGCTGGCCGACACCTCGGCGGCGTTCTGGAACGACTCGCTCACCTTGCCCCACAGATAGGCCTGCCCGTACTCCTTCTGGCCCATGTAGAGGGTGCTGAGGGAGGTGAGGATGCGGCCGTTCACCTGATCCCCTTCCCGGTAGAGAGAGAGGGCGTGCTGCATCAGCGCGATGGCCTTTTGCGGCTCGCGCTTGGCATAGATGCCCCCGAGCGCCAGCTGCAGTTCGGGCTCCTCGAGCGCGGGCTGCCCCTCCAGCGCCAGAAACTGCTGGCGGGCCAGCTCGTTGGTGTTGTTGGTCCAGTGCCAGAGCAGCAGATAGGGATCCTTGGCGTTGCGGGTAGCGGCATCGAGCTGGGCCAGCTGGTCGCCAGCCGCCAGCATCCCCTCCACCCGCGGGCTCTTCTGCTCGCGGGCATTCTTGTACTCGATGTTGGTGGAACGTTCGGCACATTTGAGGTAGCGCTCCAGGTTGCGCATCAGCTCATACTTGCGCCGATCCGTCCCCTCCTCCTTGAGATAGAAGCGGCTGCGAATGATGTCGGTACGCTCGTAGCGGCACCAGCCATCGTCTACCAGATCCTGACAGAGCTCGGGATGGTTGCTGCAAATATTGTGGATCCGGTCGTCATTGCAGCCCGCAACGGCAAGGCCGACGGAAAGCATGATGAAGGTCTGTCGCAGGGGCAAATTGGCCATGGCTCACATCTTGTTGAAAACGCAGGTTGATAACAACGGGAGCCTCGAGCGGCCACCTACGGCTAGCAAACCGGTTACATATCCATTACAATGCGCGCGCCGTATAAGGCCGCGACTGCAGAATAATATAACGAAATATACACCCCTACACTGATCTGCATTCGACGAATTTCTATTTGCCCCAACAACGTGAAATAAAGGATCTGGTTAATGACCCACGAGCACTATCTGCAGGCGTGGCAGGAGAGCCAGGAGCTCGCCGAAGCCATGCAACCCCTGATCGGTCGCCTCTACCGTCAGCAAGGGATCGAGATCACCATCTTCGGCCGCCCGCTGCAAAACGCCTCCACCATCGATATCCTCAAGGCCCACCGGGTCGTTCGCCGCCACCAGGGAGCCCCCCTCCCGATCCAACAGAGCTTTCCCCTGCTGCAAGCCATCCTGGCCCTGAACCCGACCGCCGCCGAGATCGATCTGGGCAAGCTGGCCGTGGGTTACTGGCAGGATCACCAGGATGAAGCCGGCATCGACGACTACCTGCGTGCCAAGCTGGCACCGGCTCTGGGTCGCGGCGTACCGGCTCCGACCGACGTGGTGTTGTACGGCTTCGGCCGCATCGGCCGTCTGCTGGCCCGGTTGCTGATCGAGCGCACCGGCGCCGCCAACTCCCTGCGGCTACGTGCCATCGTGGTGCGTGGCGGCCGCGACGGGGATCTGGAGAAGCGTGCCAGCCTGCTGCGCCGTGACTCGGTGCACGGCCCATTCAACGGCTCCATCGAAGTGGATAGTGAACGCAGCGCCATCATCGCCAATGGCACCTTCATCCAGGTGATCTATGCAAACAGCCCGGCCGACATCGACTACACCGCCTACGGCATTCACGATGCGCTGATCGTCGACAACACCGGCGTCTGGCGTGACGAAGCGGGTCTGTCCGAGCACCTCAAGGCGCGCGGCGCCGCCCGGGTGCTGCTGACCGCTCCCGGCAAGGGGGAGATGAAGAACGTGGTGTTCGGGGTCAACCACGAGGTGATCGGGCCCGATGACAAGATCATCTCCGCCGCCTCCTGCACCACCAACGCCATCACTCCTGTGCTCAAGGTGATGCAGGACAAGTACGGCATCCGTCACGGTCACGTGGAGACGGTACACTCCTACACCAACGACCAGAACCTCATCGACAACTATCACAAGGGCGAGCGCCGCGGTCGCAGCGCAGCCCTCAACATGGTGATGACCAGCACCGGCGCCGCCAAGGCGGTGGCCAAGGCGCTGCCCGAACTCAAGGGCAAGCTGACCGGCAACGCCATCCGGGTGCCTACACCCAACGTGTCGCTGGCCATCATCAACCTGTCGCTGGAACAGACCACCGATCGGGAGAGCCTCAACGCCTATCTGCAGCAGATGGCGCTGAGCTCAGCCCTGCATCGCCAGATCGACTTCAGCGCCAGCACCGAGCTGGTCTCCTCCGACATGGTGGGCTCCCGCTTTGCGGGCATCGTCGACTCCCAGGCCACCATCGCCGAGGGGGATCACTGCGTGCTCTACGTGTGGTATGACAACGAGTTCGGGTACAGTTGTCAGGTAGTGCGGGTGATGGAGCAGATGGCTGGCGCAGTTCGCCAGGATCTGCCGGTCTGATCCCGATTCGTCATGGCTCAATGTGCAAGGAGAAGGCCGGATGTCGTTTCAACAAGGTGAGTTTTTGCAAGCAATCAGGCAGATGCCCAAAGAGGTGTACGAGCGGCTCAAGACCGCGGTCGAGCTCGGCAAGTGGCCTGATGGCAAACCGCTCACCGACGAGCAGAAGGCCACGTCGCTGCAGGCCGTGATGGCCTGGCAGGCGATGCACCTCGACAACCCCGAGCATATGAACATCGGCCGTGACGGCGAGATCGTGATGAAGAGCAAGAGCGAGCTCAAGCGGCAGTATCGCGACGAGGAAGAGATAGTGCGGGTCGACCTCAGCCACTGAGGCAGGCCGCACGTCACCTATCGCGGTAACAAAACGAAATAGGGGAGCCATGATGGCTCCCCTATTTTTTATCTCTGCAAAGTGATCCCCCTCATCCCCGGCCCTTCTCCCGCCAGGGGAGAAGGGAGCAGGCTCGCAGCTGCGAACCGTAAGCGGGCCACCTGCCGGCGATCTTCATGGCAAGCCTCGCGGCCAACAGCGCCTCGATCTATCCCCTCTCCCCTGGGGAGAGGGTTAGGGTGAGGGGGACACCAGTCAGGGGGTCAGCTCACCACGCAGGGACTGCTGCATCAGCTCGCGGATGCGCGGCGCCGGCAGATCCTGGCTCAGCAGGAAGTGCAGCTTGGTCAGCGCCGCCTCGGCGGTCATGTCGAAGCCCGAGATGACCCCGGCCCGCGACAGGGCGTTGCCGGTGGCATAGCCCCCCATGTTGACCTTGCCGTGCAGACACTGGCTCAGGTTGACGATGATGACGCCGCGGGCCGATGCCTCGGAGAGCAGCGCCAGCATGGCCGGATTCTGCGGTGCATTGCCCACCCCGAACGAGAGCAGGATCAGCGCCCGCACCGGTTGCTGCAGGATGTTGGCGATCACCTCGGCCGAGATGCCGGGATAGAGGGTCACCACCCCGATGGGTTGAGGGGTGATGTCGTGCAGCACCAGCGGCCGCTCGGAGGGCACGCCCAGCTCGCCCGCTTCCAGCGAGATGGCGATGCCGGCGTTGAGCAGCGGCGGGTAGTTCGGCGAATCGAAGGCGTGGAAGCCGTCGGCGTGCACCTTCTTACTGCGGTTGCCGCGATAGAGCTGGTTGTTGAAGAACAGCGTCACCTCGTGGATCGGGTAGTTGGCCGCAATGTAGAGGGCGTTGAGCAGGTTCTGCTGACCGTCGGAGCGCAGCTCGGCGAGCGGGATCTGGGAACCGGTGATGATCACCGGCTTGTGCAGATCCTCCAGCATGAAGGAGAGCGCCGAGGCGGTGAACGACATGGTGTCGGTGCCGTGCAGGATGACGAAACCGTCGTACTTGTCGTAGTTGCCTTTAATGTCCTCGGCGATGCGCTGCCAGTCCGCCGGCGTCATGTCGGAAGAGTCGATGAGGGGCGCATATTCGTGAATATGGTAATCCGGCATCTCGGGACGATGGAACTCGGGCATCCGCGCCAGACAGTCTTCCATGAAGCCCGCCATCGGCACATAGCCGTGGTCGGAACGCTGCATCCCTATGGTGCCGCCTGTGTAGGCGATATAGATGGACTTCTTCACACCCTCTCCTCTTTGATGGGCACAACAGCCGCGAATCGTGGCTCAAACGGGACGAAACGGCGGCATCGACTGCCTGCCGCATTCGCCATGGGCCGAAAGCCCGCACATGATAGCGCGCCAGGCCGCCGACTCACATCCCACCAGTGCCGTCCGCGGGCCAAAAACCGCCGAATTATAGGGACTGGTGCCCCAAATGACAGCCAGGAAATAGCCCTCACCCCGGCTTGCACCGCGACCAACCCGATAGTGTTAAATTTCACAACAAACACGATGAACGACCATTTATCTGACAAATGTGGATATAAGTGGTGTTTTTTGCTACTATCCGCTCGATTTTTCATAAATCTCATCTGGATGCCTGATCAATTCAGGCCCGCACCGGTCCCATTCTTACGTGGGGCGGGGGCATGTCGCCCCTTCTTTGTTGGCACCTGAGCCACACTGTTTTTATCCCGGCTGAATCTGTGAGTCTGCATCAACGAAAGACACAGCCAATCAACATGGGAGTACTGAATGCTACAACTTGATTCCTACGCCACCCTGGTCGCAGCCACCCTGGTGTTGCTGCTCGGTCGTCTGCTGGTGACCCGAGTCGGGCTGCTGCGCACCTTCAACATCCCCAAACCGGTTGCCGGCGGCCTGGTGGTCGCCCTGGTGCTGCTGCTGCTGCGCGCCACCCTGCAGATGGAGCTGCAGTTCGATACCAGCCTGCAAACCCCGCTGATGCTGGCGTTCTTCGCCTCCATCGGCCTCTCCGCCGATCTCGCCAGCCTCAAGCGCGGCGGCAAGGCGGTGCTCACCTTCCTGCTGGTGGTCACCGGCCTGCTGCTGGTGCAGAACAGCCTGGGGGTGGGCCTGGCCACCCTGCTCGGTCTGGATCCCCACATGGGACTGCTGGCCGGCTCCATCACCCTCTCCGGCGGCCACGGCACCGGGGCGGCCTGGGGCGCCACCTTCACCGAGAAGTACGGGGTGCAATCCGCCGCCGAGCTCGCCATCGCCTGTGCCACCTTCGGCCTGGTGCTGGGGGGCCTGATCGGTGGTCCGGTGGCCCGCTATCTGGTGAAGAAGGTGCAGGTGCCCGGCGAGGAGCACAACCGGGACGACGCGCCGCAAGGCTTCGAGATGCCAGACATGGAGCGCCCGCTCACCACCTTCAGCCTGATCGAGACCCTGGCGCTGATCGCCATCAGCCTGAAGGGGGGCGAGATGCTCTCCGCCTACCTCAAGGGCGGCGCCTTCGAGCTGCCGGTGTTCGTCTGCGTGCTGTTCGTCGGCGTGCTGCTGCGCAACGTGCTGACCCTGCTCAACTGGCACGAGGTGAGCGACCGCGAAGTCTCCCTGCTCGGCAACGTCAGTCTGTCGCTGTTCCTGGCGATGGCGCTGATGAGCCTGCGACTGTGGGATCTGGCCAACCTGGCGCTGCCCATCTTCATCCTGCTGGCGGCCCAGACCGTGGCCATGGCGCTCTACGCCATCTTCGTCACCTTCCGGGTAATGGGCCGCAACTATGATGCTGCCGTGCTGGCAGCGGGCCACTGCGGCTTTGGCCTGGGGGCCACCCCCACAGCCATCGCCAACATGCAGGCCATCACCCAGCGCTTCGGTCCCTCCCACCTGGCGTTCCTGGTAGTGCCCATGGTGGGCGCCTTCTTCATCGACATCATCAACGCCATGGTGATCAAGCTGTTCCTGGCACTGCCCTTCCTGTAATTCCTTTCCCGTCAGACGTATATGAACAGAGCCCACCCCCTGGTGGGCTCTGCCATTTCTGCTCGCCAGCTTCTCTGCACCACTTCCTTCATTGATAGCCGTGGCGAGACCCATAAACAAAAAGCCCCGCACTCGGCCGAGTGCGGGGCTTGGTCATGGCGGCCGTGTTCGCCGCGTTCAAGCACTTACAGGATAAAGGTCGAGACCTGCTTGTTCAGGTCGGTGGCCCGCCCCTTGAGACTCTCGGCCTGATCCAGATCGCGCATGGCGGCGGCGGTGATCTCGTCACTCACATCCTTGATGGCGGTGGTGTTCTGGGTGATCTCGCCGGTCACCTGGGTCTGCTCCTCGGCGGCCGTGGCGATCTGGCCCGCCATGTCGGAGATGAGGCTGACTGCCTGGGTGATCTCTTCGAGCGCAGCGGCAGCGGCATCGGCGTCTTTCACGCTGTTGTCCGCCAGCCCCTGACTGGTCTGCATCAGGCTCACCGCACGGGCCGTGGTCTGCTGCAGGGTCTCGATGGTGGACTGGATCTCCTGGGTTGAGTCCTGGGTGCGGCGCGACAGCACCCGCACCTCGTCCGCCACCACCGCGAAACCGCGACCCTGTTCACCGGCACGGGCCGCTTCGATGGCCGCGTTCAGCGCCAGCAGGTTGGTCTGCTCGGCGATGCCCTGAATGGTGGAGAGGATGCCGGAGATGGCCTGGGCGTGGCGGCTCAGCTCGCCGATCACCTCGGTCGCCTGCCCCACTTCCTCGGCCAGACCGTTGATGGACTGACGGGTCTGGTTCACCAGCATCTTGCCCTGTTCACTGCTCTGGGCGGACTGCTGGGCCGCGGCGGCGGTGTTCTCGGCGTTGCCGGCGATCTCCATGGTGGCGCTCGCCATCTCGGTAACCGCGGTGGCGACCATGGTCACCTCCTGCTGCTGGCGCTGCAGCTCGTCCACGGCGGCCTGGTTGGTCACCAGACTGCGCTCGGCATCGGCGTTCAGCTCGTTGGCCAGCTGGCGGATGTTGCCAATCAGCTGGTGCTGGCTGCCGACGAAGCGGTTGAAGCTGTTGGCCAACTGACCCACCTCGTCGTTGGTGTCGATCTTGATGCGCTGGGTCAGATCGCCGTTACCGTCGGCGATGCGGGCCAACGCCTGGGAGACCTTGCCAAGGGGCCCCAACAGCAGGCTGACCAGCCAGGAGATGGCGAGGATGCTGCCCACCAGCACCAGCAGGGCCAGGCCGAGCTGGGTCATCAGCAGGGAAGAGAGTGGCGCCTCCAGGGTCTCCTTGTCCAGCACCAGCACCAGCTCCCAGTCGGTGTCGGGGATATCCACCGCCCACAGCAGCTTGTCGCGCCCTTCGCCGTCGAAGTAGGCCGGCACCAGGCTGTTGCTGGTCTTGCTCTGCTCGATCAGGGCATTGGTCAGATCGTTGTCGATCTCGGTGGCCGGTTTCATCGCCTTGGCCGCGTCCTTGTAGGCGATGACGGTGCCGTCCTTGTGCATCATGATGGCAAAGCCGTCGGCCGGCAGCTTCATCTTGGTGACGTCTTCCACCAGGGAGGCGATGGAGAGGTCGCCACCGACCACGCCGCCCTGCGCCGGCTGGGCCAGGGTCACCACCATGATGTTGTAGGCCACGTCAAGGTAAGGCTTGGTGACGATCATGCCACCCTTGCCCATCGCCTCCTGATACCAGCCGCGGGAGCGGGGATCGTAACCGTCACGATTGATGGAGGGATCGGAGTCGTTCATCTTGCCGCTGCTCTCGCCAAAGTAGGTGAGCTGGAAGCGGCCGGAGACTTGCGCCTGTTGCAGGGCGTTGAGGGGGTCGGCACCGGCCTTGTTGCCGAGCGCCTGAATGACGTCGCGACGGGCCGCGAGCCAGTCACTGACGCTGGCGGCCTGCTGGTTGCCGAGGCGCTGCACCTGTTCCTGACTGCCTTGCAGCAACAGGGACTTCTGGCTGGTGTAGCTCTGCCAGGAGAGCAGCAGGATCACCAGCGAGAGGGCGATGACCACTGACAACAGTATCTTCTGCTTGAGTGATAGATTTTTCATCATGCGTTCTTCTTATGGAGGTCAGGAACAGGATTTCCCAAAAAGTGCACAGCACTGCGTAGTTATTAACGACCCGTCGGCACAAAACTGAACCGGAAAATGGGGCGGTGGGCGATATTTTCCACCGAGTTGGGGAAAACTGCACCAGAAATTGACTACCGGACACGCACAAGGACAGCCGACCCTGTTTATTCCTTCCACAATTGGCTAGAATATCCCGTTTTTAAATCACATCGACCCCGAGAGTTTTCACGATGTTTGAAGTCAATCCTGTATTAAACAAGCTTAAGGAGCTGTCTGAGAGGACCGAGCTGCTTAGGGGGTACCTTTGACTATGACGCCAAAAAAGAGCGTCTAGAAGAGGTCAACGCCGAGCTGGAACAGCCGGACGTCTGGAATGAACCCGAGCGCGCACAGGCGCTGGGCAAAGAGCGCGTCGCGCTGGAAAACGTGGTCGGCACCATCGACACCCTGACCCAGGGTGCTGACGACGTGGCCATGCTGGTCGAGCTGGCCGTGGAAGGCGAAGACGAAGATACCTTCAATGAAGCCGTGGCCGAAGCCGACGTGCTGGAGTCCAAGCTGGTGGATCTCGAGTTCCGCCGCATGTTCTCCGGTCAGCACGATCCCTCCGACTGCTACATCGACATCCAGTCCGGCTCCGGTGGTACCGAGGCCCAGGACTGGGCCAACATGGTGCTGCGCATGTACCTGCGCTGGGGCGATGCCCACGGCTACAAGCCCGAGCTGATTGAATGCTCCGAAGGCGACGTGGCCGGCATCAAGTCCGCCACCATCAAGTTCACCGGTGAGTACGCCTTCGGCTGGCTGCGCACCGAGACCGGCGTGCACCGCCTGGTGCGCAAATCGCCGTTCGATTCCGGCGGTCGTCGCCACACCTCGTTCTGCTCCGTGTTCGTCTACCCAGAGATCGACGATGACATCGACATCGAGATCAACCCGGCCGACCTGCGCATCGACGTCTACCGAGCCTCCGGCGCCGGTGGTCAGCACGTCAACCGGACCGAATCCGCGGTACGTATTACCCACATTCCCACTGGGGTCGTGGTACAGTGCCAGAACGATCGTTCCCAGCACAAAAACAAAGATCAGTGTATGAAGCAGCTGAAAGCCAAGCTCTACGAGCTGGAAATTCAGAAGCAGAATGCCGAGAAGCAAGCCCTCGAAGAGACCAAGTCCGACATCGGCTGGGGCAGCCAGATCCGTTCCTATGTGCTGGATGATGCGCGCATCAAGGATCTACGTACCGGCGTCGAAACCCGCAATACCCAGGCGGTACTCGACGGCGATCTGGACAAGTTTATCGAAGCTAGCCTGAAGTCAGGCCTGTAAAAAAACAGAACAGCAGGAATCACCATGTCTGAACAAACCACCACTCCGGAAGTCGACCAAACTCTCGAACTGAACAACGAGATGCAGGAGCGTCGTTCCAAGCTGGCCGCCTTGCGCGCCCAGGGCAACCCCTTCCCCAACGACTTCCGTCGTGACCACCTCTCCGGCGATCTGCACGCCGAGTTTGGCGACAAGAGCGCCGACGAGCTGGCCGCACTGGGTAAACGGGTGAAGATTGCCGGTCGCATCATGACCCGCCGGATCATGGGCAAGGCGTCTTTCGCCACCCTGCAGGACATGGCAGGCAAGATCCAGGTCTACGTCACCCGTGACGACCTGCCGGAAGGCTTCTACAACGAGCAGTTCAAGAAGTGGGATCTGGGCGACATCGTGGGTGTCGAAGGTACCCTGTTCCGCACCAACACAGGCGAACTCTCCGTTCACGTCTCCGACATTCGCCTGCTGACCAAGGCCCTGCGCCCGCTGCCCGAGAAGCACAAAGGTCTGACCGACCAGGAAGCCCGCTGCCGTCAGCGTTACCTGGACCTGATCGCCAACGAAGAGTCCCGCAAGACCTTCGTGACCCGTACCAAGGTCGTGGCCGGTATCCGCAAGTTCCTGAACGACAAGCGCTTCATGGAAGTGGAAACCCCCATGATGCAGGTCATCCCGGGTGGCGCCTCTGCCCGTCCGTTCATCACCCACCACAATGCGCTGGACATCGACATGTACCTGCGTATCGCTCCGGAACTCTATCTGAAGCGTCTGGTGGTCGGTGGCTTCGAGCGTGTCTACGAGATCAACCGCAACTTCCGTAACGAAGGTATCTCCGTTCGCCATAACCCCGAGTTCACCATGCTCGAGTTCTATATGGCCTACGCCGACTACATCGATCTGATGGACCTCACCGAAGAGATGCTGCGCACCCTGGCGCAAGACATCCTGGGCGACACCAAGATCCGTTACGCCAAAGAGGGCGAAGAGGGCCTGACCATCGATTTCGGTCAGCCGTTCCAGCGCCTCTCCATGGTGGACTCCATCCTGAAGTACAACCCGGATGTGACCCGTGACGATCTGGCGACCCTGGAGAAGGCCACCGCCGTCGCCAAGCGCCTGCACATCGAGCTGATGAAGAGCTGGGAGCTGGGCCACGTGATCACCGCGATCTTCGAAGAGACCGTGGAGCACATGCTGCTGCAACCGACCTTCATCACCGAGTACCCGGCCGCCGTCTCTCCGCTGGCCCGTCGCAACGACCAGAACCCGGACGTCACCGACCGCTTCGAATTCTTCATCGGTGGCCGTGAGCTGGCCAACGGCTTCTCCGAGCTGAACGATGCGGAAGATCAGGCCGAGCGCTTCCAGGCTCAGGTTGACCAGAAAGCCGCAGGTGACGACGAAGCCATGTTCTACGACGCCGACTTCGTCACCGCGCTGGAACACGGTCTGCCGCCGACTGCCGGTCAGGGTATCGGTATCGACCGTCTGGTGATGCTGTTCACCAACAGCCACACCATCCGTGACGTCATCCTGTTCCCGGCTCTGCGTCCACAAAAGTAAGAGCCGAAGAAACAGGGCCGCAGCAGCGCAGCTGCCGTCCATGACAATCAAAACGCCCCGCAACTGCGGGGCGTTTTTTATGGCGGACACAAACCGCTGACGAACCTTCAATGCCGCCAGCTTGCCGCTTATGAGGCCGGTGGCAGCAGCCACTCCCCCTGCCACAGGGTGACGGCCTGACCGGCCATCAGCACCCGATTCTCCTGCAGTTCTAGCCGCAGCTCACCACCCCGGGCCGAGATCTGGCGGGCCCGCAGCTGCCGTTTGCCGAGCCGCTCGGCCCAGAAGGGCACCAGGGCGCAGTGGTTGGAGCCAGTCACCGGATCCTCATCCACCCCGACCCAGGGGGCGAAGTAGCGAGAGACAAAGTCATGGTCCGAGCCGCGCGAGGGCGCCGTCACCATCAGGCCTCGACCGGGCAGCGCGCGCAAGGCCTGAAAATCTGGGCTGAGCGCGCGGACTTCCTCCTCGCTGGCGAGCTCCAGCAAGAACTTGGCGCCAGCCGCCAGGGTGTGCAGCGGCTGGCAACCGACCGCCGCCGTATAGGCGGGATCCAGAACGAGCGGCACCGGGGCAATGCGCGGGAAATCGAGCCAGATCCACTCCCCTTCGCGCCGGGCCAGCAGCTCGCCGCTGCGGGTCTCGAAGTAAATGACCTCATCCCCAGCCACCGCTCCCGTCTGCCACAACACGTGGGCCGCAGCCAGGGTGCCGTGACCGCAGAGATCCACTTCCAGTTCGGGAGTGAACCAGCGCAGCTGGTAGCGGGCCCGGCCCAAAGGCACCAGAAAGGCGGTCTCTGACTGGTTGAACTCGGCCGCCATGGCCAGCAGGGTGGCATCCGGCTGGCTCGGCCCCAGCGCTACCACTGCCGGGTTGCCGCTAAAGGGGTGCTGGCTGAAGGCATTGACATGAAACAAGCTGATGGTCGACATTCACGCTTCCTGTGTGGGTAATACGGGCTCATTCATCGCCCTTTATACCATGAGAACCCTGTCGACCTGAGTCGCCTTGCGACCCTCTCCATCGCCTTTTTAATGCAGTAATAGAATAAAAAAGACATTTTTATTCTTTGTTGTTATCCATCACACCCCTTAACCTGACCAAAAATCAGACCATGGAAGACATGTGTGATGCAATTGAAGGACTCCCTGACCAACCTGACTCCCCTCTCTGACGAGCAGCAACGACTGCTGAGCCAGGCGCTATCGACCCTCAACACCCAGCAACTTGCCTGGGTGAGCGGTTATCTCTACGGTCTCTCCCAGGCGGGCAGCCAGCCGGCCGTGACCGGCGCAGCCGCCACTGCCCCTAGCGGCAATCTGACCATTCTCTACGGCTCCCAGACCGGCAACGCCAAGGGCGTGGCCAGCGCCATCAAGGCGCAGGCCGAAGCCCGTGGCCTGCCGGTGACCCTCACCTCCATGGCGGACTACAAACCCAAGCAGCTCAAGAAAGAGACCCACCTGCTGGTGGTAGTGAGCACTTACGGGGAGGGTGAACCGCCGGAGAGCGCGGTCGATCTGTACGAGCAGCTCAAGAAGGGCAAGGTCGGCAAGCTGGAAGGGCTCAAGTTCGCCGTACTGGGGCTGGGTGACAGCTCCTATGAATTTTTCTGCCAGACCGGCAAGGACTTTGACAGCCTGCTGACCAAGGCCGGCGCCGACCGGGTGCATGAACTCGCCAGCCTGGACGTGGATTATCAGGATGCCGCCAAGGCATGGGGCGAACAGGCGCTCAACGCCATCGCCGCCACTCTCTCTGCCGGCCCTGCCGGCAGCAGCGTGGCCAGCGCGGTACAGCAGGCTGTCGGCCACAGCCAGTACAGCAAGGAGAACCCCTTCCCGGCCAGGCTTTCGGTCAACCAGAAGATCACCGGTCGCGACTCGACCAAGGATATCCGCCACATCGAGATCAGCCTCGAAGAGTCCGGCATCCGCTACCAGCCGGGGGATGCGCTGGGCATCTGGTTTGACAACGATGCCGATCTGGTCGGTGAGGTCTTGGCGCTGGCTCATCTTTCCGGCGACGAGGCCACCGCCCGCGGCAGCCTGCGCGAGGTGCTCAGCCGCGAGCTGGAGCTGACTCGCTTGCACGGCGGCTTTATCACCGGCTTGGCAGAGATCTCGGACAACGCGGCACTCAAAGATCTGGCCGGTGACAAGGCCCAGGTCAACACCCTGGTGGCCAGCGCCCAGGTAGTGGATGTGCTCAAACGCTTCCCGACCGCGCTCACCGCCGAACAACTGATCGGCCTGCTGCGCCCGCTCACTCCACGCCTCTACTCCATCGCCTCCAGCCAGAGCGAGGTGGAAGAGGAGGTGCACCTGACCGTCGGCGTGGTGCGCTACCCGCAGGAAGATGGCACTGTGCGCAGCGGCGCCGCCTCCTCCTATCTGGCGGACCGTCTGCCGGAAGATGCCGAGGTGCGGGTATTCGTGGAGCACAACGACAACTTCCGCCTGCCTGATAACCCCGATACCCCCGTCATCATGGTGGGCCCTGGCACCGGCATCGCCCCCTTCCGAGCCTTCTTGCAGGAGCGGGAAGCTCAAGGGGCCGACGGCAAGAACTGGCTCTTCTTCGGCAACCCCCACTTTACCCAGGATTTCCTCTATCAGGTGGAGTGGCAGCGTTATGTGAAGTCGGGCCTGCTGTCGAAGATCTCCCTGGCCTTCAGCCGGGATCAGGCCAACAAGATTTATGTGCAGGATCGCCTGCGCGAGGCGGGGCTCGAGCTCTACCAGTGGCTGGAAGCAGGCGCTCACTTCTATGTGTGCGGCGACGCCAATCATATGGCCAAAGATGTGCAGGAAGCCCTGCTGGATGTGATTGCCGAACATGGCCAGAAGAGCCGTGAGGAAGCAGAAGAGTATCTGAGCGAATTGCGTCGTGCCAAACGTTATCAAAGGGATGTCTATTGATGAGCAAACAACCTCTCTCTCACCAAAAAGCAGGACCAGTGGAAGGACCGCTGGCCGACAACGAACGTCTGAAACGCGAGAGCAACTTTCTGCGCGGCACCATAGAGCAGGATATCAAGGACCCGCTCACCGGCGGCTTCAACGGCGACAACTTCCAGCTGATCCGCTTTCACGGCATGTATCAGCAGGATGACCGCGACATTCGCCCGGAACGCGCCGCCCAGAAGCTGGAACCCCTGCACAACGTCATGCTGCGCGCCCGCCTGCCGGGCGGCATCATCACCCCTGCCCAGTGGCTGGTGATCGACCAGTTTGCCGAGGAACACAGCCTGTACGGCAGCATCCGCCTGACCACCCGCCAGACCTTCCAGTTCCACGGGGTGCTCAAGCGCGACATCAAGCTGATGCACCAGACCCTCAACAGCACCGGCATCGATTCCATCGCCACCGCGGGGGACGTGAACCGCAACGTGCTCTGCACCAGCAACCCGGTGGAGTCCGAGCTGCACCAGGAGGCCTACGAGTGGGCCAAGAAGATCTCCGAACACTTGCTGCCCAAGACCCGCGCCTACGTGGAGATCTGGCTGGACGGTGAGAAGCTGGGGGAGGACGAGGAGCCTATCCTGGGGTCCAACTACCTGCCGCGCAAATTCAAGACGACCGTGGTGATCCCGCCCCACAACGACGTGGACATCCACGCCAACGATCTCAACTTCGTGGCCATCAGTGATCACGGCAAGCTGGTGGGCTTCAACGTGCTGGTGGGCGGGGGTCTGGCCATGACCCACGGCGATACCAGCACCTACCCGCGCAAGGCGAGCGACTTCGGTTTCGTGCCCCTCTCCCACGTGCTGGAGGTGGCGGCCGCCGTGGTCAGCACCCAGCGCGACTGGGGCAACCGGGTCAACCGCAAAAACGCCAAGACCAAGTACACCCTCGAGCGCGTCGGCGTCGAGGCCTTCAAAGCCGAGGTGGAGAGCCGTGCCGGTATCCAGTTCGGGCCGGTACGTCCCTATGAGTTCACCAGCCGTGGCGATCGCTTCGGTTGGGTCGAGGGGATCGACGGCAAGCATCACCTGACCCTGTTCATCGAGAACGGCCGCCTGCTGGACTTCCCGGGCAAGCCCCTCAAGAGCGGCATGCTGGAGATCGCCAAGGTGCATCAGGGGGATTTTCGCCTGACCGCCAACCAGAACCTCATCATCGCCGGCGTCCCGGCCGGCGAGAAGGCCCGCATCGAGGCGCTGGCGCGCCAGTACGGCCTGCTGGATGACGGCGTGAGCGAGCAGCGCAAGCAGTCCATGGCCTGCGTGGCCCTGCCCACCTGCCCGCTGGCGATGGCCGAGGCCGAGCGTATGCTGCCGGCGTTTGTCACCGACATCGAAGGCTTGCTGGCCAAACACGGTCTGGCGGATGACGCCATCATCTTCCGGGTCACCGGCTGCCCCAACGGCTGCGGCCGCGCCATGCTGGCGGAGGTGGGACTGGTGGGCAAGGCGCCGGGTCGCTACAACCTGCACCTGGGTGGCAACCTGGAGGGGACCCGCATCCCGCGCCTGCACCTGGAGAACATCACCGAGCCGCAGATCCTGGCCGAGCTAGATAGCCTAATCGGCCGCTGGGCCAAGGATCGCAACCCGGGCGAGTGCTTCGGCGATTTCGTCATTCGCGCCGGCATCATAGCCCCGGTCATCGACTCCGCGAGGGACTTCTATGCAGTCTGAACAGACAGATACAGAGCGGCTGGCGCGCACCGCCGACGGCCGGCTCGACCTTGACGCCCTGCTGGCCCTGGGCCGGGAGGAGCAGGTCGAGGCGCTGGCCCCCCTCAACCGAGAGCTGGACGCCATGAGCGCCCCCGAGCGGGTGCGCTGGGCCCTAGCCAACCTGCCGGGAGAGCATGTGCTGTCGTCGAGCTTCGGCATCCAGGCGGCGCTCATGCTGCACCTGGTGAGCCGCGAGCGGGCCGACGTGCCCGTGGTGCTGACCGATACCGGTTATCTCTTCCCCGAAACCTACCGTTTCATCGACGAGCTGACCGAGCGGCTCGCCCTCAACCTCAAGATCTACCGGGCCGCGCTCACCCCAGCCTGGCAGGAGGCCCGCTTCGGCCTCCTGTGGGAACAGGGGGTGGAGGGGATCACCCGCTATAACCAGCTCAACAAGGTGGAGCCGATGGACCGCGCCCTGAACGAGCTCGGCGCCCGCACCTGGTTCTCGGGTCTGCGCCGGGAGCAATCCGGCAGCCGGGGCAAGCTGCCTGTGCTGGCCATCCAGCGCGGTCGCTTCAAGTTCCTGCCGGTGATCGACTGGAGCAACAAGGACGTCTTCTACTACTTCAAGGAGTTCGACCTCCCCTACCACCCCTTGTGGGAGCAGGGTTACCTCTCGGTCGGCGACGTGCACACCACCGCCAAGTGGGAGCCCGGCATGAGCGAGGAGCAGACCCGCTTCTTCGGCCTCAAGCGCGAGTGCGGCCTGCATGAGGAAGGTGGCGAGAGCGACGGCTCCGGCATCTGAGCCAGACGTTCCACCCGCACGGCTCCCATAAAAAACGCCCGGCAACTGCCGGGCGTTTTTCTTTGCGCAAAAAAGCGAGCTACCGCCCCTCATTACCTGGCGGCGGCACGCGCCTGGGTCAGCCAGTCGTTCACCAGCGCCTCGTGGCCCTTGAGCCAGGCATCGGCGTGACGCTCCACATCCGCCGGCTTGTTCTGCCCCTTGTTCATCAGACCGTTCTGCACGTTGATGTCATTGAGTGGCAGCTTGACGATGGAAAAGAGCTTGGCGGCCGCCGGGTTGGCCTCGGCGAACCGCTTGTTGGCGACGATGTGCATGGTGTTGACCGGGAAGCCGTAGTTCTTGCCGTTCGGCAGCCGGGTCTTGGCCGCATCAGGGCCATCGGCGGGCACCTGCAGCCACATCACATCCCGGCCGGGCACCAGCTCGCTGCTGAGCCAGTAGGGGGTCCAGGTGTAGTAGAGCACCGGCTTGCCGCTCTTGAAGCGGGCCTGGGTATCGGCGATCAGCGCCGCATAGTTGCCCTGCTTGTGGGTGACGGTGGGGGTCAGCCCGAACTCGGCCAGATGGCGGTTGATCGCCTCTTCGCAGCCCCAGCCCGGGTTGCAACCGATGAGATCGGCCTTGCCGTCGCCATCGCTGTCAAACAGCGCCGCCAGCTTGGGATCCTTGAGCTGTCCCAGGTTGGTGATGCCATAGCGGGTCGCGGTCTGCTTGTCGATGAGATAACCCTGGGCGGCCCCGGCCACATAGGTCCCCTCACGGAAGAACACCTTGTCACCCCCCGCCTGCTCATATTTGTTGTTCTGCAGCGGTATCCAGTTGAAGGCCAGAAAAGTGCCATCCCCCTGCGCCACCGAGGCGTAGGCCACGTTGTAGTCCACCTCCTGGGCCGGCTGGACGTCATAGCCGAGGCGCGCCATCAGCTTGCTGACCAGCAGGGTCTGAAAGCTCTCCTCCGGCAAGGAGCTCTGCAAGGGCTGAACGCGCACCCCCTCCCCCGGCAGCTCGGTACTGGCCATGGCGAGCGGACCGAACAGCTGGGCACTCAACAGCAGGGAGCCCAGGGTCAGCGTCTTGGTGATCAGTCTCATGCGTTTACTCCTTTGTAATCGATTGACTTGTTGCGGCCAAGCAGGCGCAGCAGCAGGGCGGCGGGGCCGCGCTGATACCAGCGTCCGGTACGGCTGCGATCCGGCTGTCCCATCGCCTGGGTCAGGCGGTCAAGCACGATGGCCAGCAGCACTATGCCGAGGCCGCCGATGGAGGCGAGCCCCATGTCAAGCCGGCCGATACCTCGCAGCACCATCTGGCCGAGGCCCCCTACCGCGATCATGGAGGCGATCACCACCATGGAGAGCGCCAGCATCAGGGTCTGGTTGACCCCGGCCATGATGGTGGGCATGGCAAGCGGCAACTGCACCTTGAACAGCAGTTGGGAGGGGCTGGCACCGAACGAGTGGGCCGCCTCCACCAGATCGGCGGGCACCTGGCGAATGCCCAGCATGGTGAGCCGGATCATCGGCGGCAGCGCAAAGATGACGGTCACCACCACCCCGGGCACGTTACCAATGCCGAACAGCATCACGATGGGGATGAGGTAGACGAACGCCGGGGTGGTCTGCATGGCATCCAGCAACGGCCGGGTCCAGCGCGACAGTCGCTCGCTCCGCGCCAGCAGGATACCGGCCGGCAACCCGAGCAAGACGCAGAAAAAGAGCGAGGTCAGCACCAGCGACAGGGTCACCATGGCATCGGACCAGGCGCCGATAAGCCCCACCATCACCAGCGAGACCAGGGTCCCCAGCGCCATGCGGCCGTTCACCAGCTGCCAGGCGATCAGGGTCAGCAGGCCGATCATCAGGGTGGAGGGCACCGTCTGCAGCAGATGGGTCATGCCGTTCAGGGTCAGCTCCACCGGCGCGCGGATCAGCTGGAACAGCGGTCGCAGGTTCTCCACCAGCCAGCCGATGCCCCCCTCGACCCAGCTGTCCAGTGGCACCAACGCCTGCTGGAAGGGATCCAGCCAGTCGACTGCGGCTGTGGTATCCACCGCTTCGATCTGGTTCTGCCAGTCGGTGGCGGCGGTGGCGGTATCGCTCCAGGGATCGGCCACCTTGGTGGCACTGGAAGCCGTGGCGCCCCAGGGGTCTGCCGCCACCTCATCGGCCCGCAGGGAGGGACTCGCTAGCAGCACCAGGGCCAACAGCCCGCTCAGTAAAAAATGGGGATTCATCCGCTTCATGCCGGGGTACTCCTGTCCAGGGTGTTCAGCAGGTTGGCCTTGGAGATGAGGCCGAGATAAGTGCCATCCTCCTCGACCACGGGCACCTGACAGGGGGCGGTCGCCACCTGGCTGATCAGTTCGTTGAGGGCGGTGTCCGCCAGGATGGGCTGGATGTCCGCCAGCAGCGCCTGCTCCAGGCTGCCTTTGGCCCTGACCGCCTGACCGAGCGACTCCACCGAGACGACCCCGATGAAGCGGCGCCGGCGATCCACCACGTAACCGAACTCCCGCTCCTGCTCCTTGAGCTGGCGCAGGGCGTTACCGGGTCCATCGGTGGTGTGCTTCTTGATAAGCGGCATTTGCTTGCGGCTGGCCACATCGCGGGCGCTGAATACATGGGCCAGATCCACCCCGCGAAAGAAGGCGCGCACATAGTCGTTGGCGGGCTGGTTGAGGATCTCGTCCGGGGTGCCGACCTGCACCAGCTGGCCGTCCTGCATGATGGCGATGCGATCGCCGATGCGCATCGCCTCGTCCAGATCGTGAGAGATGAAGACGATGGTGCGCTGCTGGCTGGCCTGCAGCTTGAGCAGCTCATCCTGCATCTCGGTGCGGATCAGTGGATCCAGCGCCGAAAAAGCCTCGTCCATCAGCAGGATGTCGGGGTCGTTGGCAAGGGCCCGGGCCAGCCCGACCCGCTGCTTCATGCCGCCGGAGAGGGCATCGGGGAAGGCATCGATCCACTGCTCCAACCCCACCTGCTGCAGCGCCTGACGGGCGCTCTGCTGGCGCTCCGCCAGCGGCACACCGGCCAGCTCCAGCCCGAAGGCGGTGTTTTCCAGCACGCTCAGGTGCGGCATCAGGGCGAAAGACTGGAATACCATGCTGATCTTCTTGCGGCGCACCTGACGCAGTTCACTGTCGGAGATGGCGGCGATGTCCTCGCCATCGATCAGTACCTGGCCGCGGGTCGGCTCGATCAGCCGGTTGAAGAGACGCACCAGGGTGGATTTGCCCGAGCCGGAGAGGCCCATCACCACGAAGATCTCCCCTTCGTCGATGGCCAGATTGACATCCTGGACCCCCAGGGTCTGCCCGGTTTTTTGCAGTATGCTGGCGCGGTCATGGCCTTTGGCCAGCAATTTGAACGCTTTTTCCGGCTGATCGCCGAAGATTTTGTAGAGTGATTTGACCTCGAGTTTGACTGTCATATTGTCCTTTTTTCTTGGCCGACGGGCTGCCTGGCAAACCGTCGAACGTGAGCCAATTACTTTTAACCCTAAGCAATTAACAACAAAAACAAAAGAACCATAAGAGTCTCAGTAAAAGGATTAATTTTTAATTTATTGATTTTTAAAGACTATTTTTAGGCATAAAAATGCACTCAGGTGTAATGAAACCCTGTCATCCCAACCGAATAAATCAATACAACCCCATCAAAATCAACGACAGATAGGCATGTAACGCGAGAAAAACAGAGCAATAATGGGAGGGAAAAGGAGGGAACATGTCTCTCATTAGAGGGCCAACACATTTAGTTACAACACTAACTATAATGTTGTCATTCGCTGCCACACTTCCACTGTGAAATAGAGGCCTGAGGTGTGGCGTGTCCACGCTATGGCACATCGCAATACCTGGGTATTCAATCCCTGTCCCGGACAGCAAAAAGGCCCCTTGTGCAACACAAGGGGCCTTTCATCAACCGGGGAAATCCGCCAGCCGTCAGCGCCGCTGCCAGGTCTCGAAATGGTAGGGGTGGGGGTTCTTCTCGTCGGGCTGATGTGACTCGCGCTCGATGCACGACCAGTCGCCCTCGTCGAAGGCCGGGAAACGGGTATCCCCCTCCACCGCCAGATCGATGCGGGTCAGATAGAGTCTGTCGGCCCGTGGCAGCAGCTGGCCGTAGAGATGACCGCCCCCGATCACCATCAGCTCGGTAACATCGCTGCCGGCCAGCAGCGCCAGCGCCGCGTCCACCGAGTCGATGACCTCCACGCCGTCAGCCCGGTAGTCGGGGTTGCGGCTGATCACCAGATTGCGGCGGCCAGGCAGCGGCCGCCCGATGGATTCAAAGGTCTTGCGCCCCATCAGCACCGGCTTGCCCAGGGTCACCCGCTTGAAGTGGGCCAGATCCGCCGGCAGGTGCCAGGGCATCTGGTTGTCCAGGCCGATCACCCGATCGTGGGCCATGGCGGCAATCATGGAAATCATCATGGGGTCAACCTCTCGCACCGTCTGTCAGATAATGGGGCGATTACGGTACACGACCAGAGAGGGGATCGCCAAACCGAAACTCAGGGCCCCCACGATAAACAACGCCTTGAGGCCGTTTTCCACCGCGCTCTGGATAAGCTCCATGGTCACCCCGGAGATATTGAGCTCCACCACGGCGATCATCGCCTTGAAGGCGTAGCTGCCCGGGATCATGGGGATGATGGAGGCGACACTGAACACAGGGCGCGGCGCCAGCAGCCGGCGCGACCAGTAGACGCAGACAAAACCGACCGTGGTCGCCGCCGCCAGAGTGGCCCACTCGATGGGCATGCCATGGTGAATGAGCAGGGTGCGCAGGCTGTGAGCCAGGGCGCCGCCCATGGCGCAGTACTTCAACATCCGTGGCGGCACGTTGAACAGCATGGCAAAGCCCACCGCCGGAATGGCCGACCAGAAGGCGTCCTTGGCCAGCAGCCAGAGTAGATCCATCATCGCTCCCTCCCCCAGCTTCCTGTCACCGAGATGGCAAGGATGATGCCGATATGGTTCCGTGCGCTGATGGATAGCCGGTTTGCCCCGAGCAGCAGGGTCGATACAGCGTCAAAGCTCTTCATACCTTCCACCCCCAGATACCGGTCACCGACATGGCGAGGATGATGCCTATCGCCGCGCTGATGGTGAGCAGGGTCGCCGTGCCCCAGCGGGCCAGCCCCATGTTGAAGTAGCCCTTCACCATGTCGGAGACAGCATTGATGAGCGGAAAGCCCGGCACCAGCAGCAGTACGCTGGCCGCCATGGCGAGATAGGGTTGGGCCCCCCAGTTGAAGAAGGTAGCGCTGGAGGCGAGCAGGGTGGCGATAAAGCCGGTGGTGGCAAAATTGATGAGGGGGCTGTGGTGATGACGCGCCATCAGCTGGCGTGCCCGCATGGCGACCGAGGCCGAGAAGCAGGTCACCAGGAAGATGGGCCAGTCACCGCCAAACAGCAGGCTGAAGGCACCGCAGGAGAGCCCCACCATGGGCACCACCAGCCAGGGGTGATAGTGAAACGGTACTATGGCCTCCAGGCGCTGACGCACTTCCCGCGCGCCGATCAGATCCTTCTCCGCCATGATGCAGATGCGCTGGATCTCGCACACCACCTGCATGTTGATGCCGTGCTCGCGCACCCGCCGGGTGGTGGTGACGCAACTGCCCTGATAGAGGCTGGTGAGTACGATGGCGCTAGAGGAGATGGCCATCTCGACGCTCTCCAGCCCGAGCGCCATGCCGAGCCGGACCGTGGTCTGCTCTATGATGCGACTCTCGGCGCCGAACTGGGCCAGCATCTGGCCCACCTTGACGATGATCCGGGTGATCTCCGTCTGCTGTTCCCGCGACAGCACCCGCCTTGGTGTGATACTTCTCATAATCCCTTCGAGTCGTAGCAAATTAAAAAAGTGTCGCCATGTTAGCCTAACTATCGGCGCCGTTCATCTACACATATCACGCCAATAAACAAACTCAAATAAAATAAAAAGCGACACAAAAATACATCAAATAGATTACAAATCACCCCAAACTGTTCAACGCCAGTCAGATAGCCTCACCCGGAAACCACCAACAATAATGGGAATATATTAAAATGACTCACCCGAAATAATATTATTTTTTCTTGCGATAATAATCACTGAAATAGAGGATGTTGTTCTCTTTATATTCCGGTAGCGGTTCAACATAATCAGGATTATTGAGCTGAACCATTTCACAGCGCATGGAATAAAAGGAGTCGTGCATCATGGCGGCAATCCGGATGCAGCTGTCCATGTTGTTCTTGGCCAGCTGGCGCTGACAGTCGATGCGAAATTGCAGGCCGCGCAGGCGCATTTGCTGCTGCGGACTGACCCTGTCTATCAGCCCTTCTATCTCTTGCTGAAGCAACTCGTCGAGCCGCTCGGGCTCCGCCACCGCCAGCCGTTTCAAGGTATCAAAATCAGGCAACTCCATATGCCCTCCCGCGGCCAGCCGCTGCATGGTGATGCTCAAACAACAACAATCGGTTCATATTTTCACCAATCGCTTCAGGTGTTATATAAGCCGAACCCCGCCGCGGTTCAATCCATGAGGCCGGCTTTCCCCTCCCGCTGCGCCAAAAGATGACGGCGCAGGAAAACCACGACCCGGTTATTCGTTATGGATCAAGCGATTATTCCTGAATATCGGCGGCGGGTTCGTTTATACATTTTTGGCACGGCAATATGCCGATGTTATGTCTTATTGAAAGGAAGCGGCCAATATAGTTTGCCATTTGACGCTCGCCTTCGCGCCGCGATCTGGCTGGTTTAACATATCTTGCTGATTATGTTATTTTATTTGCCACTTATAGCGGCAACCAAGAGCAGACCATGAGCAAGGCAAGAATCGGTATCGTCACCGTCAGCGATCGCGCCAGTGCGGGCATCTACGAAGATCTCTCCGGCAAGGCCATCATCGACACCCTGAACGCCTATCTGACCTCGGAATGGGAACCCCTTTATGAGGTGATCCCCGACGAGCAGGAGCAGATCGAGGCAACCCTGATCCGGCTGGCGGACCAGGAGCAGTGCAGCCTCATCGTCACCACGGGTGGCACCGGGCCGGCCAAACGGGACGTCACCCCGGAGGCGACCGAGGCGGTGTGCGATCGCATGATGCCGGGCTTTGGCGAGCTGATGCGGGCCGAATCCCTCAAGTTCGTGCCGACCGCCATCCTGTCGCGCCAGACCGCCGGTCTGCGCGGCAGCTCGCTCATCGTCAACCTGCCGGGCAAGCCCAAGTCCATCCGCGAATGTCTGGATGCGGTCTTCCCCGCCATCCCCTACTGCATCGATCTGATGGAAGGCCCCTATCTCGAGTGCGACGAGACCGTCATCAAGCCGTTCCGTCCGAAGAAATAAGGGCTGACTGGACGGGGGATTTGAACCCCCGTCCAGCGTTTATTTGCGGCCGTACACCTTGACCCCGGCCCGACTCCCTTCCGAATTGCCGTATACCTCGATCCGCTTGATGCAGAGCCGGCTGCCGAGGGATTTCCACCCCGACTCCTGATCCTCTCTCAGATCCTTGCCGAAATAGAGGGTCTTGCTGCGATCATTGCCATAAAACACCTTGACCCGCTCCAGAGTTAATTCCCGCCCAGCCTTGACCATGATGGATTTGGTCGGCCGGCAGGCGAGCATGGGAATGATGGCGGGATGATCGCCGACCCCGAGCAGAATGGTCTTGCCCAGCCGAAATTCATCATCGGCCATGGCCGGGGCGGCCAGCGCCCACAACAAGGTGGATAACAGAACGCCCTGAATGACGCGCAGACGCTTGGCGGAAAAAGAAAAAGCAGATAACACAGACATGATGCCTCCCGAAAAAAACGGGGGGCATATTAATTCATCAAGGCTAAACCCAGCCTGTACCGGTGCCCTGCCAGGCAGGGCACCGACACTCAGGACCAGCGTTTGAAGATGAGGGAGGTGTTGATGCCGCCAAAGGCAAAGTTGTTGGACATCAGGTACTCCACCGCCAGCGTGCGACCGCTGCCCACCACGTGATCGAGCGGAGCGCAGGCTGGGTCCGGCTCGGTCAGGTTGATGGTGGGGGCAAACCACCCCTCCTGCATCATCTCCAGCGCCAGCCAGGCCTCGATGGCACCGCAAGCCCCCAGGGTATGGCCGAAGTAGCTCTTGAGGGACGAGATGGGGGTGCGGTCGCCGAAGATGGCGGCGGTGGCGTGACTCTCGGCGATGTCGCCGCGCTCGGTGGCGGTGCCGTGGGCGCTGATATAGCCGATATCCTCAGGCTGGAGCCCGGCCTGGGCCAGCGCCATCTCCATGCAGAGCTGCATGGTCTCCTGCTGGGGCTGGGTCACGTGGGCGGCATCGCAGTTGGTGGCAAAGCCCACCAGCTCGGCGAGGATGGTGGCACCGCGCGCCTGCGCATGCTCCAGCTCCTCCAGCACCAGGGTGCCGGCCCCCTCGCCTATCACCAGTCCGTCCCGCTGTCGGTCAAACGGACGCGGCGCCAGCTCCGGGTTGTCGTTCATCTGGCTGGTGGCAAACAGGGTATCGAATACCACGGCCTCCGACGGGCAGAGCTCCTCCGCCCCGCCAGCCACCATCAGGGTCTGGTAGCCGTGCTTGATCGCCTCAAAGGCGTAGCCGATCCCCTGGCTGCCGGAGGTACAGGCACTGGAGGTGGGAATGACCCGCCCGCGCAGGCCGAAGAACAGCCCTGTGTTGACCGCCGCCGTGTGCGGCATCATCTGCACATAGGTGGTGGCCGTGATGCTGGCGGTGCTCTTGTCGTTGAGCATGACCCCGAAGGCGCGGATGGGATCCGTGCTGCCGGTGGAGGAGCCGTAGGCGATGCCGGTGCGCCCGTCGGTGAGCACCGGGTTGTCCAGCAATCCCGCCTGCGCCAGCGCCAGCTCGGTGGCGACGGTGGCCAGTGCCGAGACCCGTCCCATGGCGCGGGTCTTCTTGCGCGGATAGTGGGCCGGCAGCGTGAAGTCCGGAATGGGGGCCGCCAGCCGGGTGTTGAGACCGTCGTAGATGGCCCACTCCGGCATGTTCACCACCGCATTGCGCCCCGCCTGCAGGCGGGCCCGCACGCTCGGCCAATCCTGCCCGAAGGCGGTCACCCCGGCCATGCCGGTGACTACGACTCGCTTCATACCATGCCTCCGTTGATGGAGATGACCTGGCGCGTGACATAGCCGGCGATGTCGGACATCAGATAGGAGACCAGACCGGCCACCTCGTCAGCCTGCCCCATCCGCTTGAGCGGAATGATCTTCATCGCCTCCGCCTTCACCTCCTCGTCCACCATGCCAGTGTCGATGAGGCCGGGGGCCACGCAGTTGACGGTGATCTTGCGCTTGGCAAGCTCGAGGGCCAGTGCCTTGGTGGCCCCCATGATGCCCGCCTTGGCGGCGCTGTAGTTGACCTGGCCCCGGTTGCCCATCAGCCCGGACACCGAGGAGATGGTCACGATGCGCCCGCCCCGGCGCAGGCCGATCATCGGCATGATGCAGGGCTTGAGCAGGTTGTAGAAGCCGTCCAGGTTGGTGTGCAGCACCCCGTCCCACTCCTCGTCGGTGAGGGCGGGAAAGGCGCCGTCACGGATGATGCCGGCGTTGCAGACCACGCCGTAATAGGCGCCATGCTCGGCCATGTCGGCCTCCAGTCGCGCGCGGCACCCCTCGCGATCGGCGATGTCGAACTGGAGCAGACGCCCCAGCCCGCCGGCCGCCTGCAGGCTGGCCAGGGTGGCTTCGGCGCCGGCCCGA
Organism: Aeromonas sp. R5-3; assembly: GCF_040908225.1. Lineage (NCBI taxonomy): Bacteria > Pseudomonadati > Pseudomonadota > Gammaproteobacteria > Aeromonadales > Aeromonadaceae > Aeromonas > Aeromonas sp. R5-3. The sequence goes on along the minus strand of NZ_JBFODH010000021.1, from coordinate 96,218 downwards.
TCGCTGTGGTAGTGCACCACGATGGAAAAACCGTCGGCCGCCAGCTTGAGGGCGATGGCGCGGCCTATCCCCTTGCTGGCGCCCGTGACCAATACGCTAGAGATCATGAAGCTTCCTCAGGCTAACAAATCGGACAATTCGCCGGGGCTCGGCTGATAGGTGGAGAGTCGCGCCTGGGCGCACTCCTCCCCCTCCAGCAGGATCCGGCAATCAAAACTGGCCATGCCGCCGTCTTGCAACAGGCAGCACGCCTCTATGGTGAGCAGGCTGCCGGCCGCGAAGGCGGGGCGCAGGCAGCGATACTTGCGACTGCCGAGCAGCATGCCGATGCGCACCGGCTCGCCGCGCAGCCGCCCCTGCATGCCGGCCCAGGCGGCGATGGTCTGGGCCATCAGCTCGATGCCAACCCAACCCGGCAGGTTGCCCTCGCCATCCAGCAGCAGGGCATGGCGGGCGCCGATACGGGTCTCGCAGCGCGCCTGCTGGGCATCCGCCGCGCAGAGCCGGTCCAGCAGCAGCATGGGGGCCTGGTGGGGCAGCAGGGTCGCGATGGCGGGCAGTGAACCTGGCTCATTCATGGTGAACGCTCCCAAACAGCAGGCTGACATTGTTGCCACCGAAGGCAAAGGAGTTGGAGAGCACCCGGGGCGCCGCGAGCGGCACCTCGCCGCTCACCAGCCGGATGGGGGCCAAGACCGGATCCGCCGTGGTCACCCGCTGGGGCGGCAGTGGCAGAGCGCGCTCCAGCAACAGGCAGGCGAGCGCGGCCTCGATGGCTCCCGCCGCCCCCAGGGTGTGGCCGGTGAGCGGCTTGGTGGAGCTGCAGGGCACCTCGGCACCAAACAGCCGGTGCACCGCCTGGCTCTCCATGGCGTCGTTGAGGCGGGTAGCGGTGCCGTGCAGGTTGACGTAGCCCACCTGCGCCGGCGTCAGGCCCGCCTGGGCCAGCGCCATGCGCATGGCCGCCTCGGCGCCCACCCCGTCGGGATGAGGCGCCGAGATATGCCAGGCATCGGAGGACTCCCCCGCTCCCAGCAGGGCCAGCGGCGCAGGCGTGCGGCTCAACAGAAACAGCGCCGCCCCCTCGCCGATGTTGATCCCCTGGCGCGCCTCATCGAACGGCTGGCAGCGAGCACAGCTGAGGGACTCCAGGCTGTCAAAGCCGTTGAGGGTGAGCCCGCACAGGCTGTCGGCACCGCCCACCAGCACGGCGTCTGCCAGTCCGGCCGCCAGCAGCCGCTGGCCGCTGATGAAGGCGCGCGCGCTGGAGGAGCAGGCGGTGGAAATCGTCCAGGCCGGCCCGGTCAGGCCAAGGTGGCGGGCCAGAAATTCCGACGGTGAGCCCAGCTCCTGCTGACGATAGTCAAACTCGGGGGGCACGGCCTCCCCGCGCCGGGCGGCGGCCACCGCCAGCTCGGCCTCGCCGATCCCGGCGGTACTGGTGCCTAGCACCAGGCCGACACGGTCGCAGCCAAAGGTCGCCAGCGCCAGGTCGAGGGCGGGCCGGATCTGGGCCAGCGCCGCCAGCAGCAACTGGTTGTTGCGCGAGGCATAGGGGGCCAGCGCCGCCGGGATGGTTGGCAACTCCCCTTCCACCCGCCCCACCGGAGTCAGGCGGCCATCCAGCAGCGGCGCCCGGTGGCGATCCAGCGGGCTGATGCCCTCTCTCTGCCAGGCCAGCAGCGCCTCGGCGCTGGCATCACGCCCCGTCCCCAGCGCCGAGACGAGGCCATAGGCGGCGATATAACAGCTCATTGGCTCAGGGTCTCCAGTTGCAGGCGGTAGTTGAACACGTGTTGCTGCAGGCCGACCGGCTCGCGCACGCCGTCGGCGTTGCGATAGCGGATCTCGGTGACCAGGGTACCATCGGGGGCGCGCAGCCGGCGCAGCAGCCCCTCGTCACGCAGCGTCCAGCCTGGCGGCAGTTGCGATTGCCAGCTGGCCAGCGGCCAGTAGCAGAGCATCACATCCGCCAGCACCTGGCTCACCGGTGGCATGCCGCTGGTGAGCAGCGGGCTGAGCTGGCGGGTGGAGATCCCCTGCTGGTCATAGCGCACCAGGAACAGCCGTACCCCGCTCGGGGTCAGCCCCACCAGGGTCAGCTGGTGGCCGTCGGCCTCCAGCACCGTCATCAGCTGGTGGTTGCTCTCCCCCACGCTGGCGGTCAGCAGTTGCTGGCGATAGAAGGGGGCGGCCAGCACGGGGGCCGGCAGCGTCATGACGGTCCCCTTGTCGAGATAGGCGGTGGGGGTCGGCTGGCTGCTGCAACCGGTCAGCAGCAGGACGACGAACACGAACAAGGCTTTCATGATGAGGTTGGCTCCCGGCCATGTGGCCCCGGCAACTGCGGTCGCACCCGGTCCAGTACCAGGGGCGAGAGCAGGAAGGCGGTAAAGATACCGCCGCTCAGCACCAGACCAAAGCCCGCGATGGCGGGGGTGTGACTCAGCGCCAGCAGACCGAAGGCCAGCTGGGTGGTGAGGTTGGCCAGCAGGATGGCGAGCAGGGTGGAACTCTGGCGCGCCACCCCGCTCCCGCTATGGGCGAAGAAGAGGCCGTAGTCGATGCCGATGCCGAAGATGAGGCTGAGCGCCAGCACCCCGAACAGGGTGAGCGGCTGGCCGCAGGCGGCGAGCAGCGCCAGCCCCATGGCCAGCGCAATCAGGTTGACCAGCAGCACCCGGGCAGCTCGCGCTGCCCCCATCCGCCGCCATAGCAGCAGGGCCACCAGCGCGATGGCCACCGACAGCAGCTCCGCCAGCTTGATGCGGTAGTGGGCGAACAGCTGGCTCCACTGGCTGCGCTGATCCTGCCAGTAGACCCCAGGCTCGGCCGCCGCCAGCGCCGTCAGGGCACTCTCGTCTTCCACCCCCACCAGCGGCACCCAGATGGCGACACGGCCATCCGCCAGGGCGTGCCACAACAGGCGACTCCCCTCGCTGACCGGGCTGGCCAGCCAGGCGGCCGGGGTCAGCCAGTGGGGCTCGCGCACGGGCGGCTGCAGCGGCAGGCCGGCCGCCTTGAGCCGGCTCACCACCTCGGGCAACAGGGCCCGGATGGCGGCGGCATCCTCCTGCTGGCGTGCCAGCGAAGGTAGCCAGCGGGCAAGCGAGACAAACTCCTGCAGCACACCGCGCGCCTTCAACGCGGCCAGCCGGCCATCGAGCCGCTCCAGCCGTTGCAGTGCCTGCTCGCCGTCCGCCCCCGTCACCAGCAAGCCCTGCATGCCCCCCTGCTGACCGGTGAGGGCCTGGATCCGCTGCTCCTGCTCCTGCAGTGCCACTGGCAAAGGCTGCAGCCGGCGGATGTCGTCATCCACCTGCAACCGGCTGATGCCGAGGGCCGCCAGCAGCAGGCAGCAGAGCGGCAGACCGATGCGCAGCAGCGGGCGCTGCTGCCAGGCCAGCAGCCAGCCCTGCAACCAGCGCTGGCCCCAAAGCGGCCTTGTCGGCAGCGGGCCGGCCCAGCGCGGAAATAGGCAAAGCACGGTGATGAAGGCACTGAACAACCCAGCCAGCGCGCACACCGCCAGCTGCTGCAGCCCGGGGAAGGGGGCGAACCAGAGCAGGCCATAGCCGATCAGGGTGGTCAGCACCGCCAGCGACAGGCTCGGCAGCAACTTGAGTCGGGTCTGGTGCGGCGTCTCGTCGTCGCCGTGCAGCCGCCGCTCGCACAAGAAGTGGATGGCGTAGTCGATGGCGATACCGATGAGGCTGCTGCTGATCACCAGGGTGAAGACGTGGATCTCGCCGAACAGGATGAGCACTGTGCCGAGCCCCCACATCAGCCCTACGCCGATGGGCAGCAGGGAGAGCAGCAGCGCCCGGGTGGAGCGAAACACGCCCCAGATGAGCAGGATGACCCCGACCATGGAGCCCAGCCCTATGGTGGAGATGTCCTGCTGGGCCAGCTGGCTGGCGTGCTGGCTGTAGAAGAGGGTGCCGCGGCGCAGCAACTCGGCGCCTGGATAGGCCTCGGCGAGGCGCTGCTCGGCCCCGGCCAGTTCGCTCAGCAGCGCCTGGTTGCGCTGGATGTCGAAGGCGGAGAGATCCAGCTCGGCGCGCACCATGTACCAGTCGCGCCCCGCTTTGTCCCGGCTCACCAGCCAGCCCTCCTTGAGCTGCATGGGGCCGCGGGCCTCGGCCAGCACCCCGGCCCTGGTCAGCAACAGAGGGTCGCTCTGCCACTCGGCGTGGGAGACACCGCCGAAGGGGGAGTAGATCTGGCCGAGCACCCACTGGCTCCACCCCTCGGCCCCCCCGGCAAGCCGGGCCCTGCTTGCCGGATCCAGCCGCTGCCAGGCCAGCTCGTGCAGATAGCGCTGCCAGGCGGGGGCCAGCTCGGGCTGATACCCCTTGATGCGGGACAGGGCAGGCAGCTCGCCGAGCTGCTGCGCCCAGAAGGTGGCGGCCGCGCGCCCGTCCTGGCCGGCGGGCAGGCTCAGCAGCCAGACCAGCTGGCGATCGAGCTGCTGCAACAGACCCTGCTGCAGGGCAGGGTCCAGATCGCTGCGGGACTCGTGGGGCAGCAGATCCATCAGGCTGGTGTTGATGCGGCTGTGGGGCAGCTGCCAGGCAAGCACAGCCGCCAGCAGCAGACAGAGCCCGATCCAGAGGGTCCCGAGCCGGCGCCAGGTGGTTTCAGCGTGCAGCAAGGTGGGCTCTCCTCGTCCCGGCGGGAGCGGTTCGCTGGCGCAGCGGGATACTAGTGGACAGCAAAGCGGGCCTGCTCCTCAGGGGTCAATGGCAGGGGGCGCTCGCGCCAGTCGCTGAAGCGGATGCGGGTGCTGTCACCCTGCTTGTCGGCGATGAGCAGCTGATCCAGCTGCCCCTCCCCGCTCAGGGTGAGGCTGGCAAACACCTTGTCGAGCGGCGCCAGGGTCGGCACCAGCACCAGCTGCCAGCCCGCCTCTGTGCTGTGAAAGTCGATGCTGAAGTAGCGGCCCAGGGTCGCCTCGTCCGAGCCGAACAGCGCCAGCAGCATCTGGCTGAACTCCAGCAGCTGGGGATTGTCGATGACGGTGGCGGGCTGTCCCGCCATCTGCTGCACCATGCGCGTCGGCGTCAGGACAAGGGTCAGCGGGAAGGGCTTCTGCTGCTGCCACCAGAGCCCCAGATCGCGCACCAGCAGCAGCTCGCCGGAGGCCTTGAGCGGCTGGCTCAGCCCCGCCACCTGCTTCTCCTGCTCGAAGCGGGCCTCCTTGGCCTGGCTCAGGGCGAGCAGCTGCTGCACCTCGGCCCGGCTCAGGGGCGCCGCCTGCAGCGGCCATGTCAGCAACAGGATCAGACCGGCCAGCAGCGGCCCCATCAGCCGGCTCACTGGCTCACCCCCAGCTTGTCCAGCAACACCTGGGGCGAGGCCAGGCACATCTCGCCGCTCGTCTTGCTCACCGCCACCTGGATGCTGTAACCCTTGCTGGTGCGGGTGCCGCTCACGGCGTCGCTCAGCAGGTAGTCGATCTTCAAGCGGTTCTGGTACTCGGTCAGGGTGGCACGCACCCGCACCCGCTGGCCGAAGCGCAGCGGTGCCAGGTACTTCATCCGGGTGTCGATGATGGGCCAGAGGTAGCCGGAGGCCTCCATCTGCGGATAGTTGTAATCGATGAGATCGAGCAGGGCACAGCGGGCCAGCTCGATGTAGCGAAAGTAGTGACCATGCCAGGCGACCGCCATCATATCCACATCGTGGAACGGGATGGTCACCTCGACTTCGGCGCTGATCTGCCAGGGTTCTTGCTGCATGGTTGTTCTCACAAGTAGTGCCCCCACCAGAGCGACACAGCCACCCAGTCCACGTCGTGGAACGGGATGGTCACTTCTATCTCGGTACTGATCTGCCAGGGTTCAGGCGTAGTCTGGATACGGCTCATAGTGAAGAGTCCTGATAGAGGGGATAGTGGCGCTGGCGAATGCGAGCGATCAGCGCCCTCAGCTCGGGCTCGAGCCCCCGGTCTTCCAGCAGCGGGGCAAACTCGGCCCGCACCTCCGCGACCATGGCGGCCAGCGCCGAGCCAAGCGGGCGGGTGAAGGGGGTGGGCCGGGCGAGGCGCAGCTCCACCCCCTGCACCGCCGCCAGCAGGCAGGCGGCCGCCACCTGCTCGGTCAGGGTCAGCACCCGCAGCGTATCCCGCGCCGCTATAGTGCCCATGCTCACCTTGTCCTGGTTGTGACACTCGGTGGAGCGGGAGAAGACGCTGGCTGGCATGGTCTGCTTGAGCGCCTCCGCGGTCCAGGCCGAGACGCCGATCTGCACCGCCTTGAAACCGTGGTTGATCATCTGCCGCCCATCCGGCGCGCCGGAGAGGTTGCTCGGCAGGCCGCCGTTGAACTTGCTGTCCACCAGCTGGGCCAGCTGGCGATCCAGCAGGTCGGCCAGGTTGGCGACGGCCGCCTTCATGCTGTCCATGGCCATGGCGATGTGACCGCCGTAGAAGTGGCCGCCGTGCATCACGTGCTCCTCTTCGCCATCGATCAGCGGGTTGTCGTTGGCGCTGTTGAGCTCGTTTTCGATGAGCTGGCGCCACCAGGGCAGGCTGTCGGCCACCACCCCGATGACGTGGGGGGCGCAGCGCAACGAGTATCTGTCCTGCAGCCTATCGCTGTGGCGCGGCAGCTCGCCGGCCACCAGATCCTCTCTCAACCAGGCCGCTACCCCCTGCATGCCGGGGTGCGGCTTGGCGGCAAACAGCCGCTCGTCGAAGTGGAAGGCGTTGCCCCCCATGGCGACGCTCACCAGGGCGGTGATCCGGGTCGCCAGCCGCATCAGGTACTCGGTGCGGGCGTAGGCGAGGCAGGCCAGCGCCGTCATCACCGAGGTGCCGTTCATCAGCGCCAGCCCCTCTTTCGGCCGCAGGGTCAGGGGGGTCACCCCCAGCTCCCGATAGACCTCGGCGGCGGGGCGCAGCACACCATCATGATGAAGCTCGCGCTCCCCCACCAGCACAGCGGCGACGTAGGAGAGCGGGGTGAGATCGCCGCTGGCGCCCACCGATCCCTCTTCGGGAATGCGCGGCACCAGATCCTGCTCCAGCAGCCAGCAGAGGCGCTCGAGCAGGGCCGGGCTGACCCCGGAGACCCCCTGTGCCAGCGAGCAGAGCCGGGTGGCGAGCACGGCGCGCGCGGCATCGAGCTCGAGATCCGCCCCCAGCCCGCAGCCGTGAAAGCGGGTCAGGTGCAGCGGCAGCTCGGGCACCAGCTCGGTTGGCACCGGCCGGGTCACCGAATCGCCGTAGCCTGTGGTCACCCCGTAGATGACCCCCTCTTCGGCCAACAGCCGGTCGAGGAAGTCGGCGCCCCGCTGGATGCGGGCCATGAAGGCGGGATCCGGGTTCAATGCGGGGGTGGCACGGCGTTCGGCCAGGGCCACCACGTCTTCGATGGTCAGCGGCTTCGCGCCGAAGACAACCCTGCTCATCTCACTCTTGTTCATCGGTCAGCTGCCAGAAATCAAAAAAGTTGAACCAGTCCAGCGGGGCGCGCAGGCAGTGGTGCTGCAGGCGATCGGCATAGGCCTGTACCCGGGACGCGAGAATCTGTTGGCGCCCCTGCCGCGGCAGTGGCTGGCCATCGGCAAAGGGCTCGAAATGCACCCGAAAGCGCCCCTGCTCCTTGAGGCCGAACATCAGGTAGACGGGGCAGCCCAGCACGCTGCTGAGCACGAAAGGGCCGAGGGGAAACGGCGCAGGCGCGCCGAGGAAATCGGCCCAGATCACCCGCTTCTCCCGGGTCACCGAGGTGCGATCGCCGACGATCACCACCCACTCTCCCTGCTCCAGCTTCTCCTTGAGCAGGATGGCGGTATCGGCCCCCAGCTCCTGCACCTGGATGAGGTTGAGGTGCGAATCAGGGTTTATCTGCTTGAGCAGGGCGTTGAAGCGGGCCGCGTGGCGGGTGAACACCAGCGCATTGATGCGCAGCCCCTGCTTGCGACTGCCAAGGGCCCGGCACAGCTCGAGATCGCCCAGGTGGGAGCCCAGCAGCAACACTCCCTTGCCGCTGTTGATGGCGGCCTGGTAGTGCTCAGCCCCCACCAGTTCAACCTGCTGCTCGGTGATATCTCCGCGCCAGCCCGCCAGCTTGTCGAGGGCCGCCTCGCCAAAACGCAGGAAGTGGCGAAAGCTCGATCTCGGCTCGGCGGGCAGCGCAACGCCTTGCGCGCTGGCGAAGGCCTCGAGCCGGGCCAGATAGGCTTGGGATGCCTCCCGCTGAGCGCGGCCAGTCAGCCAGAAGTAGCCGATGACCGGATAGAGCAGCAGGGAAAACCCGCGCCGCCCCAGCAGGCGGTAGCTGGCCAGCATGATCTGCATCCCGAGCAATGAACCCCGCTCCGGGGTGCGCGACCAGTGGGTACGCCGCTCGCGCCACAGCCGGGTCAACCGGGCACCGAGACGGGCCGGCCAGCGGCAGAGGCGCAGCAGCAGATCCCACAGCAGGCGGCACACCAGCCGGGTGTGCATCCAGGAGATGTCGAGGTTGTCGCGAAAAAGCCGGAAGTGGGAGCGACCGTCGACGGGATAGATGACCCGGGTCGGCACGAAGCGCATCGGCACCCCGGCCCAGTGCAGGCGCACCATCACCTCGGTGTCAAAATCCATCCGCCGGCCGAGGGCCACCCGCTCCAGCAGGGCGCAGGTGGGCGCCAGCGGATAGACCCGAAAGCCGCACATGCTGTCCTTGATGGCGAACGACAGCGTCTCGATCCAGACCCAGACATGGGTGATGTAGCGGCCGTAGAGGCGTCCCTTGGGCACGGAGTCGTCGTAGAGCGGGCGGCCGGAGACGAGCGCCGCCGGGTGTTGGCGCGCCTCCGCCAGCAGGGCCGGCAGATCCGTCATATCGTGCTGGCCGTCGGCATCCACCTGCAGGGCGTGGCTGAACCCCAGCTCATGGGCGCGGCGCAGCCCCGTCATCACGGCGCCTCCCTTGCCTTGGTTGTGGGAGTGACGCAGCAGGGTAACCCAGGGGTGCTGGGCGGCCAGCGCATCGAGCGCGGCGGCGGCGACGGGCTCGCTGCCATCGTCGACCAGCAGGCAGGGCAGCTTGAATTCGGCCAGCCGCGCCAGTACGGCGGCCAGCGGCCCGGCGTGGTTGTAACAGGGAATAAGAAGGCAAGGGTTCATAGGGTCAACCGCACCCGTCCGCTGCTCGCCGGCTCATCCCCGAGCTGGTAGCTGAAGAGGAGCTGACCCTTGTCCACCTGCCACTGCAGGTGCAGGCTGCACTCGGCCCCGGGGCGCAGCGGGCGCTGGAACTTGAGCTGATCCACCCCGTGAAACGGCAGTGTCAGCTTGAGCCTGCTGGCGGCGTAGTGCATCACCCAGTGGATCTGGGTCACCCCGGGCAGCAGGGGCGCGCCGGGAAAGTGCCCCGCAAACCAGGGCAGTGCGGGATCGAGTCGCAGTCGCAGGCGCACGCCATCGGCCAGCACCTCGCAACCCAGCTCGGTTGGCAGCGTGTCAGCGGACAGGCTCATCGAACAGCTCCTTGAGTTGTGACCAGGGGCGCTTGCCCTGGGCGTTGACGGGCATCAGCACGACCCGGCGCACGCTGCGCGGCAGGGCGACCGGCTCGAGCCATGGGCGCAGCTGCTGGCGCAGGGCCAGCAGGAAACGCCCCTGACCGAGTTCGTCCCAGCGGGCGGCCCCCAATTCGCTTAGCACCAGCACGGCACCGAGGATCTGGCGCTGACCCTGCTGCAGGGGCAGCACGGCGGCTGCCTCCACCTCCGCCAGGGCCTGCAGGCGCGCCTCCACCTCGTCGAGGGAGATGCGCTTCTCCTCCAGCTTGACGATCCTGTCCTGGCGTCCCAGCAGCTCGAAACCCTCCTCGTGCAGGGCGATGCGATCGGCGCAGGCCAGCCAGTCGTCCTCTGCCAGGAAGGGGGAGCGCAGCAGCAGCCCCTGCTCCGGGCCGACCCGCACCTCGACCCCGGGCAGCGCCGTCCAAGGGGTCTGCTCCCGGTGGCGCTGACGCCAGCCAATGCCGCCGGTCTCGCTGCTGCCGAAGATCTCCACCGGCAACTGACCGAAGAGCGCCCGGGTTTGCTGGGCATCTTCCAGCTGCAGGGGGCCGCCGGAGGAGACGATCAACCGGCAGCCGGTGGCCGGCATGGCCGGATCGAGCCGACTCAGAAACGCCGGCGACGCGATCAAACACCAGGGGGCGCCTTGCGCCGCCAGCTGCTCCGGGTAGTCGATGGTGCGGCGATCGAACGGGCGACCGAGGGCCAGCGGCAGCAGGATGCGAAACAGCAGGCCGTAGATGTGCTGGTGGCTGACGCTGGCCAGCACCCGGGCATCGGCCAGCCGCTCGCCCCACAGTGCCATCTGCACCCGCAGCTCGGCCTCCAGCTGGGGCCAGGCCTTGGGGATCGCCTTGGGCTCGCCGGTGGAGCCGGAGCTGAACAGGGTGATATCCAGGCGCACAGGCGCAAGATCACCGTGTGCGGCATCCAGCCCCTCGTGGGCATCGGCCAGCGGCAGCCTGAGCTGAGGCACGGCAAGTGCTGCACCCGGCAGCTCGGCGTCGGTGAGCAGGCCGTCAAACTGGCTCTGCAGTTCCTGCAGGCCGGCCAGCCGCTGATGACCCGGCAGAATAGCCTGATAGCCGCCGAGGGCGCAGGCAAGCAACGCTTGCGTGAACAGCAGGCTGTCGTCGAAGCAGAGCGCCCAGCGCGCGCCTGGCCGGCCGGCGCCGTCATGACGGGCCATGGCCCTGGCCAGTTGCAGGCTGGCGCGGCGCAGCTCGGCCAGGGTCACCTCCCCCTGCGGGCCGAAGGCCACCGGCTGGGCACCATCGCGCTGCCAGAGGGTTTGCAGCAGGCTCATGGGGTCAGCCTCTTGAGCAGGCGGCGACGCACCAGATACTCAGCCCCCATCAGGCCGCCCATCAGGAGGTAGCTGACGAGGCCGTTGTAGAGGCTCCAGAGCGCCAGATCCCCGTGCCAGATGGTGAAGGCCGCCAGGGCGCCGTTGATGACGAAGAAGCCGCACCAGACCTGGGTCACCCGCCGGGTGTAGCCGATGGCCGCCGCCGGCAAAGCGGGATCCTGCAAGCGGGCCAGCCGCTCCACCAGGCTCATGGGGCGGGTCAGGCTCCAGCCAAACAGGCACAGCAGGCAGAGGCTCACCGCCAGCGGGTAGTAGAGCAGCCAGTGCCGGGCGCTGAACAGAGCGCAGAGCAGGGTCAGCCCCAGCCCGATGCAGGCCAGCAGGCGCCCCAGCCAGAGCCACTCCGGCAGCGGGCCGAACCGGACTCGCCCCTTGAGCAGACCGGGCAAGAGTCGCAGCGAGAAGATGAGCAGCAAGCCGAGCAACAGCGGGGTCTGACCGGCATGGGTCAGCCCCCAGTAAACCGCCAGCGGGTAGAGCAGCAGGGCACCACCGGCCAGCCAGGAGAGCCAGCGCATCATGGCAGGGCAGACACCGGCATCAGGCGTCGGCCAGCAGACGCTCGACCGCATCCACCACGTCGTTGACGCTGCGCACCGACTTGAACTCCTCCGGCTTGATCTTCTTGCCGGTCAGCTTCTGCAGATGCACCACCAGATCGATGGCGTCTATGCTGTCGAGCTCGAGATCCTGATAGAGGCGGGCCTCGGGGGTGACGGCCTCTTCGTCGACTTCGAACAGCTCGACGAGGGCGGCCTTGATCTGGGCAAAGATGTCGTCGCGGGTCATGGCTCAGGCCTCCCCTTTCGACTGGGCCTGCACCAGGGCCACCAGGGCCGCAACGGAGGCAAAGTGGCGACGGGTGTTCTCATCCTCGGCGGAGAGGACGATGCCGTAGCGACCCTTGATGGCAAGGCCCAGCTCCAGCGCATCGATGGAGTCCAGCCCCAGGCCGTCCCCAAACAGCGGCGCCTGGCTGTCGATGTCGTCAGGGGTGAGCCCCTCGAGGTTGAGGCTGTCGATGATGAGTTGTTTTATCTCTAGATGCAGGTCTTGCATAACTGTTCCATATGCTGTCATTGGGGCCCGGGTTGCAGGGCCCGGGTGAGAAACCGGGTCAACTGGCGAGCGGCCAGCGCACTGCTCTGGCCGGTGGCGACCACCTCGTCCGCCGCCACTTGCTGCAGGAATTCTATGGTGAAAGTCGGCTTATTTTCCGGGATCTTGAACCATTTGTCCTGCTTGGTGAGAAATCGGGTGCTGCAGTGGATCCGCACCAGCTGCAGCGGCACCTGGCTGCGCACCGCCAACTGGGCTGCGCCGCGCTGCAGCTTGATGGGTTCGCCCGGCGTGGTGCGGGTCCCTTCCGGGAAGATCAGCAGCAGGCCGCCGGCCCGGATCCGCGCCATGCACAGGGCCAGCAGATCCTCCCCCGCCACGTTGGGCAGGTAGTCGGCCGCCCGCACCACGCCGCCGATGAAGGGGTTGCGCCAGAGTGACTGTTTGACGATGCAGTCGCACACCGGCATCTCGGCCGCCAGCATGACATAGTCGAGCAGGCTGGGGTGATTGGCCACCACCAGGGCGCCACGCAAATCGGCGGGCATGCCGCTGACGCGATAGTCGAGCACCCCCCAGCCGCGCAGCATGGCGAGAAACAGCCGGAAACTGTGGCGGATGGTGAGCTGGGCCAAGGTGCGCCGCCGCTCACCGCGCAGGCAGAGCGCCAGCAAGGGGAACCAGAAGAGAGAGAGCAGCAGGCCGCCCACCCCGAACAGGGTGAAGCCAAGCGCCGTGCCGATCAACCGCCAGGCCCGGTTCAGCAACGCTGCCATCTCCACACCTGACGGTCATCGCCGAGGATCAGGGTCGGCTCGCCTCGCAGCAGGGCGCGCCACAAGGCGAGGCTCTGGGGCAGCGAACGGGCAGCGTCAACTGCGGGGCTAACTCCCTCGCAGTGCCACTGCTCACCGGCCTCCAGCACCAGTCCCAGCGCGTGGGGCGGCGCCTCCTCCGCCAGCCAGGGGCGATGAAATTCGGGCACAGGCCCCTCGAAGGCCACCAGCAGCACCCGGCGAGCGCCGGCCTGCAGGGCGCCGACCGCTTCGATGAGACCTGCCATCAAGCTGTTCTCACCCGCGGCCAGCGAGCTCATGGGGATGGCGGCCTTGCCCTGGATGGAGCAGAGCCCGGCGGCAGTGTTGTGGACCGACATGGAGAAATCGGTGGGGGAGAGCGCCTGCCCGTCCGCCAGCGCCTGCAGCAGCGTCATGGAGCGGGCCAGCTCGCCGTGGCGGCTGACGAAGATGGCACTGTCTACCTGGTGGCGGGCCAGCAGGCTCAGCCCCACCTGCACCGCCAGCCGTGAGCCCTGGCTCAGGCGGCGCGCCATCATCATGGGCAGCAAGGGAGTGGCGGGAAACGGCGGGTCGACGGGCCAGCGCCCCTGCTGCGCCCACGCCTGCCAGGCGGCCTCATCGGCCAGACCGGGTGACAGCGCCTGACTATCCAGCAGCGAGAAAGAGAGCATGTTGCAGGCGACCTGTCCTTAAAACCGTGGTGGGAGCGAAGAGCATAAATGGCACTCACCCGACGGGCAGTGCCTGCGCCATGGTATTGAATGACGTCATCAGGTGAATACCGGGCGGATAATACCATTATTCATCAAAAATAATAGCCAGCCCGGATTATCCACCGCCTTGGTGATTGAAAATAAACAATTTGTGTTGTCTCATTGCCACGCTCAATTGATGAATATCCTTCTCAAGGAAAATATTATGAAACTCATTAATAAAATATCCCTGCTGCTGGCCTGTGCCCTGCTGGCCGCCTGCTCCACCAGCCAGCCCATCCGCAATATGGCGGCCAATCCGGTGCCATCTAACCTCACCGAGGAGCAGGTCGCCAACGCCATTATTACGGCCGGTATCAGCAAGAGCTGGGTAATGCGCCAGGAGCAGCCGGGACTAATTCGGGGCCAGGTCAATGTGCGTCAGCATCAGGCGGTGATCAATATTCCCTACAGCGCTCGCGATTATTCCATCAATTATGTGAGCAGCGTCAATCTGGACGACAAGGGCAAGGGCAGCATCCACCGCAGTTATAACCGCTGGGTACTGGGTCTGAACCAGGCCATTCAGCTGGAACTCGCCCGCGCGCAGAGCCACTGATCCGGCAGGAGCCCCCCGTGAATCACTATCAGACAGACCCCTACAACGCGCTGGAAGCCATCAGCGAGGCCCAGAAAATAGCCTTCGGGCCCATGCTGTTTCAGGCCAGCTGGTGCCTGCGCGAAACCGGGGTGCTGGCCTATCTCGAGACCCGTGGCCAGCGGGGGGCACCACTGGCCGACATCGCCCAGGCGTGCGAGCTGAGTGAATACGGCGCCGGCGTGCTGCTGGACATGGGGCTCGGCGGCGGGCTCTGCTACCTGGCCGAGGAGCATTATGTGCTGGGGCGGGTCGGCAAGTACCTGCTGAACGACACCATGAGCCGGGTCAATCTCGACTTCACCCAGCACGTCTGCTACCAGCCCCTCGCCCACCTGCTCGACGCCATCCGCAACGGCACGCCGGCCGGCCTGCAGGAGTTCGGCCCCTGGCAGACCCTCTATCCGCACCTGAGCGAGCTGCCCGAGCCGGCCCGCCGCAGCTGGTTCGCGTTCGATCACTTCTACTCCGACTGGGCCTTCCAGCAGGCCCAGGACAAGGTGTTCGGCTACGAGCCGCGCCATCTCTACGACCTGGGTGGCAACACCGGCAAATGGGCCATCGCCTGCGCCAAACGGGATCCGGCCCTGCGAGTCACCATCCTGGATTTGCCCGAGCAGCTGGCACTGGCTCGCCGCAACATCGAGGAGGCGGGGCTGACGGAGCGGGTACAGGGTCACCCGGTGGATCTGCTGCAAGCGGGCACCCTGCCCGGCGAAGCGGACATCTGGTGGATGAGCCAGTTCCTCGACTGCTTCAGTCACGAGCAGATCGTCGCCATCCTGAACCGGATCCGGCTGGCCATGAAGCCGGACGCCCGGGTCTGCATCCTGGAGCTGTTCTGGGACCGCCAATCCTTCGAAGCCGCCAGTTTCAGTCTCAACGCCACCTCCCTCTACTTCACCTGTCTGGCCAACGGCAACAGCCGCTTCTACCACTCCAAGGAGCTGTACCAGTGCCTGCGCGAGGCCCACTTCCACGTGGAAGCCGAGCACGAGATCCCGGGCCCGGGCCACACCCTGCTGGTTGCCCGCCCCTTGCACACGAGGCCATAATGCCGCCATCGGCATAACGATGATGAAACGAGAAGGAGCACGGCATGAGGCGTGACTGCATGGCCCTGATGGCCCTCGGCCTGGTTCTGGGCAACCTGCTCGGCGGCTGCGCCGACATCAAGGAGGCGGGCAGAACCGTGGGGCACACCACCCGCAATGTGACCCGCGAGATTGGCCACACCACCCGGGACGTGACCCGCGAGATAGGTCACGGCACCCGGGACACCGTCAAGAAGGTCGGTGATGAGCTGAGCAAATAGAAACAGGGGCCGACAGGCCCCTGTTTTCATCAGCGTCATGGGTGAACTCAGTTGCTCCACATGGCCATCAGCTGGGACTCCATGGCCTCTTCCTGCTCATCCGGCAGCTCGGCGAAGAAATCGAGCCCGGTCTGCTGCTCCACCTCATCCACCGTCACTATGTAATCCGCCAGCCGGCTGGCCGACACGTTCTCCTGCGGCAGGATGAAGGCGATCGCCTCCTGGTTGGCCACATCCATCACCACCCGGTAGTAGGCGTGGGGCACGGTCACACCGTTGCCGATGGAAGCATCGGAGTTGGTGAAGATGGGGCCGGTGATCACATAGACATCCTGATAGGCGATGGCCCACTGCCGGGTCTTCTCCTCCAGGATGCGCCAGGCCCCCTGGTTGAGCGCCGGCAGCTGCGGGGTCATGTTGGTCAGCAGGAAGCTCTGCTTCATGGTGGTGGCGGTGGAGCGCATGTCCGCCGCGGGCGCCTGGTGACCGCGGTCATAGCCGGAGCCCTTGTAGTCGGCCAGGGTAGCGCGGAACTGCACCGGCACCTCCTTGTCCTCGGCAAAGGCATCCTTGCGCGGCACCTGACCCTGGGCGCTGGCGGCCGTCATCCGATAGGAGACCCAGTCAGAGACCTTGGTGTCGTAGTTGTAACCGGCGGCATAGCCGTCCCGGCACAGCAGTTGACTGGATTGACTGGGTACCCCGAGCTTGACGTGATCCTTGCATTGGAAGCCCGCCGCCAGGCTCGGGAAGGTGGTGAGAGTGAATCCGATAGCCAGAACTAATTTATTGATATTATTCATTATTATGCCACTCCTTGTGTTAGGCGGAGTGATTTGACACCAGGTCGGATGAGTAAGGCAATCGAACGAATTGTGAGCGTGTCGGAAATGTGAAGAGGGCTGCAAATCGATAAAATCGCCGTCGCCAGCTGGGGGATTGTCATCCCTTTGTCATTGTGTAGTGCAGTAACTTCGAGAGGCTTATCAGATAGATAGGAACAAAAAAGCGGAGCCGGCGGCTCCGCTGCAATCATCACGCCCGCTCAGCTCTTGACCTGAGGCCTGGGGGTATCGGGCTGGGAGGGCGGCAGGATCGGCAGCACGATCTGCGGCTGCTCGCCGGTCAGGCTCTTGAGGTAGGCGGTCATGTCGTCCGCCTCCTGCTCGCTCAGGGTCTGGCCGAGCTGGATGTCCGCCATGATCTGCACCGCCTCCTTCAGATCCCACACGGAGCCGTCGTGGAAGTAGGGGTAGGTCAGCTCGATGTTGCGCAGGGTCGGCACCTTGAACCAGCCGATGAACTGCTTCTCGCCGGTCACTCCACCGCGTCCCTGGGCCGGGTTGTCGGTCTTGAACGGCTTGACCAGCCCCATCTTCTGGTAGGAGTTGCCGCCGATGGCCACCCCGTTGTGGCAGGCGGTGCAGCCCTTCTCCTTGAACAGCTGATAGCCCTTCAGCTGCTGAGCAGTCAGCGCCTTGGCATCCCCCTTCAGCCAGCGATCGAACGGCGCGTTGGGGGTGACCAGGGTCTCCTCGAAGGCGGCGATGGCATCGGTCACCTCGTCGATGCCGAAGTCCCCCTTGCCGTACACGGCGCTGAAGCGGGCCCGGTACTCGGGCAGGGTGTGCAGGGTCTCCACCGCCAGCTTGTGGCTGAAGGCCATCTCCAGCGGGTTCTCGATGGGGCCCGCTGCCTGCGCCTGCAGATCCTTGGCGCGCCCATCCCAGAACTGCACGAAGTTGAGGCTGGAGTTGAGCACGGTGGGCGAGTTGATCGGCCCCTCCTTCCACTTGTGGCCGAGGGAACTGACCTGGTTGTCCACTCCGCCGGTCGCCAGGTTGTGGCAGGAGTTGCAGGAGATGGCGTTGGATTTCGAGAGCCGCGGCTCGAAAAACAGCATCTTGCCCAACTCGACTTTTTCCGGTGCACTCACCTTGGCTGCTTCCACTGCCTGGATAGGCTCGTTCGCCCACCCCATCCCTGGCAGGCCCAGCGCCAGCAACAGACAATATTTATTCATTGTTTCTCTCTCCCTTGTGGCTGTGCATAACAGCAGCCTCAGCCTGCCCGGGAAAGCCTGTGTATTATTTGCTCAAGATCAAATGAGACCAACAAAAACCACATTTAAAACAATGAATTAGTTTATTACTGACGGAATAATGGCGGGGACTTGCGCGGCAAAAAAGAGCTGAATTCTGATGAATAAATTATGAGCAAATTCATCCACAATGACAGCCAATTAATTAGATTGCTGTCATTGAATAAAGCGATTATTCAATATGCAGGCGTGACCGCCCCGTTATTTAGATTCATCTTGAATGCATCATAAATATCGCCGGCGTTCACCCAGCCAATAATAAAAATAGCGTCTGACCTTCTGTATCCCGCAATTCAGATGATGCCTTCCGTTATTTCCTCGTCAATGCAGGAAACGGATCGCCGTGCTTTTCAATCAAGATAAGGATGCATGATGAAAGAGTCCCTGTTGGCCGCCACCCTGTTGCTCTGCCCCGCCGCCTTTGCCGCTACAGTGCACTGGGAATACAGCGGCGAGGCCGGCCCGGCAAAATGGGCCAGCCTGACCCCGGAATATGGCCAGTGCGCGGGCAGCAACCAGTCGCCGGTCAATCTCTCGGGTCTGGTCAAGGCCGAGCTGGCCCCGCTGCAGTTTCACTACCTGGCGGGGGGCCGCAGCGTCACCAACAACGGCCACACGGTGCAGGTCGACTATGCCCCGGGCAGCACGCTGGAGCTCGACGGCATGCACTTCGAGCTCAAGCAGTTCCACTTCCACGCTCCCAGCGAAAACCTCATCGAGGGCAAATCCTACCCCCTGGAGGGGCACCTGGTCCATGCCAATGACCAGGGGGAGCTGGCGGTTGTCGCGGTGATGTTCGAGCCGGGCAGCGCGAATTCGGCCCTCGGCCGGGCCTGGACGTCGTTGCCGGCCAAGGCAGGTGAGCAGCACCAGCTCAAGGAGGCGGTCTCGGCGGAGCAGTTGCTGCCCGCCAAACGGGACTACTACCGCTTCAGCGGCTCGCTGACCACCCCGCCCTGCTCGGAAGGGGTGCGCTGGCTGGTGATGAAACAGCCGGTGCAGATAAGTCAGGCCCAGATCGATGCCTTCAAGACGGTGATGCACCACCCCAACAACAGACCCGTGCAGCCGCTGCACGGTCGGCTAGTACTGCAATAACGCCCCCGGCAACTCACAGAGCCAAAATGAAAAAAGAGGGCCAAGAGGCCCTCTTTTTCGTTTGCAGCAACTGATTACAGACTGGCGGCGATGCGCGCCCCCAGCGCGGCGTTGTTCAGCACCAGCTGGATGTTGGCGGCCAGCGAGTTGCCGCCGGTCAGCTCGCACACCCGGGCCAGCAGGAAGGGGGTGGACGCCTTGCCCTTCACTCCCTGCTCGTCCGCCTCTCGCAGTGCCTGGGCGATAGCGGCATCGATGTCGGCCTTGGGCATGGCAAACTGGGCCGGGATGGGGTTGGCCACCACGGCGCCGCCGGCCAGCCCCAGCTCCCACTTGAGGCGCAACGCCTCGGCGATGGCCGCCGGGCTCTCGAGGCGGTAATCCACCTTGAAGCCGCTCTCGCGGGTGTAGAAGGCGGGCAGCTCCTCGGTCTGGTAGCCGATCACCGGCACCCCCTGAGTCTCCAGGTACTCCAGGGTCAGGCCGATGTCGAGGATCGACTTGGCGCCGGCGCAGACCACGGCCACCGGGGTCTGGGCAAATTCCTGCAGGTCGGCGGAGATGTCGAAGGTCTCCTGGGCGCCGCGGTGCACGCCGCCAATACCGCCGGTGGCGAACACCCGGATCCCGGCCATGGCGGCGATGATCATGGTAGAAGCCACCGTGGTCGCCCCCAGCCCCTTGTTGGCCAGCACGAAGGGAATGTCGCGGCGGCTGCACTTGGTGGCGGCATGACCGGCCCGGCCCAGCGCCTCCAGCGCCCCCTCATCCAGACCCACCTTGAGGCGGCCATCGATGATGGCGATGGTGGCCGGCACGGCGCCGTTGTCGCGCACCACCTGCTCCACCTGGCGCGCCGTCTCCACGTTCTGCGGATAGGGCATGCCGTGGGAGATGATGGTGGACTCCAGAGCCACCACCGGCTTGCCGGCAGCAAGGGCCTCGGCGACGACCGGTTGGATATCGAG
Source organism: Aeromonas sp. R5-3 (assembly GCF_040908225.1). NCBI lineage: Bacteria > Pseudomonadati > Pseudomonadota > Gammaproteobacteria > Aeromonadales > Aeromonadaceae > Aeromonas > Aeromonas sp. R5-3. The sequence goes on along the minus strand of NZ_JBFODH010000021.1, from coordinate 76,639 downwards.
GTAAGCGTTCAACATGGGTACTCCTCCAGCATGCGTTCAACGGCGGCCTTGGATAGGCCGGAAAAGACGGTATCGGGACAATTGACGGTGAGGGCGGCGCAGCCGAGGGCGAAACGGGTGGTCTCGACGATGTCCTGCTCCTGCAACCAGGCGTGGGCCAGCCCTGCCATGAAGGCATCGCCGCCACCGGTCACGTTGACGACCGGGCTGCCGAGCACGGGCAGATGGCCCTGGCACTCCCCGTCGCTATAAAAAATCCCCTGATCGCCGAGGCTCAGGAACAGCCGCTGCACCCCGGCGCGGTGGAACCAGGCCGCCGCCATGGGCCAGGTGTCTGGCCCGGCGATGCGCAAGCCGCACAGCTGCTCCGCCTCGCTGCGGTTCGGTTTGAGGGTGTGGATGCGGTGCAGCCAGGGGCGGATCTTCTCCACCTTGGCCACCGAGACGGTGTCGACGAAGATGGTGTGCTCCCCCTGACGCTCGAACAACCAGTCGAGGGTGTGGGTGGCAAGGTTGGTGTCGAGCAGCCAGAGTCGGGCCGCCCCGAGAAATCCGCTCAAGGAAGCGAGCCGGGCCGGTGTGAGCTGGTCGATGATCCCCATGTCGTTGACGGCGCAGCTCATTTCGCCGCTGCCATCGTGCAGGCTGAGGTAACAGGAGGTGGCCTGGCCGTCCAGCACCAGCACCTGACGCACGTCGACGCCAGCGCGCTGGCTCACCTCCAGCAGGTGGTGGCCGTACTGATCGTTGCCCACCGCGGTCAGCAGCCGGGTGTCGGTGCCAAGGCGCGCCAGGTTTTCGGCAATGTTGCGCCCCACCCCGCCGGCGGAGGTGCGCACCCGGCCCGGGTTGGAATCCCCGATGCGCAGATTGTCGTGGCTGCAGCCGCAGATATCCATGTTGGCACCGCCGATCACCACGGTGTAGGGGCCCTCCCGCAGCACGTAGCCGCGCCCCTGCACATAGCCCTGGCGCATCAGGCTGGAGATGTGACTCGCCAGCGCCGAACGGCTGATGCCGAGCCTGTCCGCCAGCTCCTGCTGGGCAATCATGGGATCCTGGCGCAGCAGGGCGAGGATCTCTTGCTCACGTTCCGTCATAGACAAACATCCAGTTATAAACGTTTGTCCATTATTGTCGGGAAACGTTTTCCTGCTATCGCGGCGTATGAAAATTGTCGGTTTGCGCACAAAAATTCGGCGGATGGCTGCAAGCGACGCTCGGCCATCGTGCGTCACTTTTCCTGCGCCTGACGGCGAGTGCGGCTTATAATGCGCCGCCACCAGAGGAGAGCAGGATGAAAGAGTCAGACCACCACCACGAAGTGCAGGTAAAACGAAGCGATGAGACGGCGTACTGCTGCATCGGGCTGGTCAACCCCAAGTCACCGGAGAACGTGGGGGCCGTGATGCGGGCCGCCGGCTGCTACGGGGCGGACGAGGTCTACTACACCGGCAACCGCTTCGAGCTGGCACGCCGCTTCGCCACCGACACCAAGCAGATGGTGGAAAAGATCCCCCTGCTCGGGGTCGACGATCTGATGGCCATGGTGCCGGACGGCTGCACGCCTGTGCTGGTGGATCTGATCGAGGGGGCCACCTCGCTGCCGGACTATGTACACCCCGAGCGCGCCTTCTACATCTTCGGCCCCGAAGACGGCACCCTGGAGCCGGCCCGCTTCAAGGCGGTGAAAGAGGTGATCTACGTACCGACCCGGGGATGCATGAATCTGGCGGCCTCGGTCAACGTGATCCTCTACGACCGGCTGGCCAAGCAGTTGAGGCGCTGATGATAAAGACGAGCAACAGGAGGTGATCTGCGTGGCCATATCCAAGGGCTGCATCAATCTGGCCGCCTCGGTCAATGTGATCCTCTACGATCGACTGGCCAAGCAGCTGCGCGGCAAGCTGACCGACGAGAGCCTGAACAGGTAACCAGCCCCCCCGACGCAGGGCGTTTTAGTCGCCAGGCTTTAGCCGCTGCTCCTGCTCTTCGATAAAACCGCGGTAGTAGTCGTGCAACCGATAGCGTCGGTAGATTTCGGCCAGGGTGCCGTGCCGGACCAGGTTGACCATGCCCTGATCCCATAGCTGCTGCAGGGTGCGACCCTTCTCGGTGTCGGCAAAGATGGGGTAGGTCGGGATCCAGCGCAGGAAGGTACGATGCATGTTGGCAGGAATGGAGTCCTCCGAGTAGAGCACCCCGGCAGTCAGATAGTAACGGTAGCGCTCCTTGGCCAGCAGTTGCAGCGCCATGTCGTGGCTGTCTATCTCGTGCCAGCGCATGGAGACCGGGATGTACTTGTCAAAGGCCCAGCCCCGCAGCCACACCACCCCCTGCCCCTTGAGGCTCGACTCGCCCAGCCACTGGGGCTGCCACTTCTTGAGCATCAGCACCGTCAGGTCATCGGCCGAGGCGGGATAACGGGGCTGCAGCACGCCACTCACCTCATCCCGGTAGACTCCCATCGCCATGTCGCCCCCCTGCTGGGCGATCACCGCCAGCGCCCGCTTGTAGGGCACGATGCGGGGGATGACCTCGTAGCCATTGGGCTGGTAGATGGCGCGCACTATGTCCAGATAGATGCCACGCCCATCCCGCTGGCAAAAACCCGGCCAGTCATCGCAATAGACATTGAGGGGATCGGCCCGACCGGGCCAGCAGAGCAGCAGCAATACCCATGAAAGCAGCAAACGAACCATGTCTTGACTATTTCTCCGGAGGCGAACGCTGTCACCCATCGAGCCGGCCTATCTGGCAAGGGTGCACAGGCCATATCCCATGATATGAAGATCCGTCGGCAAAGCACCACTTTTTACCGGTTTTGCGAGCGAGTCGAGGGTTATTGCCGACCGAATGGGTATTATTGACAATGAGATTCATTAGTAACCCAACCATAGGGGAGCCTTCATATGCCATCCATCAAAACCCTGCTCTGCCCGGTCGATTTTTCCCAGATGTCGCAAGCCGTGCTCGACTATGCCGTATTCATGGCCCAGAGCCATCAGGCCGAACTCAAACTGGTTCACGTGGTGGACCAGCTGCACGGCTTCGACAGCTACAAGATCCTGCACATGACCGCCATCGAGATCACCCACGAGATGGAGCGTCAGGCCAAGAGCCAGATGAAGGAGCTGATCGCCAGTCTGCCCATTCCGGCCACCTTCGAGGTACGCTTCGGCCGCGCCGCCGACGAGATCGTCGTGCAGGCCAAGGAAGAGAAGGCCGATCTGGTGGTGATGGGCAGCCACGGCCGCTCCGGCATCAGCCACCTGCTGGTGGGCAGCGTCGCCGAATCCGTGGTCCGTCACGCCCCCTGCCCCGTGCTGGTGGTGCGCAAGTAATCCATCACCCGAAACAAAAAGGCCAGCATATGCTGGCCTTCTTTTTTGGCTCTAAGGCAGACCTCAGCCGTGGGCGTAGATGACACTGCCCCCCTTGATGATGTCGATGATGGCCCTGGACTGCTCCTTGGGCAGCGCCGGGCAACCCCAGCTACGCCCCAGCTTGTCATATTTGAGCAGATGACGGGGGCTCGCATAGTCGGCGCCGTGCACGACGATGGCCCGCTTGCGGGCATTGCTGTTCTGGCCCGGGCTCAGGCCGTCGAGGCGCAGCGAATAGCCGTGCTTGCCCTGATAGGTTTCGGCGGTGCGATAGACCCCGAGCGAACTCTTCATGGAGTTGAACTGGTTGGAAAACTGGCGAGCGTCCCGCTCACCCGAATTGCGGCCATGGCTGACCCAGGTGTGATAGAGCAGCTTGTGGCGTTTCACGTCGATGACGAACAAACGGCGCTGGGTTGAGGGTTTGCTGTAGTCGATGATGGTGAGAATGGGTTTGCGCTTGTGGCGCACGCTCTGGTAACTGTTGAGGGCCTTGCGAAACACCTGTTTGTCGAGCTTGCCGGCCAGCCCCAGCTGGCGATAGAGATCCTGATCCCAGCTGGCGTGGCTGCTGCTGCTGAAACAGAGCGCCCCCAGCAACAGTGGTACGCTCAGCCACAGCGCTCCCCAGCGCTTTATCCAATCTGTCTGCTTCATCCTTGAATCTGCTCCCGTTTTTGTTGCTAGCAAAGTGTGCAAAATATCGCCACACCCTGCTGGATAGTTATATGCAAGCCCCTGATAGCCCGCAAGAAAAAAGCAAAAAAATGCCGACCAGGGTCGGCATCTTCACACAGGGCAAAACGGGGGCTCAGGCGCGGCTCAGATAATCCGCCAATCCCACCCATTTGTAGCTGGTGAGCTCGGTCAGCCCCATGGGGCCACGAGCGTGTAGCATCTGGGTCGATACCGCCACCTCGGCGCCGAGACCAAACTGGCCGCCATCGGTGAAACGGGTGGAGGCGTTGACGTAAACCGCCGCCGAACCGGCGCCGTTGACGAAACGCTCGGCATTGGCCAGATCGTTGGTGAGGATGGCATCGGAGTGACCGGCATTGTGCTCGCGCATATGGGCCAGCGCCTCGTTCACGTCCGCCACCAGCTTGATCCCCAGGGTCAGCGAGAGCCACTCGGTATCGAAGTCTTCCGGGCCGGCTGCACGCAGGCGGTCGGCGCCCGCCAGCAGCGGCATGGCCTCCGGCGTGGCCACCAGGGCCACCTTGCGCTCGTTCATTAAGCCAACCAGTTGCGACAACAGGGTCGGCGCCACCTTCTCGTGCACCAGCAGGGTGTCGAGGGCGTTGCAGGCGGAGGGGCGCTGCACCTTGGCATTGTCGATAAGGGGCAAGGCCCGGGCCAGATCGGCGCTCTCGTCGACGAAGATGTGGCTGATGCCGAATCCGCCGATGATGACGGGAATGGAACTGTTCTCCTTGCACATCTTGTGAAGACCCGCGCCACCGCGGGGGATGATCATGTCCACGTAGCGGTCGAGGCGCAGCAGCTCGCCCACCAGGGCCCGGTCCGGGTTGTCGATGTACTGCACCGCCGCCTCGGGCAGGCCGGAGGCCGCCAGCGCGCGCTGGATCACCCGCACCAGCTCCAGGTTGGAGTGGAAGGTCTCGCGGCCGCCGCGCAGTATGCTGGCGTTGCCGGTCTTGAGGCAGAGGCTGGCGATGTCGATGGTAACGTTGGGGCGCGCCTCGTAGATGACGCCGATGACCCCGATGGGCACCCGGCGGCGGGAGAGACGCAGGCCGTTCTCCAGCACCCGGCTATCCATTTCGGCGCCGACCGGATCATCCAGAGTGATCACCTTGCGCACGTCCGCCACGATACCGGCCAGTCGGGCCGGATTGAGCAGCAGCCGATCCAGCATGGCCTCGGAGAGGCCCGCCTCGCGCCCGGCGGCGATGTCTTTCTCGTTGGCGGCCAGGATCTGGTGGCTGCGTGCCTCCAGCTCGTCGGCGATGGCGGCCAGCGCCCGGTTCTTCTGCGCCGTGCTGACGGTGGCCAGCTGATAGGCGGCTTCGCGGGCTGCCTGCCCCATTTTCTCCAGACTCATCTCTCTTCCCTTTGGTTCTTGCGGGGCCGCCTGATGGCGGCGCCTCTCTTATCCTGGTGTGCCGCTGCCCATGCTCTGCCGCGGCTAACGCCTCACAGCAGCACCATGTCGTCGCGGTGGATCGCAACGGCGCCGTAGCCGTAGCCCAGCACCTGTTCGATGTTGTCCGAATGGACGCCGCGCAGTTTATCCAGCTCCAGATGATTGTAACGGCAGATGCCGCGCGCCAGCTCGGCCCCCTTGGGATCGAGAATGCGCACCACGTCGCCGCGCACGAAATCCCCCTTCACCGCCACTATGCCCTTGGGCAGCAGGCTGGAGCCCTTCTCCTGCATGGCGGCGACAGCCCCCTGGTCCACCTGCACCTCGCCGTGAGGGGGGGGCCCTGCCAGGATCCAGCTCTTGCGCCCTTCCAGCGGAGAGGCCAGCGCCGGGAACAGGGTGCCGATACGCTCGCCCCTGGCGAGACGCCCCACCACCTCCGGCATCTGACCGGTAGCGATCACCACGTTGACCCCGGCGCGGCGCGCCACGTCGGCCGCCTGCAGCTTGGTGGCCATGCCGCCGGTACCGAGCCCGCTGACGCTGTCACCCGCCAGCTTGCGCAGGGTGTCGTCTATGGTCTGTACCTCTTCGATGAGCTGGGCATCCGGATTGGTACGCGGATCGGCGGTGAAGAGCCCCTTCTGGTCGGTGAGCAGGATCAGCAGGTCCGCATCGGCCAGGATGGCGGCGCGAGCGGAGAGGTTGTCGTTGTCCCCCACCTTGATCTCGGCGGTGGCCACAGCGTCGTTTTCGTTGATGACCGGGATGATGCGGTGATCCAGCAGGGTGCGCAGGGTGTCGCGGGCATTGAGGTAGCGCTCCCTGTCCTCCAGATCGGCACGGGTCAGCAGCATCTGGCCGATGTGCAGCCCATAGAGGTTGAACAGATCCTGCCAGACCCGGATCAGCTGGGTCTGGCCCACCGCCGCCAGCATCTGTTTGTTGGGCAGGGTTGGCGCCAACGGAGGGTGGCCCAGATGCTCACGGCCGGCGGCGATGGCCCCCGAAGTGACCATCACGACCCTGTGGCCGTGACGGTGCAAGGCTGCACACTGTCTGACCAGCTCGACCATGTGGGCACGATTGAGCTGGGAAGATCCCCCGGTGAGCACGCTGGTGCCCAGTTTGACGACTATGGTTCTGTTTTCCATGGGAGCAAAAAGGCTGAAATGTAAGGAATCCCTTTATACCCACGGCCCTGTTGCCCTGCAAGGCAATTAACGCCGCCCGGCAGGCGGGACCGGCAGCGCGGCAAAGAAATGCCCCGCCAGCCGATGGGTGGCTGGCGGGGCGGCGGGTCATCAGGCGGCGGTGACGGTCAGCTCGTTGGTGACCTGCTCGGCGGGAGCGAGCTGGCAACCAAGCTGGTGCAGCTTGTCGCTGATGAGCTTGTAGAAGTGGTTGAGGGTACGTTCGACTTCCACCTGATGCTTCTTGGGCAACGGCTTGTCGAGCCACTCCCCGTCCGCATTGTAGAAGCCGACCTGATAGTGGTAGCTGAAGCTGTGATCGTCTTGCTCCAGCACCAGCCACCAGCCCCAGAACTCCCGTTTGTCCGGTGCCGGCTTGGCACTGACACAGACGGAAAGGCAGTCGAAACGGTAACGCCCCTCTTCACACAGGTCCTCACGTAAATAGGGGCCAATCGCGGCAAACTGCCTCAGCAGTCGCTTGTAGGTCACTCTTTCTGACATGTTAACCTCCCTGTTGAACAAGCCACGTCACCCTGGGATGACGATAAATTTTAGCGCTATATCATGTACATAAGTGCTTCTTGAGCCAGTCGACCATCTCTTTCAACGCCTCGTCGTACACCTCCAGCAAGGGTTGTTTGTCGAACACCACCGCCTTGCCGTTGCGGCTGGCGGAGGCCAATGCCCGTACATCCTGCTCGGGACAAATGAAATCTCGCTTGTGTCCAATACTCAATATCGGCACAGATGTGCGAGTCCCCAGCAATCCTTGCGTCTTGAGTGAAAATACCTGGCACTTGGTGCGCAGCGACTCCCACTCGGCCGCATCGGCGCCGAGGCGGTTGGCCAGCCCGTCCCGCATCATGCGCGGGCAGCGGGCGAACATCTCATGATTGGTAAACACCTGGTTGACGCCGGCGCCGATGCAGACCACGGTCCGCAGCTTGAACGGCTCGATGAAGGCGAGGCGCGCCGCCACATTGCCCGCCAGACGGAATCCCACCATGGCGATGCGCTGGTGATCGACCCAGGCCACCTCGGAGAGATGGTTCAAGACCGCCTGATGGAGCCGGCTGGTGTCCTGCACCAGCGGCCAGTGCTCGGCATAACCGATGCCCGGCATGTCCAGCGACAGCATGCCGATGCCGTTGGGCTCCAGACACCTGAGATAGAGATTGAGGAAGTCGACCTGCAGCGAGTCGATGCCGCCGCTGACGATGACCAAGGGCACCGGCTTGTCGGTGGTCGGCAGGTGCAGGTAGCCCTGAATGTGCTTGCCGCGAAACGGCACCTGGAGCTCCTTGAGCGGCACCTTGAACAGGCGGCCCGCCTCGCGGTAGGCCATGTTGCCGAGCAACTGGGCCTGATCCGCCAGCTCGTCATTCTTCAGGTGGGGATAACTGGCAATGGAGTAGTAACGCACCGCCTTGAGCAAGCTTTTCAGGGCTGCGCCCCGCTCGCCCTGCGCCACCAGCTCGCGACCCCGGTTGAAGTAGCGCCCGGCCAGCTGGCTCCACTCATAGACCCAGTTGCCGGGCACATAACCCTTGATGGTGTCGAGGAAGCGCTCGTGGGTACGCTCGCCCTCGCCCATGGCGATGCGGGCCAGAGTCTGCTCCACCTCGACCGGATCCGCCCCCTGCCAGGCCCAGGTCGGCCGGCGCAGCAGACGATACCAGCGCGTTGACATGGAACCGTCGATGAAGCTCTCGTCCACATTGTGATCCTGCTCCTCTACCGGGCTGGAGTTGGAGACTTCGGAGGTCTCCAGCACCTTCTTGACCCGGGTAAAGAGCTGCTCGGTCAGGTTGAGGTCGTCGTTCAAGTCCAAAGCTGTTACTCATTTCTGTCATGCAATGGCTCCATCTTAACCACTTTTGCCGCCGGGCAGCCAGTTGCACCACAAAAAAACAGGGCCCCATACAGGGGCCCTTTGCAGCAGCGTTGCAGCTTACTCTTCGTCGCAGATGGGGGTGGCGAACTCCAGCGCCATGTCCCACGGCTGTTCGATCCAGGTGTCCTGCGGGATGGCCACTTCGAAATCATCCAGCAGCGGCTCGCCCATGGGCTTGGCGAAGATGGCGATGAATTTGGCCTTGGGGTAGAGCTCGCGGATCACCTTGGCAGTGGTGCCCGTGTCCACCAGATCTTCCACCACCAGCCAGCCTTCGCCGTCACCCGCGGTGCTGGCGGCTTTCACCACCACCAGATCGCGCTGGTTGTTGTGGTCGTAGCTGGAGATGCAGAGGGTTTCGACGTTGCGGATGCCAAGTTCACGGGCCATCAGCGCCGCCGGAACCAGGCCACCACGGCTGACCGCGATGATCCCTTTCCACTGGCTGACAGGCAGTTGACGACGGGCCAGACGGCGCGCTTCACGTTGCAGGTTGTCCCACGACACGTAGAATTTTTTTGGCATGCTATCGATCTCAAATGGTTATACAAAACAATTACTTAAAATCACATGCCGACTCCGTAGTGAATCGGCAGCAGATAATGTCGGCCGCCTGTCTACCAAATTCAGCTTGCACCGCGGCCGCCTCGGGAGAAGACCCTCGGCAGCGAAAACAGATGCAATGGAAGCAGGATGGGCAGAGCTGGCGGTCATGTCACAGAGGGGGCAGGACCGCAGACAGGCTGTTGGGCGGGCATGATACCATCGTTTGCGGATAAATTGACTGGCAAACGTATGCGAAATGCAGGAAAAAAATCGAATCAAGTCCGGCTGACTCCCTCTTTTTCCTCTCCCCGACGGGGTTTGCCGCTCGGCAGATAAAAAAATAGCAGGGGGAGGATGGATTCCTCACTCACCTGCTTTTTTCGATACGCCTGTCGTCAGCCTGGCTGACGGCCCGCATCAACGGCGGTTGGCGTAGGGGTTCGGGTAGCTGAAGCCCTGGGTATAAAGAGACTGGGCGAACCAATAGGTTGAATTGCTGCCTGACATAATAAACTCCTGATTGCTTAACAAGTTACGTACCTTTATGCGGGTTCAGATCCTTGAACGGACACTCGGTTCCATGGAGGCGCACTTGCTTTGCTTCGGTTCCCTGGAGGCATTCATCGTCATCCTGACGGGTGGCGAACCACGGTCGTTAATTTAACAGTCGGCGCCATAAACTCAATATTTTTGTGATGTGAATCACAAAAATCTTTTGTGCTGGCTCATTTTGCCCCCACCGGAGCAGTTCGCTGCCAATCCCCCGCTTGCCAGCACAAGCTGCCCGCAATTTGCGCTGATCGCTCACATTTTTGTGTGATTGACTGTATTATCGTTATCCTCTTCCTCGCCCCGCTGCCGGGGCTCTGTCATTTTCCGTGCTGGTAAGGAGTCCCGACGTGGCACAGCTTAGCTCTCTCTCTCCCAAACTGATTTGGCACTTCTTCGAACAGATCTGCTCCATCCCCCACCCCTCCAAGCACGAAGCCCAGCTGAGCGCCTGGATCATGCAGTGGGCCGAAGGGGAAGGGCTGGCGGTCAAGCAAGATGCCGTCGGCAACATCATCATCAAGAAACCGGCCACGCCGGGGATGGAAAACCGCAAGGCGGTAGTGCTGCAGGCCCACATCGACATGGTGCCCCAGGCCAACGCCGACACCCAGCACGACTTCACCAAGGATCCCATCGATGCCTACATCGACGGTGAATGGGTCACCGCCCGCGGCACCACCCTGGGTGCCGACAACGGCATGGGCATGGCTGGCTGCCTGGCAGTGCTGGCCGACAAGAGCATCAAGCACGGCCCGCTGGAAGTGCTGCTGACCACCGACGAAGAGACCGGCATGACCGGCGCCTTCGGTCTGGAAGCGGGCTGGCTGGAGGGCGAGATCCTGCTCAACACCGACTCCGAAGAGGATGGCGAGGTCTACATGGGCTGCGCCGGCGGGGTGGATGCCAATATTCGCTTCCCGCTGGAGCAGGTTGCCGCCACTGAAGGTGAAGGTTTCGAGCTTCAGGTCAAGGGCCTGCGTGGCGGTCACTCCGGGGTCGACATCCATCGCGGCCGCGGCAACGCCAACAAGCTGCTGGTGCGTCTGCTCAAGGCCGCCGAGCCGCTGGGCCTGCGTCTGGCCGAGATCCACGGCGGCACCCTGCGCAACGCCATCCCGCGCGAGGCCCGTGCCAAGCTGCTGGTACCCGCCGCCAGCGTCAACGAATTCAAGGCCCTGGTCGACCGTTACACCGGCATCTACCAGAGCGAGCTGGCTGCTACCGAAGCCAACCTGACCGTGCTGCTCACCGCCCAGGAGAAACCGGCCCAGCTGATGAGCGAGTCCCTGCAGGCCCGCCTGCTGGACTCCCTGATGGCCTGCCCGAACGGGGTGATCCGCATGAGCGATGCCATCCCGGGCGTGACCGAGACCTCCACCAACCTGGGCGTCATCAAGACCCAGGATGGCGAAGTGTACGTACAGTGCCTGATCCGCTCTCTGATCGACTCCGGTCGCGAGAGCGTCGAGCAGATGACCCGCTCCCTGTTCAATCTGGCTGGCGCCAGCTGCGAGTTTACCGGCGCCTACCCGGGCTGGGCACCGAACGTGGACTCCCCGGTGATGGCCTTGGTACGGAGCAGCTACCAGACCCTGTTCGGCGAGATGCCGAACGTCATGGTGATCCACGCCGGCCTCGAGTGTGGTCTGTTCAAGAGCGCCTACCCGGAGTGGGACATGGTCTCCTTCGGCCCGACCATCCGCGGCGCCCATGCGCCGGGCGAGAAGGTGCACATCCCGGCGGTCGAGCGCTTCTGGCAGCTGCTGGTTCACGTGCTGGAACAGATCCCGGCCAAATAAGCCCGCAGGTCAAGGCCGACCGGCCACACCACATACCCCGCCAGGTGCGGGGTATTTTTTTGCCTGCTCCCGCCAGCCCTTGGCGTGCTTCCCCTCGAAACAGCCAGACTGCTCTGCTGCTCTGACATGCCCCATCTCCCACTCACCCAGGCCTGTCAGCCTGGCCATCAGTACCGCAACCTGAGTGCCTGCTGAAACCGTCTCCATAAGCAGCGCTGGATTTGAAAACCCTTTCCATGATTTATGTAAATTTACAACACAAAAAGTTGATCCAGCTCACATAAGGCCATAGGATCAAAGCGTGACCCAGGTCACAGATAACAAGTCAACGACAGAGCGATGAGGTGAAAATATGTTTGAGAATCTGGCAGTACTGTTCCACCTGAAGGGTGTAACCAGCAAGAAAGGCGTGGCAGAGAAAGATACCTATGCACCGTCAACCCGCAACTACTACTTCCGCTATGGAGCCTGATACCGCTGGCGGCCAATTTCGTGAAAGAGTTACCGGGCATTTAAGTAGTAAAATTACAAACAACAGCAATCCACACAGCAGCCATCCCCTCTCGGGGGCGCTGTCCTGCCCTGGCCAGATGTTCCACGGCCAAACCTGAACTCCAACCATGAAGATGGGGCCCACAGGCCCCATTTTTTATTCGTTGTTTCCCGTGCCATCTTGCTGCGATGCGGGCACCGGCATCATACCGCCTTTCCCAGGGGGATCGCCTCGGCCAGCGGCAACGGCGTGTGGCAGGCCACCTGGTGACCGGCCCCGTCGCACGACTGCAGACTCGGCGACTGGGTGCGGCACAGCTCGCCGGCATAGGGGCAGCGCTGGTGAAAGTGGCAGCCGCTCGGCGGCGAGATGGGGGATGGCACATCACCGGTCAGCAGGATGCGCTGGCTGCGCCGACGCGGATCCGGCACCGGAATGGCCGAGATGAGCGCCTGGGTATAGGGGTGACGCGGCGCCAGATAGAGCGACTGGGCCTCAGCCAGTTCGACGATCCTGCCCAAATACATCACCGCAATCCGATCCGAGATGTGCTTGACCACCGACAGGTCGTGGGCGATGAAGATGATGGCGAGGTTCATCTCCCGCTGCAGGGTGAGCAGCAGGTTGACGATCTGGGACTGCACCGACACATCCAGCGCCGACACCGCCTCGTCACAGACCAGCAGCTTGGGCTTGAGGGCTATGGCCCGGGCGATGCCGATGCGCTGGCGCTGGCCGCCCGAAAACTCGTGGGGATAGCGATCCACCGCGCTGCTGGGCAGCCCCACCTTCTCCAGCAGCTCCTGTACCCAGACCCGCCGCTGTTCGGCGTTGCCCTTGCCGTGGATGACGAAGGGCTCCTCCAGGATCTGCCCCACCGTGTGGCGGCTGTTGAGGGATTCTGCAGGATCCTGAAACACGATCTGCATCTCCTGGCGCAGGGAGCGCATCTCCTTGGGCGAGAGGTGGGTGATGTCGCGCCCCTCGAAGGTGATGGTGCCGGCGGTCGGTTCGAACAGCTTGAGCAGGGTGCGCCCCAGGGTCGACTTGCCGCAGCCGGACTCGCCCACCAGCCCCAGCGTCTCCCCCTGCTTAAGATCGAAGCTGATGCCGTCCACCGCGTAGACGTGGTACTTCTTGCGCAACAAGCCGCCGCCCAGCTGGAAGTGCTGCTTCACGTCGCGCACCGATAAAAGCGTCTTCATACGGCTAGCTCCCTCCAGTGGTGGCAGGCCACCCCGTGCCGCTCGGCGAGCTGCTCGGTGGCCGGAATGGCCCTCACGCAGATCTCGGTGGCATGGGGACAACGGTTGGAGAAACGGCACCCGGCGGGCATCTCGTGCAGGGCGGGCACCTGGCCCTTGATGGTCTTGAGCAGGCTCTTGGGCTCATCCTCGAGCCGCGGGATCGAGCTCATCAGACCATGAGTATAGGGATGGCGCGGGTGGTCAAACAGCTCGAACACGTCGGCCTGCTCCACCGCCCGGCCGGCATACATCACCACCACCTCGTCGCACAGCTCCGCCACCACCCCGAGATCGTGGGTGATGAAGATGATGGCCATGCCGGTCTGGGCCTGCAGCTCCTTCATCAGTTCCAGGATCTGGGCCTGGATGGTCACATCCAGCGCCGTGGTCGGCTCGTCGCAGATAAGCAGCGCCGGCTCGCAGGCGAGCGCCATGGCGATCATCACCCGCTGGCGCATGCCGCCGGAGAGGTTATGGGGATAGACGGCAAAGCGCTGGGCGGGCTCGGGGATCCCCACCTTCTGCAGCATGGCGATGGCCGCCTCCCTGCGCTGGGCCTTGTTGTAGTCGGGACGGTGGAGGCGGAACACCTCCATCAGCTGATCGCCGACCGTCTGCACCGGGTTGAGTGCCGTCATCGGCTCCTGAAAGATCATCGAGATGCGGTTGCCACGCACCTTGTACATCTGATCCGGTGACAGCGCGAGCAGATCCTCCCCCTGAAACCGGATGGAACCCGCCACCACCTGACCATGGGGCTTGGGCAGCAGCCCCATGATGGCGAGCGAGGTGACGCTCTTGCCGCAGCCGGACTCGCCGACCACCCCCAGGGTCTGGCCGGGGGCAACCTGGAAGCTGACCCCGTCGAGTACCTTGATCTTGCCGTCGTCGACGGCAAATTCCACCTCGAGATCGCGTACCTCAAGAATCGGGGCCTTGCTCTGGCCATCATCCACGCCGAGCTGCCTCCCATGATCCCTGGCACCCGGGTGGGGAGCCTGTGTGTTGGGCATGACTGCTGCTCCCTTCTGCGCCATATCAGTGACGTGCATAGGTCTTGTCGAGCAGGTTGATGGGCGCCAGCGCCTCCCCTGCCTCCTTGGCTTTCAGGGTCTCTTCCTTCACCTTGGGATCGAGCCAGAGCAGGCCGCCACTGCTGTGGGGATAGCCGTCCATGGGCCAGTAGAGCAGATCCGGCGTGTTCTTGGTGGCGGGCACCTCGGGCAGCATCACGTAACGCCAGCTGCTGGCCCGCACGTAGTTGAGCTGGACTCCGGGCACGAAGATGGCCAAGTCATAGATGCGCTGCTGGATCTGGCGAGAGAGCTCGGCCCGCTTGGCCATGTCGAACTCGACGTTGTAGGCGTCGATCAGCGCGTCGAGCTCCTTGTCAGCCACGTTGAACAGATTGTTGGTCTGCGGCTTGTTGGCGTTGGCGGAGTGGAACGACTCCCAATACTGCGGATAGAGACCGCCGCCGGCCCAGCCCATCCAGGCCGCCTCGTGTTTCTTCTCCAGCATTGCCTTGAAGCCGGTGGCGCCGTCCACAAGGTTGAGCTCCAGATCCAGCCCCGCCTTCTTGGCCTCTTCCTTGAGCACGGTCAGTCGCTTGGAGTGCTCTTGGCTGGTGTAGGTGAGCGCCAGGGTCAGCCGCTCTCCCTTGTCGTTCTGCAGGATGCCATCCGGCCCCGGTTTGCTGTAACCCGCCTTGGCAAAGTAGTCGCGCGCCTTGCTGATGTCATAAGCTCGCTCCGGCAGCTGCATGTCGGTGAACTCGCCAAAACCCGAGCCGAAGGTGGTGGCTCTGTCGTAGTCGCCACGCAGCACCGTCTTGATCATCTTGTCGATGTTGAGGGCATGCTGAATGCCGAGCCGCACGTTGATGTCCGCCAGCTTGGGAGTGGCGATATTGAGATGCAGCCCTTGCCCGCCCTGCTTGGTGTCGGTCATGGCCATCACCTTCTGCACGTATCCCTGCTTGTACTCGGGAGTGACCGCTTTTTCATGCCACCAGTTGGGCAGGATCATCTCGAAGGTATCGAGCTCCCCTTTCAGGAAGTGACGGAAGGCGATGTTGTGATCGCGGATCACCTGCACCTTGATGGTGTCGAGGTTGAACCTGTGCTGGTTGTAGCGATAGTTCTGGGCCCACCACCCCTTCTGCTTGCTGAAGGTGATGGACTTGCCCTTCTTCACGTCGGTCATCACGTAAGGGCCAGTGGTAGGCACCACGGCCCAGTTGTACTGCTTCACCCAGTTGGGGGTCAGCTTGTAGTAGTGCTTGGGCTGGGGGTACAGCTCGGTGGTGTTGAGCAGATCCAGCTTGGCCTTGCGAGTACCCGCCTTGACCAGGATGGTGTGGTCGTCAATCTTCTCCACCGCCACCACCTCGGTGGTGTAGTAGTTGTTGTACCAAGGGGCGCGGATATCCTTGGAGCGCATCATCTCGTAGCCAAAGGTGTAGTCATCGGCGACTACCGGCTTGCCGTCGGACCACTTGGCCTGCGGATCCAGCTTGAAGTAGACGGTCTGGTTGTCCGGCGCGATGGCCCAGTGGGTCGCCAGCGACGGAATGGGGTTGCCGGTGTTGGGATGGAAGCTGATGAGCCTCAGCTGGTTGTCCTGGATAAAGGAGCGGAACGCGCCGTTGGAATCCGGCCCCACGGTGCGAAACGTCAGCGGAAAGCTGTCTACAAACATGGTGATGCTGCCGCCGGGCAGCGCCTTGGGCGAGGCGAACACGGGGTCGGTGTCGTTGGTTTCCCACTTGAGATCCGCAGGCAGGCTGGCCGCCCACACCCAGGTCCCGTTCACCAACAAGAATAGAGCACCTATCCATTTGATTTTATTGTTCATGTTTGACTTCCTGGTCATACCCCTGCACTGGGGGTTTAGCAATTTAAGGGTGAGCAACCCGGCGCCTTGAGTGCGCCACAGGTCACTGATAACGGGTAAATTTGCGCGGGTCGAACGCCTCTCGGATCGCCTCGCCGATGAAGGAGACCATGATCAGCACCAGACTCACCGCCGCCACCACCGAGCTCACGATCCAGATGGCATCCAGGTTGTTGATGCCTTGGGAGAGCAGCTCCCCCCAGCTCGGGGTGGGCGGGGCCAGACCAAAGCCCAGGTAGTCCAGCGCCGTCAGGGTGGAGATGTTGCCCACCACGGCAAACGGCGCCAGGGTGACGATCATCATCAGGGTGTTGGGCAGAATGTGGTTGAAGATGATCCGCCCGGTACCGGCCCCCTGGGCCCGCGCCGCCATCACGTAGTCCCGCGCCCGCTCCTTGTAGGTGAGGGTGCGCATGTACCAGGTGATGCCCATCCAGCCGAACAATACGTTGATGGCCACGAACAGGCCGAAATTGGGCTTGGCCAGCGACACCAGGATCATGATGACGTAGAGAAACGGCACCTGGGACCAGATCTCGATAAAGCGCTGCAGCACCAGGTCAAAGCGTCCGCCGAGAAAGCCCATCATGCAGCCGATGGTGACGCCGATGGCGTAGCTGGCCACCAGCGCGATGAAGGCAAAGCCGATGGCGATGCGAAAGCCGTAGACCAGCCGTGCCAGCACGTCGCGGCCGCTGGTGTCGGTGCCGAGCAGGTGGCGCTCGGCCAGGCTCGGTGCATAGGGTGGGTAGGCGTCCTGCTTGAAGTCCTGCTCATAGGGGTTCCAGGGCACAGGTGGCAGCAGCACCCAGTCCCCCTTGCCCTCTGCGGTGAATTTGTCTTGGAGCTGGCGGTAATTGGTCTCGTACTCGTAATCGAGCCCGAACTGCTGACCCGGGATCACGTCGCCATAGGTGGGAAAATAGAGCTCCCCCTGATAGCTCACCATCAGTGCCCGGCTGTTGACCAGGAGCTCCGCCAGCAGGGAGAGCAGCACCAGGGTGGTGAAGATGATAAAGGAGTAGTAGCCGCGTTTTATCGATTTGAAACGCTTGAGTTTTTTCAAGGTAACCGGATTCAGGTTCATGTTCACTCTCCAAACCGCACGCGTGGATCGACAAGGGCGACGCAGATGTCGGAGACAATGTTGCCCACCAGCATCAGCATGGAGGTGATGGCCAAAATGCCCATTACGGTGGGGTAGTCCCGTTCCACGATGGCCTCGTAGCCAAGCAGGCCGATGCCGTCGATGTTGAAGATGGTTTCGATGAGGAAGGATCCGCCGAAGAAGACGGTGAGGACCGACCCTAAGTGACTGGCGATGGGGATCAGGCTGTTACGCATGGCGTGATCGGTCACCGCCTTGCGAAACGGCAGTCCCTTGGCCACGGCGGTGCGCACGTAATCCGCCGACAGGTTCTCCATCAGGCTGTTTTTCATGGTCATGGTGAGGATGGCGAAATCCCCGATGGCATAAGCGATGAGCGGCAGCAGCGCGTGGGCGAAGAGGGTACGGATCTGATCCCAGCTGTTCTCCATCCCGTCAAACTCGTCCCCCGGGAAGCCCCCCATGGGCAGCCACTCCAGATGAAACGCGAACACTGTGATGAGGAAGATGCCCACCACATAGGCGGGCAACGCATAGGCCATGTAGATGAGCATGGAGCTGACTGAATCGAAGCGGGTGTTGTGTCTGAGCGCCTTGGCCACCCCGAGCGGGATGGAAACGGCGTAGCTCAACAGAAAGGTGGCCAGCCCGAAGAAGGCGGTCACCGGCAACCTGTCCTTGATAAGATCCCACACCGGCTCGTAATAGCGGGTCGACTCGCCGAGATCCAGCACCGCCAGCTTCTGCAGCCACTCCCAATAGGCGACCAGCATGGGCTTGTCGAGGCCATAGAACGCCTTGAGCTCCTCGATCTGCTCGTCGGAGAGCGCCTGCGCCCCCTTGCTGCCGCTGGAGCGACCGGACTCATTCTGGGAAACCTGGGCCTGCAGCAACATGCGTTCGACCGGACCGCCCGGCACGAAACGGGTGATGGTGAAGACGAGCAGGGTGATACCGAGAAACGTCGGGATGATCAAAAGCATCCGACGTAGGAAATACGACAGCATGGTGGAACCTCGTCCTTGTTGTTCTTTTATGGCCAGTCACATCCGGTGACGGGCCCGTCCTTCCTGGCATTACTCACTGAATAGCCGATGATTGACAGACTATCCGCTCGGTCACTGTAAAAGCTCTGCAACAAAAATCAAGTAGAACTAGGGGTGCATTCTGGTCCCGGCTTGTGCAGTGGAATTTATCGTGAGTTTTTTCTGAAATTCGCAACTTCAAGATAAAAAACTACAAGATGAACAACTTAAATAACGTTTAGTAATTCAACAAAACAGATAAAAACCAGAAGATAAATTAAATAAACCATTAAAAACAGCCACTTAAAACACCCCCCCACAAAAGAACACCTTCTCTATATGGCTGCACATAAATAGGTGGCCGGCGCCCAGCCTGAACCTCAGCCGAACACACTACCAAAACAGACAATAATGCTAAAAATACCTAACTCAACAATATAAAAACCAGAAAGACACCACCCTTATCGATAAGTTCAAAATTAATCGATAAACTGGAATCAATTTGCTTTAACAAAACCTTTACATGGGAAAACGTTACCAAATCAGAATAAATCTCTGCCAAATGCGAACAAATAAAACATAGTCATCTTATTACCCGCCACGCCCCCATCCGTACCGCCTCAATTGACGTCAACCGCCAAACCTTGATAAGCCTTACGCATCGCCCCAACGAGGGCGGTATGGAAGCAAACAAAAAAACAACCAGGAAGGATATAAGCGATGCTTAGGAAAAGCAGACTCTCTGCTGCCGTTGCGTTTGCCTTGGCGAGCGCGGCAGTAGTGGCCACCCCTGTCTTGGCCGAAGAAGGCCAAAACGTCGAAAAACTCCAGAAGATCAAGGTTACCGGTTCGCGCATCTCCCGTGTCGACGTGGAAGGCGCCACCCCGGTCGTCGCCATCAGCAAGGCCAAGATCGAACAATCCGGTCAGCAGACCGTGGCCGACTACCTGAAGCAGGCTTCCTACAACTCCTTCGGTAGTATCTCCCCCTCCTCCGGCAGCTCAGCCCAATCCCAGGCCACCGTCAGCCTGCGCGGGCTTGGCTCAGAGCGCACCCTGGTGCTGCTCAACGGCAAGCGGGTCGCCGGTTCTCCTTCCATGGGTGGCAGCGCCATCAACCTCAACTCCATCCCCATGGCGGCGGTGGAGCGGGTGGAAGTGAACCTGGACGGCGGCTCGGCCCTGTACGGTTCCGATGCCATCGGCGGTGTCATCAACGTCATCCTGAAACAGGACTATGAAGGGCTGGAATTCCAGGGCCGTATCGGCTCTCCCACCGAAGAGGGTGGTGACGAGAAGAGCGGCTCCATCGTCAGCGGCATCACCGGGGAGAAGGGCGCCCTGATGATGGTGTACGAGCACGACGTCAAGGAGGAGATCTACTACAAGGATCGCGACTACCTGGCGTTGCAGGGCTCTTCTGCTCCCAGCCTGTATGGCCGCAACATCAAGGGGATCGATGCCGCCACCGGCAAGACGGTCACCCGTACCCTGGACGGCATCGACTGCGCCAATACCGGCCCCGGCTTCGTGCCGGTCGGTACCGCCTGCCGCTTCGACTTTGCCCAGGTCGCCGCCAAGACCGCTTCCCGTACCCGGGACACCGTCTATGTCAACGGCCGCTATCACATCAATGACAACGTCGACTTCGTACCCCAGCTGATCGGCTCGCGGGTCACCAGCTTCGGCCGCTTCGCCCCGGCCGCCGGTCCCTTCAGCATCGACGGGACCACTCCGGGCGGCGCCGAGCTGCTGGCCGACAACGGCTTCATCGGCGACAAGGCTACCGTCTACTATCGCTTCAGCAACGTCGGCCCCCGTGACAACGACGTCACCGACCTGACCGGCAGCATGAACCTGGGCTTCGAAGGCACACTGCCGACCGAAGCGGTGGGCGATGTGGAGTGGAATGCGGGCTACATGTACTCCAAGACCGACAACAAGAACCGCGGCACCGGCTACGTGCTGAATCCGGCGGTCCAGCAGGAGGTCGACAGCGGCAACTTCAAGAACGGCGAGTTCTCCAGTGCCGCCACCAACAGCCTCTCCTACGACACCAGCCGCACCTCCAAGATGGACTTCTTCCAGTGGTACGGTGGCCTGGGCTGGAGCATGGGCGAACTGCCGGCCGGCCCCATCGGCTGGTACCTGGGGGCCGAGTACAACGACTGGGTTTACTCCGACACCTATGACAGCCAGTCTGCGGCCGGCAACGTCATCGGCTCTTCCGGCAATTCGGGCGGTGGTGTACGCGACGTCTTCGCTGCCTATATCGAGAGCCTGATCCCCATCACCGAGCAGATCGAGCTGAACCTGGCCGGTCGTTTCGACAAGTACAGCGACTTTGGCAGCGCCTTCTCGCCCAAGGCGAGCCTGCGCTATCAGCCGCTGGACAACCTGTTGTTCCGCACCTCCTGGTCGCAGTCCTTCCGCGCCCCGGGTCTGGATGACCTGTACGCG
Source organism: Aeromonas sp. R5-3 (assembly GCF_040908225.1). Taxonomy (NCBI): domain Bacteria; kingdom Pseudomonadati; phylum Pseudomonadota; class Gammaproteobacteria; order Aeromonadales; family Aeromonadaceae; genus Aeromonas; species Aeromonas sp. R5-3. Next base: position 55,931 of record NZ_JBFODH010000021.1, on the reverse strand, counting down.
GCCGATGCCGACTCCGCCGACTTCGCCAAGGACTATGTCTCCTGCCAGAAGAACGGTGTGGCCAACTGCCCGGAAGAGCAGTACACCACGGTTCGCCAATCCAACAAGAACCTGAAGGAAGAGACGGCTGACACCTTCGGCATCGGTGCCGCCTACAGCCCGATCGACGACCTCAACCTCTCGCTGGACTACTACTACATCAAGATTGATGACGTGATCCAGCTGGCCACTACCCAGACCCAGTTCTATCAGGAGCTGAACACTGGCAGCAACCCGAACGTCATCCGCGATGCCAACGGCGATGTGGAGCAGGTTTATGCCGGCATGGTCAACCTGGGCCAGCTCAAGACCAGCGGTCTGGACTTCAAGGCTGACTACAAGTACGACTTCAACGTCGCGACCGTGCGCTACGACTTCGGCAGCACCTACATTCTGAAATACGAAGAGGGTCTGTTCGCCGGTGGTCCCATGGTCGACAAGAAGGGCTGGAACGCCAAGCCTGAACTGCGCTTCAACTCCGGTGTCGGGGTCAATGTGCCGCAGTGGTGGAACATGGATGCCTACCTGAGTGCCAACTACATCGACTCCCAGAGCCAAGACTATGTTGACGGTCGGACCGAGGGCCATATCGCCTCCCAGACCACCTGGAACCTGAACGTCGGTGTTAACACCCCCTGGAACGGCAAGCTGCAAGCCGGTGTGAAGAACATGTTCAACGTAGGCCCCTCGCTCTCCAGCGACGGCTTCACCTACGACGAAGATCTCTACAGCATCGACGGACGCATCGTCTACCTCGACTACACCCAGAAGTTCTAATCAACTGCCGTTGATATACCAACCTAAGCCGGCCCGGTCGGGCCGGCTTTGCCCAACGTCCAAGGAAGTTACGGAGATAGGGTAATCCTATGAAAACAAGGACAATTACAATGAAGAAAGCGCTCCTCGGCAGCCTGGTTTCTGCTGCCTTGCTGACCAGCTTCAATCTGAGTGCCGCCTCTGCCAGCCAGGCAGTGGACGCTCAAGCCGCCACCGACAATGCATCCAAAGTTTCCCAGCAGAAGATCGACAACTACGCCGACTCTGCCGAATCCGCCCTCGCCCAGTACAAGGCCGCTCTGCGCCAGGTCGACAGCCTGCGCACCTACAACGAGCAGGTGGGCAAGATGGTCGAATCCCAGAGCAGCGAACTGGCCTCCATGCAGCGCCAGATCGCCCAGATCGATCAGACCAGCACCGAAGTGGTGCCCTTGATGCTCAAGATGATCGACTCCCTCGATCAGTTCGTCTCGCTGGATCTGCCGTTCCAGAAGGTTGAGCGGGAGGACCGCGTGGCGGCCCTGACCGACCTGATGAACCGGGCCGATGTCACCATCTCCGAGAAGTACCGCAAGATCCTGGAGGCCTATCAGATCGAGGAGGGCTTCAGCCGCACCATCGAGTCCTACAAGGCCAGCCTGGACAAGGATGGCAGCGAGAAGACTTACGAGTTCCTGCGCGTCGGCCGCATTGCCCTGCTCTACCAGTCCCCTGACGGCCAGGAAACCGGCATGTGGAACAAGCAGACCCGCCAGTGGGAAGAGTTGCCCCAGGAGTATCGCAGTGCAGTGGAACAGGGCCTTCGCATCGCCAAGAAGCAGGCGCCTCCCGCCCTCATCAAGCTGCCGGTTCAAACTGCGGAGAAAGCATCATGAAAGGAATCAAACTTGCCATCGCCTCGCTGATCGCGGGCGCTACCCTGGTCACCCTGCCGGTGACCGCCGCCGAGAAACCGGTGGATCTGAACGCCCTGCTCAATCAGGTCAAGGCTGCCAGCACCACTGAATCCCAGCTCAACAAGGAGCGGGAAGCCCGCTTCCTGGCCGACAAGAACGAGCAGACCGCCCTGCTGGCCAAGGCCAAGGCCGACCTGGCTGCCGAGACCGCCAGAGGCGAGCAGCTCAAGGCCACTTTTGATGCCAATGACAAGCAGCTGACCGAGCTGACCGAGACCCTGCGCCAGCGTTCCGGCAACATGGGCGAGATGTTCGGCGTACTGCGCCAGTTCGCCGGCGAGTTCAAGGGGATCTTCAACGCCTCCGCCCGTCGGGTCGAGCATCCGGAGCAGACCGCCCTGCTGACCCGCCTGGCCGAGAGCAAGGAGCTCCCCTCCAGCGATGACCTGACCGCCTTCTGGACCACCACCCTCAGCCGCATGGTCGACGGTGGCAAGGTGAGCCAGATCCCGGCCACCGTGGTCTATGGCGAAGGCAACCAGGCCGAGAAGACCGTCACCCAGATCGGCGAGTTCAACACCGTCTCCGAAGGCAAGTACCTGACCTTCGTGCCGGAGACCGGCAAGTTCGAACAGCTCTCCCGTCAGCCTGAAAGCAATGTGCTGGAACCGGTCGCCAAGTTTGAACAGGGCGGTGGCAGCGTCGAACCCATTTTCATCGACCCGTCCCGCGGCGTGATCCTCTCCCTGCTGGTGCAGTCGCCAACCCTCAAAGAGCGCATCGATCAGGGCGGCTCCGTGGGTTACGTGATCCTGGCACTGGGGGTCATCGGCACCCTGCTGGCGCTGTTCTGCGGTGCCCGCCTCTCCCTCATCGGCGGATCCATGCGCAAGCAGCTCAAATCCGATCAGATCATCAAGGGCAACCCCATCGGCGAGATGCTGGGCGCCTACCAGGCGCACCGTGGCGACAACATCGAGGATCTGGAGTCCAAGCTCGACGAGATCATCCTGCGCAACGTGCCCAAGTTCGAGAAGGGCATCAGCATCATCAAGCTGATCGCCTCGGTGGCACCTCTGCTGGGTCTGCTGGGTACCGTGGTCGGCATGATCGCCACCTTCCAGGCCATCACCCTGTTCGGTACCGGCGATCCCAAGCTGATGGCGGGCGGTATCTCCGAAGCCCTGGTCACCACCATGCAGGGTCTGGTGGTCGCGGTGCCCATGCTGTTCCTCTACACCATCGTGCAAACCCAGAGCCGCCGTCTGATCCAGGTGCTGGAAGAGCAGAGCGCCGGCTTCGTCGCCCGTTATCAGGAACGTCTGCACGCCTCCAAAGCCGCAGCGTAAGGAGTCACCCATGTGGTTCTGGTTGATTGAAGAAGTCGAGTCGGTCCGCCGGTTTCTGGGATTGGGGGGCGACGTGCTGGTCGCCCTGTTCTTCCTGACCCTGATGATGTGGGCCCTGCTGCTGGAGCGCTGGTTCTACTTCATGGCGGTCTACCCCCAACAGGTGAAGCAGACCAAGGCCGCCTGGCTGGCCCGCAGCGATCACCTCTCCTGGTCTGCCAGGCAGATCCGCCGCGAGCTGGTCTCCCGGGTGGCCATGGCGGTGGACAAGGGGATGCCGGTCATCAAGGTGCTGATCGCCCTCTGCCCGCTGATGGGACTGCTCGGGACTGTGGTCGGCATGGTGCAGGTGTTCGACACCCTGGCCATCACCGGCACCGGCTCACCGCGGGCAATGGCCTCGGGGATCTCCAAGGCGACGGTACCGACCATGGCGGGCATGATTGCCGCCCTTTCCGGTCTGTTTTTTGTCAGCCGGCTCGATCACAAGGCCAAGCTGGCCGTGCAGAAGCTGGAAGACAACCTGAAACACGGCTGATGCAGGATGCACTCCCCCGCCGGGCCCGGTTCTGGCGGGGGCACAGAACAAGCAAGGAGTTTTTGCCATGAGAAAACGTCACAGCGACAGCAGTGCTGATGAGGCGGCCATCGATTTGACCCCCATGCTGGACATAGTGTTCATCATGCTGATCTTCTTCATCGTCACCACCTCGTTCGTCAAGGAGTCCGGCGTGGAGATCAACCGCCCGAGCGCCAGCACGGCCGAAACGGTGAAGAAGGGGAACATCATGGTCGCGGTCCGCGAGAACGGCCAGGTCTGGGTCGACAAGCGCATCGTCGAAGTGGGTGCCGTGCGTGCCAACATCGAGCGGCTGCGGGCAGAGAACCCGGAGAGCGCCGTGGTGATCCAGGCCGACAGCGAATCCCGTTCCGGTCTGGTGGTCCAGGTCATGGATCAGATCCGCATGGCCGGTGTCCAGAACATCTCCATCGCCGCCGACAAGAGCAGCTGATGCCGGAGCGAATGCCATGAGATACCTGATATCGTTAGCGGTCTCCTGCGTGGTGGTGTTCTTCCTGTTCCTGGGAATGAACAAGCTCATCACGCCGGATCACCGGGAGCTGACGGAGAAGGAGGACGTCACCATGACCGACTTCATTCGCCTCAAGCCTCAGGAGACCCTGCAAGAGAGACAACGTGAGCTGCCCAAACCGCCGCCCCCGAAACGCCCGCCCCCCCCTCCCGAGATGGAAGTGGCGAGCACGGATCGGCCGCAGATGGAGAGCTCGCCAATGGACATGCCCAAACTCGACATCCCGGTCAACATCGGCGGCGGCAACGCCCTGGGTGCCTACAGCACCGGCGGCGGTGGCGGCGGCATGGGTGGCAACAATGGCGCCATTCCGCTGGCGACCTTCGAGCCCATGATGCCCCGCAAGGCGGCACTGGCCGGCCTCGCCTCCGGCAAGGTGCTGGTGGAATTCACCGTCACCGAGCGCGGCACCGTCAGCAACGTGCGGATCGTCAAGGAAGAGCCACGCAGCTACGACCTCGGCAAGGCAGCGCGCCAGACCATCGCAAAATGGACGTTCAAACCGGCCATGGTGGATGGCAAGCCGCAGGCCAGTCGCATGCAGCAAGAGATCGAGTTTGCGACTAACTAAGGAAGGTGGCGATGAAAAAGTTACACACCCTGATCCTCGCCCCGGTCGCCATGGCGGTGCTGCTCAGCACCGCCGGTTGGGCCGCCGAGCAGCCCGCCCTCTCTGACCGCGCCTACCGCGCGGTCAACAAGGCGCAGGCACTGATCACCGAGAAGAAATACGGCGAGGCCAATGCCAAGCTGCAGGAGGCGCTGTCCGGCGCCGGCGAGCGGGTCTACGACAAGGGGGTTATTCTGCAGACCCTGGGCTTCGTGGCCGCGCAACAGGAGAAGTACGGTCAGGCGACCAAGTACTTCGCCGATGCCATCGCCACCGGCGGGCTACCCCAGCCGGTAGCCCAGCAGGTGCGCTACAACCTGGCCCAGCTCTACATGGCGGAGGGGAACTTCAAGGCCTCCATCAGCACCATGAACCAGTGGTTCGCGAACCTCGGCAAGGACGAGAAACCGACCCCGCACGCCTACATCACGCTGGCCAACGCCCATGTGCAGCTCAAGCAGTATCGGGAAGCCATTCCGGCGGTGGACAACGCGATCAAGCTCTCCGCAGGCAAGGCGCCGGAGTCCTGGTACCTGCTGAAGATGGCGGCCCACTACGAGCTGAAACAGTACAAGCCAGCTACCGAGGTGCTGACCGCACTGGTCGACCGCTACCCGGAGAAGAAGAAGTACTGGACCCAGCTGTCGGCCATGCACATGCAGGCGGGCAACGATGCCAAGGCCCTGGCGGCGCTGGAAGGCGCCTACAACCTCGGCATGCTGACCGAAGCCAGCGAGCTGCAGCGCCTCGCCAACTACCTGGCCTTCGCCGGCATTCCCCACCGCGCCGCGCGCGTGATGGAGAAGGCAATGAAGGAAGGGACCATCGAGAGCAACGCGGCCAACTACAAGACGCTCGCCAACTACTGGCACCAGGCCAAGGAGCTGGACCCGGCCATCGACACCCTGGCCAAGTCCTACAAGCTGGCCCCCAGTGCCGATCTGCAGTTGAAGATGGCGCGCATGATGATCCAGAGCAAGCGCTACCAGGATCTGGTGGCCTTCGCCGCCAAGCCCGCCGCCAACGCCAGCGGCGAGCAGCGGGCGGATCTGAAGTTCCTGACCGGGGTTGCCTATTTTGAGCAGCAAAAGCCGAAGGAGGCACTCTCCGCCTTCACCCAGGCTGCCCAGAACGGCAACGTCAGCGGTCGCGCCTCGCCCTGGATCAGCTTCTTGAAAGAGCAGCAGGGCGGCGCCGTCACCCAGTAACCAAACCGCGTGCCGGCCGGGGCCATTCCTCGACAAGGCACGCAACAACACCCGGCAGGACGGGCTCCCGCCCTGCCGATCAACAACAAGGGGATTACCCCGCAGATTGCCTTGGTGGCAATTGGCCGCTCCCCGGAGCGGTCTTTTTTATGCCCCTGCCTTTATTACCCCGCCATAAAAAAATCCGGAGCCTGGGCTCCGGATTGGGTCATTGCCTTGCGAGAGAACAGGCCAGGCTGAGTGCCGGCCTGTCCCTCAAACGGTCATCAGTAACTGCACACCAGCTTCCAGCTGCCGTCGCCCGCTCTGAGCTCGCTGCTGGTACAGCAGCCTGGACAACTCAGTAGCTGCATACCAGTTTCCAGCTGCTATCGCCCGCTCTGAGCTCGCTGCTGGTGCGGCAGCTTGGACAACTCAGTAGCTGCATACCAGTTTCCAGCTGCCGTCGCCCGCCTTGGGCTCGCTGCTGGTCCACCAGTTGGCCTGCCAGACCGCCTTGTTGTTGGTCATACGATCACCGCCGTTGGCGTGATCCCCCTGCGGCCAGGTCGGATAGGCCTTGTAGGCGGCCGGGTTGACGTTCTGGCTGCTGCAGGTGGTTCCGCCCGGGTTCTCACCGCCACCACTGCTGCCCAGCACGGCCTCCGGCAGGGTCGGGAACTCGGCCTTGAGACCCGCAGTCTGGGTACCGCTGATGATGCGGATACCGCTCGGCACACCGGCGGCCGGCAGATAGTAGGTCATCGCCACTTCCACGTCGCTGCCCGGCGCCCACGCCTTCCAGGTCGGCAACGTGAAGGCCGCCTTGTGGAAGTCCTTCTCGTTGGCGATGCCGTCGGAGTTCTGGTTGCCGCCGCTCTCTACCACTTTCAGCCCCATCCCGCTTTGGTCGGTGATGGTGTCGGAGGTGGAGGTGGGCACCAGAAACTCGATGCGGGTACCGCCCGGAATGGTCTGGGTCGAGTTGTTGGTGAGTTTCAGGGTCGGGTTGATCGGGTAGTTGGAATCCCCCTCCTTGAAGCCGGAGAGGCCCACCGCGATGTCGAGCTGGGCAGTTGGCGCCGCCAGATCGTTCTGCCTGGTGTCGTACTTGGTCGCCTTGGCAAACTTGTCGTAGGCGAGCGTGGTCAGGGTATCCCCCATGCCGTACTCGTTCTTGGCCGGATCGAAGGCGTAGTCACCCGCCATCTCCCAGAACATGACCCCGCCCAGGCCCCGCTTGATGATGTAGTCGAGCTTGTGGCCCATGGACTCTTCATCTTCGGTGGAGAGGAACACCTTCTTCTCTTCGTTCCACAGCCAAGGCGCCTGCGCCTTGTCATCGTAGTAACGCACGTACTTGCCCTGCATCACGTGAGCCGGGTTGTTGGGATCCAGACCCCAGGCCTGACCGTAGCTCGGCATGGTGGTGATACCCAGGCTCGCGGCGTTCTCCAGGTTCTTGGCATGCCACATGGGCACGGCACCACCGCCGATCTCCTTGCCGTTCTTGTCGAGATCGTGCCAGATGTTGTCGATGCCGACCGCCCCGTTGCCGCACGGAATGGTGCTGCCACCGGTGCCCGGCTGACAATCGCTCTGGCTCGGCAGGGCTGCCTTGCCACCCAGACCGTGGGTGCCACCGCTGACCCCCTGCCAGCCGCGGGTGTAGTAAGGCACGCCCACGTTGATCTTGCCGGCCGCCAGGGCGCCACGGAAGTAGTGGGCAGACCAGGCCGCGTTGAGGTAGCCGATGCCGCCAAACTGGCTCTGGGTATAGACGCCCCAGTGAGCGAGTTCGGCATCCGCCTTGTTGTCGAACAGGGCGGCGTTGTGACCGACGAAGTTGTTCCAGGCGCCGTGGAAGTCGTAGGTCATCAGGTTGACGTAGTCGAGGTACTGGGTGACCTGGAAGTTCTCCATGCCGCGCAGCAGGTAGGCCGAGGCCGGCGAGGCGATGGTCAGCATGTACTTGCGACCATCCTCGCTGCCGGCGCTGTCGAGCTTGCTGCGCAGGGTCTGCATCAACACCTTGTAGTTGGCAAACAGCTTGCCGCGACACTGGTTGGAGAGCGGGAAGTCGTTGGGGTTGCCCGCATCCTTCATGGAGGTGGGATACTCGTAGTCGACGTCGACCCCGTCAAAGCCGTACTGACGGATGAAGCTCACCGCCGAGTTGGCAAAGGCGTTGATGCCGTCGGTGTTGACCGAGCAGTCACCCTTGGTGGTGGCGGTATAGAAGCCGCGGGTATCGGCCCAGCCCCCCACCGAGATCAGGGTCTTCACGTCCGGATACTGCTTCTTGTACTTCGACAGCAGGTTGAAGTGGCCCTGATAGGCGAACTCCGGATCCATCTCGGCACCCGGCACGCCGTCCCAGGTCATCTTGGTGGCCGAGTCGTCCACCTTGATGGTGTGGCTCTGCTCGTCCACCGCCGCGAAGGCGTAGTTGATGTGGGTGATCTTGTCCCAGGGAATGTCGCTCACCAGATAGGAGGGCAAGCCGTTCTTGCCGGTACGCCAGGAGGTGAAGTAACCGATGACCCGGCGGGCGTGATCATCCCCCATGCACTCGTAACCGTCCGGGCGGTAGATCTGACGAATGTCGCAGGAGAGGTTGCCACCGGAGGGCGGCAGGGCGGACTCTTCCACCTGCACGTCGACCTGGCTCGACTCGCCGCTCAGGTTCTCCTTGTCGGTTGCCACCAGCTTGAGGCCGGCCAGCCCCTTGCTCTGGGGCGTCCAGTTCACCTGCCAGGGGGCACTGGTGTCCTCCCCCACCTTCTTGCCATCGACGAACAGCTCGACCTTGGCGACATCGTCGTTGGCATCTGTGACATTGCCGCTCACCGCCACGCTGCGACCCAGGGTCACCTTGGCGCCAGCGGCCGGGCTCGCGATGCTCACCTTGGGCGCCTCTGGCGCCACCACGGCGGCGACCTTGAAGCTGGAATCCGCTTCGCTCAGCACCTTGCCGTCTTTATCCAGCGCCCGCGCCTTGAGGGCGTGAGCGCCGACACCGGCGGCACGCCAGCTGCCGTTCCAGGGCGAGGCACTTGCCGTGGCGACCAGGGTGCCGTCGATAAGGTACTCGACCTTGACCAGCGCCGTCACCGGGCCGCTCAGGGTCACCGCCAGCGCGACGCTGGCCCCCTCGTTGACACTGGCGCCGGCAGCCGGCGAGCTGACGGCTACGCCGAGCGCCGGAGGCGGTACCTCCCCGCCATAGAGTTTCCAGGCATCCGCCCAGACGACCCCGACACCTGGCTCATAGTGATAGGGCGAGGCCCCGCACCAGCCGGAGTAGGGAAATTCTTTGCACTCATAGAGATTGCCGACGTTGCTGACGATGTCGCCGGCCTTGTAGGCGGTACCGGCCTGATAGGCGGGATAAGCGGCCTGTGCCCAGGCGGGCATGGCAGCCAAAGCCACCAGCATGGCAAGCCTGCTGGGCCTTAGGGTCTGTTGCATATTGTTATCTTCCTTGTTTTGTCTTGGCATTGGTCTCCAAGGCAAAGCACAAGCGCAACCTGCGTGATGGGCGCAGACAACTGGCAATGGACCTGCCACAAACGTCACCCTCACCCTGGGAAGCCCCGCTATCTGGATCGCTCGATCTGAAGACCGGAGGCATTGCGTCCCGGCGCCTCGGCCGGTTTGCCCTTTACCTGGGTTCCGTGAGGAACAAGCCGAGTATAGGAATCAACCAGCCGAGTCTCAATCTTCATTCTCGAGGAAAAATATGTGGATGCCAGCGGGATCACATTTTCGCCAACCGGATGAAATAACAAATTTGTCATTAGTTTCATGCTGTTAGCCAAGTCAAAAAAACCGGCATTGCCCTCATTTGTATCCCCGTAATGTGCGTTGGCTCACTGGTACGACATGCCAGAAATGTGACAATGCGCGCCCTTGGCCGATGCGCCAAGGCTATGGAAACACTGGCAAAAAATAAAAAAGGAACAGATATGAAAGGAACACGTACCCTGCTGTCGCTGGCCGTGGGGATTGCGCTCGCCTCCCCGTCCGTCTATGCCGCCGGCTTCAGCTGCCCGGCCGACAGCGACCTCACCCCGATCCCAGTCATTCAGGGCAGCGGTGACAAGAGCCCGCTTATTCCCGCCGACAAGTTCGAAAGCCCCCAGAGCGTCATGGTCAAGGCGGTGGTCTCTGGCCTTGGCGAAAGCCTCAACAAGGGGTTCTACCTGCTGGATGTGCAGGGCGATGGCAACCCCCAGACCTCGGACGGCATCTTCGTCTATCTCAACGACAAAAACTTCGCCAGCAAGTACCCGGACATCAAGCCGGGCGCCGAAGTCTGCCTGGAGGCCAAGGTCGAGGAGTATTACGGCCACACCCAGCTCAAGCCAATGACTGACAACGGCACCGCGCGCCTGCAGGTGATCGCCCAAGGCACAGCCCCGGCCGCCATCCCGCTGCGGGTTCTGGAAAACGAGACCCTGGCCCGGGCGCTGGAGCGCCACGAAGGGATGCGGGTACGGCTCGATGCCGACAGCGCGCTCAAAATCAGCCGCAACTTCAGCTATGACTACGCCGCCCGACGCAACAACCTGGTGCTCTCCCACCAGGCGCCGCTGATGAAGCCGACCCAGCTGCACGACGCCGACAGCAAGGCCGCCAAGGCGCTGGCCAAGGCCAACGCCGGCAACCGGGTATTCCTCGAATCGGACTTCAAGGCCGCCGACGGCAAACTGCCCTGGCTGCCGGCCTGGGAGCCGGAGCAGGGTTACCTGCGCATCGGCGATGCCCCGGTCAATCTGGACGCCATGGTGGGCTACAGCTACAACGAGTACCGGCTGATCGTGCCGCAGGATCAGGTGATCACTGCCGGCGATCTGCTGCGCACCAGCGACAACGACCGCCAGAGCGCTCCGGCCCGTGCCGACGGCACCGATCTGCGCGTCGGCAGCTTCAACGTGCTCAACTACTTCACCAGCCACTCCAGCGTGGGCGGTGCCCTCAACGTACTGTGCAAGGATCAGGCGGATGCGGACAGCGCCAAGGGCTGCAACCGCGGCGCCAAGAACCTGGAGGACTTCCAGAAGCAGCGCGCCAAGATAGTCAACGCCATCACCGAGATGGATGCCGACCTGCTCGGCCTGATGGAGATGGAGAACAACGGCTTTGACAGCCACTCCGCTATCAGCGACCTGGTACAGGCCCTCAACGCCCAGCAGAAAGAGGCGGGCAAGCAGTACGCCTTCGTCACCCTGCCCAAGGCGCTGCTGCAGGGCGAACACTACTTCGGTGGCGACGCCATCATGGTGGCCATGATCTACCGGCCGGCCAAGCTGGTACCGCAAGGGGACGCCAACGTCATCATCCTGCCGGTACAGAAATACCTGGATGCCAAAGGGGTCGAGAAACAGGCCTCCCAGCGTGACTCCCTGGTGCAGACCTTCACCGTCGAGGGCAGCAAGGATCCGCTGACCCTGGTGGTCAACCACCTGAAATCCAAGGGCTCAGGCTGCCTGGAGAACCTGGATGGCAAGGAGCCGGCAGATCTGCAGGGCAAGTGCACCGAGTTCCGGGTCAGTGCCGCCAAGGTGCTGGGCGAGGCGGTGAGCAAGCTGCCCGGCCAGGTGCTGCTGGTGGGCGACTTCAACTCCTACGCCCGGGAAGATGCGATCCGGGTGCTGACCGACTATGTGCCGACCGACGGCCAGCGCAAGATAGTCTCAGCCTCCCAGACCTTCCTTGGCGACCAGGTCTTTGAGCAGACCGGCAGCGAAGTGGCCAAGAGTTACGGCCTAGTGGACATGAACGTCAAGTTCAACAAGGAGAAGGCCATCTCCTACAGCTACGAGGCCGAGCTCGGCACCCTGGACTATGCCCTCGCCAACCCGGCGCTGGCCGGCAAGGTGATCGCCGTGGCCGACTGGCACATCAACTCGTTCGAGAGCAACCTGTTCGAGTACGGCCGGGACTTCACCGGCGACATGATCAAGTCGGACAATCCGTTCAGCGCCTCCGACCACGACCCCATCATCGTCGACCTCAAGCTGAAAGAGGAGAGCAACGGCGGTGGCGGTGCCATGGGCGCCCTGCTGCTGGCCCTGCTGCCGCTGGCCTGGCGTCGCCGCCACGGCTGATGACCCTTGCCATCACGCCAAAAGCCCGCAGCGATGCGGGCTTTTTTATGGATCGTCGGCACGACCGGTGAACGGAGCGCAAAACAAAAAGGCCACCGCAGTGCGGTGGCCTTTTCTACTTTCGTTACGAAAGATGGTGGAGCTACGCGGGATCGAACCGCGGACCTCTTGCATGCCATGCAAGCGCTCTCCCAGCTGAGCTATAACCCCGATGTGTGTGAGTGACGTTGAGTCACTCTGAATTTGGTGGAGCTACGCGGGATCGAACCGCGGACCTCTTGCATGCCATGCAAGCGCTCTCCCAGCTGAGCTATAACCCCAAATTCGGTACTGAATGAATGGTTCTGGCGGCCAATCATCCTAAATAATGGTGGAGCTACGCGGGATCGAACCGCGGACCTCTTGCATGCCATGCAAGCGCTCTCCCAGCTGAGCTATAACCCCACAAAGGTCGGCTTGGGTGATACACACCGCACTGCCCTGGGCACTTCATTTCAATCAGGAACCTGGTGGAGCTACGCGGGATCGAACCGCGGACCTCTTGCATGCCATGCAAGCGCTCTCCCAGCTGAGCTATAACCCCTTGGATTCCAGATTGTTCGAGGAGAATTTGGTGGAGCTACGCGGGATCGAACCGCGGACCTCTTGCATGCCATGCAAGCGCTCTCCCAGCTGAGCTATAACCCCAACTCACCTCGGCGCTACCAAAGTTATCTCTGGCAACGGAGGCGCATGATAGGCACCGGCCGCTTTGCTGTCAACCCAAAAATAACGGCGATTCGCGCGTTTAGTCAAAATTCAAGCAGTTAGCCGATTTAACCGGCAATGGCACAGCTATCTCGCTGTTTTATGTCACAAAACCTGCCCTTGACCAAAAACAAAGGGCCCCCGCACGGGAGCCCTTTTTCAAGCAATGATTGGCGCTTATTCGGCGGCCATGCGCGCTTCGATATACGCCAAAGCGCGGTCGATACGGGCCAGCACTCGCTCCTTGCCCACCAGCGCCATCACGGCGTCAATGCCAGGGGACTGACCCAGCCCGGTGACGGCTACGCGCAGCGGCATGCCGACCTTGCCCATGCCCTGACCCAGCTCGGCAGCAGTGGCTTCAATCAGCTCGTGCAGCGCTTCGGTGGTCCAGGTTTCCAGGGCAGCCAGCTTGGCCTTGGCCAGGGTCAGCGGCTCGGCGGCGACGCCGCGCAGGTGCTTCTTGGCAGCCGCTTCGTCGATCGCTTCGTACTCTTCAAACAGATAGCGGCTCTGGGCGGCCATCTCCACCAGGGTATTGCAGCGCTCGGCCAGCAGAGTGACAACTTCTGGCAGTGATGGGCCCTTGCTGGTGTCAATCTTCTGGTTTTCCATGTGCCAGGCCAGATGCTTGGCCACATAGGCCGGATCCAGGCTGCGCATGTAGTGGTTGTTCAGCCACAGCAGCTTGTCGGTGTTGAAGGCGGAGGCAGACTTGGAGATGGCGTCCAGGCTGAACAGCTTGATCATCTCCTCCAGGCTGAAGATCTCCTGATCGCCGTGGGACCAGCCCAGACGCACCAGATAGTTCAGCAGCGCTTCCGGCAGGTAGCCGTCGTCGCGGTACTGCATCACGGAGACAGCACCGTGGCGCTTGGAGAGCTTGGCGCCGTCGTCACCCAGGATCATGGAGACGTGGGCAAACTCCGGCACCGGCGCGTTCAGCGCCTTGTAGATGTTGATCTGGCGCGGGGTGTTGTTGATGTGGTCTTCGCCACGCACCACGTGGGTGATCTCCATATCCCAGTCATCGACCACCACGCAGAAGTTGTAGGTCGGCGCGCCGTCGGTACGGCGGATGATCAGATCGTCCAGCTCGGTGTTGGCGAACTCGATGCGGCCACGGACGTGGTCATCGAACACCACGGAACCTTCGGTGGGGTTGCGGAAACGGATGACGTGGGGCGCATCGGCCGGATGATCGTGGGCGTGATCACGGCACTTGCCGTCATAGCGGGGCTTCTCGCCGTTGGCCATCTGGCCTTCGCGCAACGCTTCCAGCCGCTCCTTGGAGCAGTAGCACTTGTAGGCGCGGCCGTCTGCCAGCATCTCGTCGATCAGACCGTTGTAGCGATCGAAACGCTTGGTCTGGTAGTAGGGGCCCTCATCCCAGTTCAGCTCCAGCCATTCCATGCCCTCAATGATGGCGTCGATGGCCTCCTGAGTGGAACGTTCCAGGTCGGTATCCTCGATACGCAGCACGAACTCACCGCCCTGGTTCTTTGCAAACAACCAGGAATAGAGTGCGGTACGGGCACCGCCGACATGCAAAAAGCCGGTCGGGCTGGGAGCAAAACGGGTTTTGACTTTCATCTTTAAGCCTTGTGTAGAGGGCCTTGGGCCAATTCGTTAAAAAAACCGTCGCATTTTAGCACCGACAGTGACGGATGGGAAAACCATGGCGCTGCCACGAGCCAAAGTAGGGGGAACAAAGCACCGGTCCGCCCCCTTGCCACCTGATGTTTGAAGGGGATCGCAAAACAAAATCCCCGTTTCCTATTTGCTATGCAAAGTGTTGGAGAGCTGCCTCCTCCGGCCGATATTCAAATAACGCTCACCAACAAGGAAGAGACGATGCAGTTCCGTTCTATCCAGAATCGCATTCTGGTGATGGCCGGGATCGCCATGACCACCGCCCTGGTCATCTTGATCCTGCTCAACCAGTACTCGGGTCAACAGACCCAGAAGCTGACCATCAGCTCCAGCCGCGCCGCCCTGCAGCAGGAGGCCTGGCAGAAGGTCAGCGCCAACGCCCGTGCCGAGGCCGCCACCATCACCCAACTGCTGCAAAAGGGGCTCTCCTATACCCAGCAGATGGCCAGCGCCCTCGCCCTGCAGCAGGAGGGCAAGCTGCCGCTGGATCGACAGCAGGCCACCGACCTGCTCAAGGCCCAGCTCGCCCTCGAACCCCAGCTCTACGGCGCCTTCGCCGGCTTCGAGCCCAACGGCTTCGACGGCCAGGACACCAGCTTTGCCGGCCAGACGGCGCTGGGCAGCGACAGCAAGGGGCGCTTCGTCCCCTACTTCTATCGTGACAAAGACCAGGTCGGCACCGATTTGCTGCTCTCCATCGAGAAGAGCGATCCGGATGAATTCGGCAATCCGGCCAACGACTACTACGCCTGCCCGAAACGGGAGGGGCGCTCCTGCCTCATCGACCCCTTCAAGGTGGACATCAACGGCCAGCAGGTGCTGGTGAGCACCATCACTACCCCCATCATGGTGGGCGGCCAGTTCAAGGGGATCGCCGCGCTCGATCTGGCGGTGGACTCCATCAGCCGTCAGGCCCAGTCCCTCAACAGCAACATCTATGACGGCAAGGGCGAGACCCTGATCGTCAGCGCCGCCGGCGTCATCACCGGCACCAGCGGCGATGCCAGCCTGCTCGGCAGCCGCGCCGACAAGCTGCTCGGCAACGGCTGGCAGCAGTACCTCAAACCCGAGGTACAGCGCCAGGAGCTCGACGATGCGTTCCGGATCTCGGTGCCCATCGCGGTGCCGGGCATGAGCCGCAACTGGGCCATCATCGTCACCCTGCCCTACAAGGTGGTGTTGGCCGGAGCCGACCAGCTGGAAGCCCAGCTGGGCGACATGAACCGGGCCGCCATGACCCAGCAACTGGTGGGCGCCGTCGTCGTGCTGGTGCTGGCGCTGGCCACCATGCTGGTCATTGCCCGCAGCATCACAGGCCCCATCCGCCAGATGGTGAGCCTGGTGGATGACATCGCCGATGGCGAGGGGGATCTCACCAAGCGGCTCAATACCCAGTCCCAGGATGAATTGGGGGATTTGGCCAAGGGCATCAACCGCTTCATCGACAAGCTGCAGGTGCTGCTGGGGGATGTGCTCAAGACCGCCAGCGAGGTGAACCGTCACGCCGGCGACACCGACCGCATCGCCGGCCAGACCGACAACAACCTGCAGCACCACCAGGCGGAGATGGAACAGATGCTGACCGCGGTGCAGGAGATGTCCTACGTCAGCCAGGAGGTGGCGACCCACGCCAACAACACCGCCGACTCCGCCAAACAGGCTCAGGGTGCGGCGGATCAGGGCAAGGTACGCTTCCAGCAGGTGATCCAGTCGATGCACAAGGTGGCCGCCGAAGCCGGCAAGGGCGCCGAAGTGGTGGAAGGGCTGGCTCACGACAGCGAGCAGATCACCAGCATCCTCACCGTCATTCAGGGGATCGCCGATCAGACCAACCTGCTGGCGCTCAACGCGGCCATCGAGGCGGCCCGGGCCGGCGAGCAGGGGCGCGGCTTTGCGGTGGTGGCCGACGAGGTGCGCAAGCTGGCGGGCAACACCCAGCAGGCGGTACAGAATACCCAGGAGCTGATCGAGAAGATCCGCCACAGCTCGGCCAACGCGGTCAACGCCATCAACCAGAGCCAGCAGCTGACCCACCAGGCGGTGGGGGAAGCGGATCTGGCGGAAGAGGCGCTCGGCAGCATCTATCAGGCCATCTCCACCATCAACGACATGACCTACCAGATCGCCTCCGCCGCCGAGGAGCAGAGCTCGGTCTCCGAGACCGTCTCCGGCAATCTGTCAAAAACCAACGCACTGGCCAACGACATCGCCCAGGATGCCACCGAGACGGCCAAAGCCAGCCAGGCATTGCGTCAGGCGGCCGAGCGTTTACAGCAATTGTTGGGACAATTTCGTCTCAGCTGATAATTTTCACGGTCATGACTCTCCCCCTCGGGGGCGAGTCCGTTTACCATAGGCACGAATTTGCCTGATGGCAGGCAATGTAGTGAGAGGTAAATGCCGTGCCCACCCCGGACCGTCGCCCCCGTGGCCACAACAGACGAGCCCAGCAGCGTCGCCAAGACGAATCACAAGGATCCCTGCTCCATCGTATCAATGCCGCTACCCTGCCCCTGCGCCAACGCATCGGTCAGGGCATGAGCGGACTTGGCCAGCGCGGCCAGGAACCCAGGACTGGCAAGTTCAAACTGGCCAGCCCGCTGCCCCGCAAGCACACCATAGGGCTGCTGATCCTGATCCCGCTCTGGCTGCTGGTACTGGCCTGGGAACCCGCCCCGACCGAACCCAAGGCGGCGCCGTCCGGTTCGCTGACGGTGCCCATCGCCGTACCGGCCCAGGCCCTCACCGTGGGCAACGGCGCCAGCGGCAATGCCCCTGCCGCGGCCAAACCGGTGGAAGAGAAGGTCAACGGCACCTGGCTGCAACACGATGTGCAGGCCGGCGAGACCCTCTACTCCATCTTCCGCAAGTTCGAGCTGCCGGGCGCCGAGTTGAGCCGCCTCATTGCCATTGAAGGGCCTGATCGCCCGCTGACCCGCCTGCAGTCTGGTCGAGCCATCTTTATCCTGGTGGACGACACCCGCCGCATCCAGCGGGTCGAGATCCGCTCCTACGGTCAGGCCATCTATCGCTATGACCGACAGGGCGAAGGGTTCGCCCTCAAGGAGTGATGAAACGGGAGGCCTGGCGCCTCCCGTTTTTTTGACCGGTTCCCGTGAAACAAGCTACTGACTTCACAATATTTTTAGCTTGCTCAAAAAATGAAAAGTGCCAAATTGACAAGGGATCGTGCTCACGTACAATCGTTTGTGCTTTAGACAGGGATTGTGCTACATGCTACTGGGACAAATTGACGTGGTCAGTCATGCTTCAACCCCTGCTTTCTAGGCAAATGCGGCCCAACCAGGCTTAGTTTCATTTTGTTATAGATAGGACTTACCACATGTCTGACATTCGCACCGGCCAAGTAAAATGGTTCAATGAGACCAAGGGTTTTGGCTTTATCGAGCAATCCCAGGGACCGGACGTTTTCGTTCACTTCTCCTCCATCCAGAGCGCCGGTTTCAAGACCCTGGCTGAAGGTCAAAAAGTACAGTTCACTGTGACCCAGGGCAAAAAAGGTCCTCAGGCTGAGAACGTTACCGTTATCTAAGCCAGCGCCAGTGAGCCGGTAGGAGGAGCCATCGCCCCTCCTATTTTTTTGCCTGCCATTTCCCCTTCCCCGCCACGATCATCAACCTGCCCGCAGCAGCAACAGCCCTTCCCGCCCTTGCGTACGACACGAGTACAGCAAATATGGCTTTGATCTGGCTGAACGCCGGATACGACAAATCATCGCAGCGCGATGTAATGGACAATTCAAATGGATGGTGAGGACTTCTAAGAGAGATTGGAGCGGGAAACGAGACTCGAACTCGCGACCTCAGCCTCGGCAAGCGCGGATCATGCTCTACCAACTGAATGTGGCAGAGATTGTGTTGAGCAACTGGATTCGTGAACTTGGGGGAGAGAGATTGAATTTGAAGAGAGATTGAATTTGAAGAGAGATTGGAGCGGGAAACAAGACTCGAACTCGCAACCCCAGCCTTGGCAAGCGTGGATCATGCTCTACCACCAACAGGATGTGGCAGCTATTGTGTTGAGAAACTGGATTTGTGAGCTTAGGGGGAAAGAGATTGAATTTAAAGAGAGATTGAATTTAAAGAGAGATTGGAGCGGGAAACGAGACTCGAACTCGCGACCCCGACCTTGGCAAGGTCGTGCTCTACCAACTGAGCTATTCCCGCAACAGGATGTCATTTGCAAGTGATTGGAGCGGGAAACGAGACTCGAACTCGCGACCCCGACCTTGGCAAGGTCGTGCTCTACCAACTGAGCTATTCCCGCAACGGAATGTCACTTACACATATCTACTAGAAACTGTTTGGAGCGGGAAACGAGACTCGAACTCGCGACCCCGACCTTGGCAAGGTCGTGCTCTACCAACTGAGCTATTCCCGCAACAGGATGTCATCTGCAAGTGATTGGAGCGGGAAACGAGACTCGAACTCGCGACCCCGACCTTGGCAAGGTCGTGCTCTACCAACTGAGCTATTCCCGCATCGGAATATCACTTACAAATTTTTGGAGCGGGAAACGAGACTCGAACTCGCGACCCCGACCTTGGCAAGGTCGTGCTCTACCAACTGAGCTATTCCCGCAACATTAGGTTGTCTTGAGGCTGGCTGATGATTGGAGCGGGAAACGAGACTCGAACTCGCGACCCCGACCTTGGCAAGGTCGTGCTCTACCAACTGAGCTATTCCCGCATCGGGCTGGTTTGCACCAGTGTCATCATCAGATTTTGGAGCGGGAAACGAGACTCGAACTCGCGACCCCGACCTTGGCAAGGTCGTGCTCTACCAACTGAGCTATTCCCGCAACTGCCTTAAAACAGGCCGTACAGCATTTGGTTGCTTGCGCTACTGTACGGGAGCCGAATTATAAGAGCAGTCATTCCAATTGCAAGGGCTTTTTTGTCTGGTTGCGCGCGTTCGCTCAAAAGCTGGTCGAACTGTCGATTTTAGCAACCAGAGCGGGGCAATCCCTTGCCTGGGCGTCAGATCTTGAAGACGTGGCTGCGGTAAAACTGCAGCTCGGCAATGGATTCGCGGATGTCGTCCAGCGCCTGGTGGGTACCGCTCTTCTTGAACTGATCCAGCAGCTCCGGCTGCCAGCGGCGTACCAGCTCCTTGATGGTACTGACATCGACGTTGCGATAGTGGAAGAAGGCTTCCAGATCGCTCATGTGCTTGACCATGAAGCGGCGATCCTGGCCGATGCTGTTGCCGCACAGCGGGCTGGTGCGCTCCGGCACCCACTGGCGAATGAAGTCGAGGGTCTCGGCGACGGCTTTCGCCTCGTCGTGCTGGCTCGCCTTGACCCGGGCCACCAGACCGCTCTTGGTGTGGGTGTTGACGTTCCAGTCGTCCATCTTGGCCAGCTCTTCGTCGCTCTGGTGAATGGCGATGACCGGCCCTTCGGCCAGCACGTTCAGGTCCTTGTCGGTGACGATGGTGGCAATCTCCAGTACCACGTTTTCTTCAGGGTCAAGGCCCGTCATCTCCATGTCGATCCATACCAGGTTCTGCGCGCTGACTGTCATGATTGCTCTCTCTATTGGGAGGAATGGCGGAATTTTGCCAATTTGCATGTATCATACTGGCTTTGGATCTGTTCATAAACTGGCGAATCGAGTGGCAAAGAAAGCAAAACTCAATCTGGGTCAACAAAGGCGCGTCCAGGCCAACCGCGAGCGTCGGCTGCAAAAAGAGCACACCACAGAGGTGGATGACACCCTGTTCGGGCCGGCCATCGAAGGGGTGGTGATCAGCCGTTTTGGTCAGCATGCAGACGTCGAGGCGAGCGATGGCACCATCCACCGCAGCAACCTGCGGCGCAGCAGCATCAGCAGCCTGGTGTGCGGCGACAAGGTGGTGTGGCGTCCCGGCCTCAATGCCGCGACCGCCGGCGTCATCGAGGCGGTGCACCCGCGTCACTCGGTGCTGACCCGGCCGGACTTCTACGACGGGGTCAAACCCATCGCCGCCAACATCGACCAGATCATCATCGTCTCGGCGGTGATGCCCGAGTTCTCCACCAACATCGTCGACCGCTATCTGGTGGCCGCCGAGGATGTGGAGATCCGCCCCCTCATCGTGCTGAACAAGGTCGACATGCTCGATGATGCCGCCCGCGCCCGCATCGAGCGCCAGCTCGAAACCTACCGCAAGCTCAATTACGAGGTACTGCTGGTGAGCTGCGAGAGCGGCGAAGGGCTCGATGAGCTGAAAGCCGCCCTGACCGACAAGATCAGCATCTTCGTCGGCCAGTCCGGGGTCGGCAAGTCGTCCCTCACCAATGCCCTGATGCCGGGGCTGGATGTGCTCACCGGCGAGATCTCCGAGAACTCGGGGCTCGGCCAGCACACCACCACCACGGCGCGGCTCTACCACTTCCCGAGCGGCGGCGATCTCATCGACTCCCCCGGGATCCGCGAGTTCGCCCTCTGGCATCTGGAGGCCGACCGCATCACCTGGTGCTTCGTCGAGTTCCGCGATTATCTGGGCGGTTGCAAGTTCCGCGACTGTACCCACAAGGACGATCCCGGCTGCGCCCTGCGCGCCGCGGTCGAAGCAGGCGCCATCAGCGCCGATCGCTTCCACAACTATCACCGCATCCTGGAAACCATGCAGGAAGCCCGTCACGGTCGCCAACAGGCACGCCTGTGACCCTGTTTAACCTACGTTGATGATGAACATGAGCATTACTGACAACCTGAAAATTGCCGGTCAATACTGTCTGCCCAAACACGCCCTCTCCCGCCTGGTGGGCAAGCTTGCCGCCGCCGAAGCGGGCAACCTCACCACCAAGGTGATCGAGGCCTTTATCAAGCAGTACCAGGTCGACATGAGCGAGGCGCTGCACGAAAGCCCGGCCCACTACAAGAGCTTCAACGAGTTCTTCACCCGCGAGCTCAAGCCCGGTATTCGCCCCCTGGTGGAAGACGCCATGACCCTGGCCCTGCCGGTGGATGGCACCGTCAGCCAGCTCGGTCCGATCCGGCAGGGTCGCATCATTCAGGCCAAGGGCCACGACTACAGCGCCCGCGAGCTGCTGGGCGGTTATGAGGATCTGGTGGCGCCGTTCAAGGATGGCGACTTTGCCACCATCTACTTGGCGCCCAAGGATTATCACCGCATTCACATGCCGCTGGACGGCGTGCTGGAGAGCATGGTGTTCGTGCCGGGGGATCTCTTCTCCGTCAACCCGCTCACCGCCGAGAACGTGCCCAACCTGTTTGCCCGCAACGAGCGGGTGGTGGCCACCTTCCGCACCCCGCACGGCCCCATGGCGCTGGTGCTGGTCGGTGCCACTATCGTGGCCAGCATCGAGACCATCTGGGCCGGCAACATAGCGCCGACCAAAGAGAAGAAGGTGGTGCGCTGGGACTACACAGGCGATGAGGCCATCACCCTGCAAAAAGGCGCCGAGATGGGGCTGTTCAAGCTGGGCAGTACCGTGGTCTGCCTGTTTGGTCCGGGCATGCTGGCCGGTTTCGAACCCCATCTGGCCAACGGGGTTACCACCCGCATGGGCCAGCCCTTTGCCAAGCTGGCGGAGCAGGCATGAGCGATCAACCCGCTTCCCAGAAGAACAACCCGCTGCACGGGCTGACGCTGGAGGCCATCGTCACCGCCCTGGTCGAACACTACGGCTGGGAAAAACTGGGGCAGGAGATCAATATCCGCTGCTTTACCCAGGATCCCAGCATCAAATCCAGCCTGAAATTCTTGCGAAAAACTCCCTGGGCACGGGAAAAGGTCGAGAGCCTCTATCTGTACGTCCAGCGCAAGCAGGCCAAAGCAAAGGAATAACGCCATGGCGTTCAAGATTACCTACACCTACGGCAAGAAAACCAAAGAGATCGGCTACGCCAACGACAAGTTCAACAGCATCTACGATGCCATTGCCGCTGCCGAAGGGATCAACCTGACCAGCTTCCACGCCATGGAGGAGCAGCTGGCCCAGGTATGCCGGCGCGACAAGAAGAGCGTGAAGGATTACCGGGAGAACTACTTCAAGGAGCTGGGCTTCTCCAACATCGTCATCGAGCGGGATGCCAAGGAGTAACCATGCGTACCTTGACCCTGATGGCCGCCTCCCTGCTGCTGGCGGCCTGCAGTACCCCGGAACAACACCTGGTCGGCAATGATCAGGATGTCCACGGCTGCCGTGCCAGCGCCGGTTATCAGTGGTCAGCCCTGACCAGGCAGTGCGTACGGCTGTTCGAGCAGGGCATCCGGCTCAATCCGACCGATGCCGGCCAGACCAGCAGCGCCTTCGTGCTGTTCAACGCCGATCAGAGCCAGGCCGAGCTGACCCTGCCGAGCGGCGAGCAACACCTGCTCACCCGCCAAGGCGCAGAGGGCAACTGGTCGTGGCAAGGCAGCGGCTACACCCTCTTCCCGTGGAAGGGGTATGTGCTCAAAGCCGGCGAGCAGACGCTGTTTCACGGCGACGTCGCCCGCTGAGTCACCCGACTCTATCCAGCCCCCGGCCCTGCCGGGGGTTGTTTTTTGCGGCTATCAACAGCGGCCCACATGTCCCCTTCCACCAGGCCGGAAACAAAAAACCCCGTTGCAGGCAACGGGGTTTTTGCTGGCACTCGGCGCAACCTTAGTTGGCGAGGGTGGAGAACAGGCTCTGTTCCAGGCTGCCGCGAGAGACGCACACCGGGGTGATGGAGGGGGCCGGTACCCGCTCGCCGGAGGACTCGACGAAGTAGAGCTGGGTGTTGCCCTTGACGTTGACGGTGGCCACGCTGTTGTTGCCGCTCTGGGTGATGATCAGGTTGATCTGCAGGTTGGGGTTGCCCAGTGCGACCTTGGAGCCCATGGTACCGCAATCCAGCCACTCCAGACCGTCGGCCGAATTCTCGACGTTGGCGGTCATCAGGCCGGAGCCACGCTGGCTGTTTTCGATGTTAAGGCCGTGATCGCCAAACCACTTCTCGGCGCGGGCCCACACCAGATCCACCGGGATCTGCATCTCCTGGGTGTTGTTGGTCGCCTTGGCTACCGGCGGGGTATAGCGGTACTGCTCGCCGCCATTGTTGTCGCTGGCACAACCGGCCATCAACAGGGCCAGTGCTACTCCCACTATCTTTTTCATGCTGCTTCTCTCATCCATATAATCCGGCCCTAGGCCGACCGGCGGCTATTATGGCGGCAGCGACACAGACTGTCAGCAGGGATCGGCAGAAATGAGTCAGCCTTAACCCAAGCTTTACAAAACCAGCCTGCTATCATAGATTTGCTCGAAATTTCCCCCGTGAGTGTCTGTGTGAACTCCTTGCTCACCCTGCCCCTGCTGCAGCAGATCATCGACCAGCTACCCATGAATATCTTCTGCCGGGATACGGATGGGCGCTACCTGTTTGCCAACCGTGCCTTCACGGAGCAGGCGGGTCTGCCGCTGCCGGCGGATCTCGTCGGCAAGACGGATGCCGACATGCCCTGGGGCGACATCTTTCGGGAAGAGGATCTGCGCCTGCTGGCGGAGGGTAAACCCCTGCTCTATCAGCAGTTGCACTGCAACAACGGCGACGCCACCAGCTGGATGGAGATCCACAAGATCCCGCTCTACGACGAGCAGGGCAAGCCGGTGGCCCTGTTTGGCATGGTCAACGAGATAGATCAGCGCAAGGAGCTGGAGCAGACCTTTCGCCAGCAGCAGCTGCTGCAACGCCGCCTGCTGGACGCCATCCCGGATCCGATCCGGCTGGAAGACCATCAGGGGCTGCTGATCGACTGCAACCAGGCCTTTCTCGACTTCATGGGGATGGCGGCCAGCGAGGCGCTCGGCCAGCGGGTGGCTCACCGCCTCTCCACCGAGCTGCCGATGGGACGGGGTGAATACTGCCTGGTGGATGCCAACGGCCAGGGCCGCCATCTGGAGGTGACCCGGGTCGAGGTACCGGACGACGAGGGCAACTCCCTCGGCATCCTCACCCTGAGCCGCGACATCACCGGGCTGCGCACCACCCAGGCCCAGTTGCAGCAGGAGCAGCACTACGACAGCCTGACCGGCCTGCTCAAGCTCTCCCACTTTCTGCAGACCAGCCGTCACCTCGGCGCTCGCAAGGCGAGCCTGGTGCTGGTCGACCTGCAACACTTTCGCGAGATCAACGACCGCTTCGGCATCCGGGTCGCCGACCGCCTGCTCAGCCAGGTGGCCCGTCGCCTGCAGCAGCTGGCCCCGCCCCAGTCGCTGGTGTGCCGGGTGGCCGCCGACGATTTCGCCATGTTGCTGCCTGAACTGAACGAGCCGCTGGCCAACTGGAGCGCTCGTCTGCAGGGAGCGCTGATGGTCCCCTACCAGGTTGAAGAGCACAGGATCCAGATACCGGTGTTCCTCGGCATCGCCCACGGCAAGGCCAACGACGCCGAACGGCTGCTGAGCCACGCCGAGGCCGCCCTGGCCCAGGGCAAACGCCAGCAGCAGCACTGCACCCTGTTCGACCCCGAACTCGATGCCAAGCTCAAGCGTCGTCAGCTCATCGCGGCCCAGTTGCCGCTCGCCATCAAGTCCGGCCAGCTGACCGCCGTCTACCAGCCCATCATCAGCACCCGCACCAGTCAGCTGCACGGGGCCGAGCTGCTCTGCCGCTGGCCCCATCCCGAGCTCGGCATGATCTCGCCGGACGAGTTCATCCCGCTGGCGGAGGAGCTGGGACTCATCGGCCTGCTCGGCTGCCACATGCTGGAGCAGGGCTGCGCCCAGCTGGCCCGCTGGCAGGCCGATGCGCCGGAGCTGGTGCTCTCCATCAACCTGTCGCCGCTGCAATTTCGCGATCCCGAGCTCTGCCCGCAGATCTTCGCCTGCATCGAACGTCACGGCCTCGCCCCCTGGCAGCTGGAGCTGGAGATCACCGAAGGGGTGCTGATGGAGAACGCCGACGAGATAGAGAGCAACCTGGCCTGCCTGATCGAGGCGGGCTTTCAGCTCGCCATCGACGACTTCGGCACCGGCTACTGCAGTCTGGCCTATCTGCCACGGCTGCAGGTAGCGACCCTCAAGCTAGACAAGAGCTTCACGCAGGAGCTGGTCACCAACCAGGCCACCACCGCCATCGTGCGCTCCGTCATCGGGCTGGGCCACGAGCTCGGCATCAAGATCACCGCCGAAGGGGTGGAGACGCAAGAGCAGCAGGCGTGGCTGGTGCAGGCCGGCTGCGACCGGTTGCAGGGCTACCTGTTCAGCCGCCCGCTGCCCCCCGCCGAGTTTGCCCGTTGCTACCAGCTGCCGCAGGAGTGATGCTCACAACAACAAGGCCACCCGAGGGTGGCTTGTTGTTTCTGCAGACGGTGCGCACCGGCACACTTGACCTGTCGCACTTACTCCTGGAAGTAGGTGCCCCAGCCGTCGTAGTCCACGCCGTATTTTTCGAGGATGGGCAGCATGGTGGCGATGTCCGCCACTATGGTCTCGATGTCCAGCTTGCACTCGACGGTGGCGTCGAAGCAGAAGATGGTGGCGCCATCATCCAGCTCCATCTCTTCGGCATCGGTCACTTCGAAACCGGCCTTGAACAGGTCGACCGCCGCCTTCTCCAGCAGATCGAAATCCTGGCAGGCAAAGTGGTGCTCAATCTCGTACTCCAGATCCGGGTTGCTGCCATCGGCCAGCAACTCGTTGACGATGGCGGTGGTCTCTTCGCGCCACTCTTGCATATCAAGACTCATATTAACCCCAGATGCGACTGTGTTGTTATCAAATGCCAGCGCGGACGGTGCCATCTCGGCCATCTGCCGCCCCGCAGGCCCGGTTGCGGCAAAGCATACTCGCACAGCCCATCCGGCTCAATGCGGCAGACCAAGATAAGCCGTCGTCGGCAGCCACCCCAAATGGGGTGCCATCACAAAAGGTTAATAAAGGGTAATCTGCCGCCAAAACAGGATTGCTCCATATGGAGCTTTGCTCGAATGTGTAAAAACCACGCGACAGCGCCAGCAAGCCGTTTGAAATCAGCAGGATCCACCAGCAGCGCGACGGTGACAAGGCCATCCACGGAGTGTATCAAGGGACGCGGGCAATCCATCGCCCGTACGGAAAGAGGAGCCAGTGAGGCTCCCTTTTTATCATGTGAAGGAGCACATAGATAATGCCTAAAAAAACAATAATGAGCCTGCTTGTCGGCTCAACCCTTATGATTGGAAACCACGCCATGGCCGCCCCGGTCCACGGTCCGTTCGATGCCCCCCTGGCCGATGAGGTGAAGGTGCTGGAGATGCTCAAGAAGAGCGGCCGCATCCCGACCCTGGCCTCCCCCGAGCAGGAGCAGGCGGCCCTCACCAGCTACTATCGCGAGAAGTCGCGGGCCTATCAGGGCAACAGCGGTACCCTGGCGGTGAAAGAGGGCAAGGTGCGCGAGACCATCCTCAAGAAGATCCGCCTCAACGGCACCGCCCGTCCTGGCGATCGGGTGCCCACTCTGCTGCTCAAGTCCATCGAGCGGGAGCACTACCAGGGCAAGATGCGCAAGGACAAGATCCTCGCCATCCTGGTGGACTTCCCCGACTACCCGAAGAACAGCATCCGCCCCGAGCTCACCAAGATGTACTACCCGGATTACACCCCGGAGCACTACAACGACCTGCTGTTCTCGTCCAAGGGCTATGCCGGCCCGAACGGCGAGCAGTTCATCTCCATGCGCCAGTTCTACGAGCAGCAGTCAGGCAAGAGCTACAGCGTGCGCGGCCAGGTGGCGGGCTGGTATACCGCCAGCAAGAACGCCGCCTACTACGGCGCCAACGCTACCCCTAACACCATCCGGGAGCTGGTGAAGGAGGCGCTGATCCAGGTGGCGGGCGACCCCTCCATCGATCTGTCCGAGTTTGACCAGGAGGATCGCTACGATCTCAACGGCAACGGCAACCGGGACGAGCCGGACGGCCTCATCGACCACCTGATGATCTTCCACTCCAGCGTCGGCGAGGAGGCCGGTGGCGGCGATCTCGGCGAAGACGCCATCTGGGCGCACCGCTGGAACCTGGGTGCCCCCTACCCCATCCCGGGCACCAGCAGCCCGAGCCAGAACTTCGGTGGCAAGTTTGCCGCCTACGACTACACCATCCAGCCCATCGATGCGGCGGCCGGGGTCTGTGCCCACGAATATGGCCACGATCTGGGGCTGCCGGACGAGTACGACACCAAGTACACCGGCAAGGGCGAACCGGTGGCGACCTGGTCCATCATGTCCTCAGGCTCCTGGGCCGGGGTCATCGGCGGCACCGAGCCGACCGGGTTCTCCGCCTGGGCCAAGGAGTTCCTGCAGGCCTCCCTCGGCGGCAACTGGCTGCACGGCAGCAATGTGCAGCTCGCCGATCTCAGCCCGCGCGGCAACGTCTACATGCTGGATCAGGCCAACGACAAGGGGCGCAACGACGACGTGGTGCGCATCAACCTGCCGGCCAAGCAGATCCCGCTCAACCCGCCCTACGCCGGCCAGTACGAGTATCACGGCGGCAAGGGCAACAACCTCGACAACCGCATGAGCCTCAAGCTGGATCTGAGCGGCAAACAGAGCGCCAGCCTCAACTTCAAGGCCTGGTATCAAATTGAAGAGGGGTACGACTACGCCAGGGTGCTGGTCAACGGCCAGCCCATCGCGGGCAACCTGACCACCAGTGACGATCCCAACGGGGTCGGCTTCGGGGTTGGCATCACCGGCAACTCCAATGGCTGGACCGATGCCGAGTTCGACCTCACCCCCTGGGCCGGTCAGCAGGTCACTCTGACCCTGCAATACCTGAGCGACGGCGGCGTGGCCGAGAACGGGCTGTTCGTGGACGAGCTGCAGATCCTCGCCGATGGCGACACCCTGCTGAGCGACGGTGCCGAGGGCAACTCCCCCTTCACCCTCGCCGGCTTCGTGAAGAGCGACGGCAACGAGGCCAAGGATCACTACTACCTGGCCGAGTGGCGCAACCATGCGGGAGTGGACAAGGGACTGGCCCACATCAACGTGGCCGACCAGCTGATGCGCTACGAGCCGGGCATGCTGCTCTGGTACGTGGACAACAGCCAGGTCAACAACTGGGTGGGAGTCCACCCGGGTGAGGGCTTCCTCGGGGTGGTGGATGCGGATCAGCGCACCCTCAAGTGGAGCGACGGCGCCGTGGCCGGTACCCGCTACCAGATCCACGACGCCACCTTCAGCCTGGGCTTCCAGCAGCCGCTCAACCTCAAGCACCCGAGCGGCTCCCTGCTGCGCGACTTCTGGATCACCCCGAACCGGGTGTTCAAGGATTCCCGCAGCTACCAGAGCAAGGAGATCCCGGATGCCGGTCGCCTGCTGCCCGAGTACGGGCTCAAGATCAGCGTCACCGGTCAGGCCCGTGACATGAGTACCGGACGGATCATCGTCAGCCGCCACTGAGCACGACAGCCATGACAAGGGGCCCCAGGGCCCCTTTTTTCATCTGCCGACCTGCCGCCCAGGATGAGAACAGGCCAAACCGCACAACAAACACCCTGATTGCTCACTTGTCGAGCGAACGATACGACTATCTGCACCCTGCGGTTGACACATCCGTTCAGAAAGGGTTTAATGCGCGCCGTTGCCCAGATAGCTCAGTCGGTAGAGCAGGGGATTGAAAATCCCCGTGTCGGCGGTTCGATTCCGTCTCTGGGCACCACAATTCCTCCTTAGTTCAGTCGGTAGAACGGCGGACTGTTAATCCGTATGTCACTGGTTCAAGTCCAGTAGGAGGAGCCAAATTTGAAAAGCCCGCTCATCGAGCGGGCTTTTTTCATTCCGGTCAGCTGCCGTTGCAGGTTGCCAGCAGCAGGGTCGCGCCGCAGGTGGCACTGAACAGCAACAAGCCGGTCTGCAGCACACCCTCCGGGTTCACCCGTTTCTCTTTTTTGCGCAATCGTCTCCACCCAGGCTTCATCGCGCCCACCTCATCCTGTTACGACCCCTGCCCCGTCGGCAGGCGAGCCATCTTTGTGCAGCCGGCACGCCACCGTCAACTCCCTTGCCGACAATAAATTCATCACCCTGCGGCCCCCCGTTTTCACTTGGCAACAATGTTAACAATTTGGAAAACCGGCGTGACCCGCTCCTGCGCCAGGGCTATGATGAGGCCGACGATTTTCCTACCCTCAGGGAGACCCCAGATGAGCAGCCCGTTGCGTTACGTGCTGGACGGCATCCATTGCGAGCCCCGCTTCTTCACCGTGCCCCTCGACCACCAGCGACCGGATGAGGAGGAGACCCTCACCCTGTTCGGCCGCACCCTCTGCCGCAAAGACAAGCTGCACGACGATCTGCCCTGGCTGCTGTTCCTGCAGGGTGGACCCGGCTTTGGTGCCCCGCGCCCGACCGCCGCCAGCGGCTGGATAAAGCGGGCCCTGCAGGAGTTTCGGGTGCTGCTGCTCGATCAGCGCGGCACCGGTCACTCCAGCCCCATCAGCGCCAAGGCGCTGGCCCAGCTCACTGGCCGGCAACAGGCGGAGTATCTCGGCCATTTTCGCGCCGACAGCATAGTGCGCGACGCCGAGTACGTTCGCGAAGTGCTGAGCCCGGGTCGCCCCTGGAGCCTGCTCGGCCAGAGCTTCGGCGGCTTTTGCAGCCTCACCTACCTCTCCCTGTTCCCCGACAGCCTGCACGAGGTCTACCTCACCGGCGGGGTGGCCCCCATCGGTCGCAGCGCAGACGAGGTCTACCGCGCCACCTACCAGCGGGTGGCAGACAAGAACCGCGCCTTCTTCGCCCGCTTCCCCCATGCCCAGGCCATCGCCAACCGGCTGGCCAACCACCTGCACAGTCACGAGGTGCGCCTGCCCAACGGCCAGCGCCTGACGGTGGAGCAGTTGCAGCAGCAGGGGCTGGATCTGGGTGCCAGCGGCGCCTTCGAGGAGCTCTACTACCTGCTGGAGGACGCCTTCATCGGCGAGCGGCTCAACCCCGCCTTCCTCTATCAGCTGCAGGCGATGCAGCCGTTCAACACCAACCCGGTGTTCGCCATCCTGCACGAGTCCATCTATTGCGAAGGGAGCGCCAGCAACTGGGCGGCCGAGCGGGTCAGGGGCGAGTTCCCGGCCCTGGCCTGGACGCCGGGCAAGGATTTCGCCTTCACCGGCGAGATGATCTTCCCCTGGATGTTCGAGCAGTTCCGCGAGCTCATCCCGCTGAAGGAGGCCGCTCACCTGCTGGCCCAGAAGGCGGACTGGGGCCCCCTCTACGACCCGGCGCAGCTGGCCCGCAACCGAGTGCCGGTGGCCTGCGCCGTCTATGCCGAGGACATGTACGTGGAGTTCGACTACAGCCGCGACACCCTCAAGGGGCTTGGCAACAGCCGCGCCTGGATCACCAACGAGTACGAGCACAACGGCCTGCGGGTCGATGGCGAGCAGATCCTGGACCGGCTCATCCGCATGAATCGGGATCGCTGATCCCGCCGGGCTCGCGCCCGCAGCAAGACGACAATATCGAGGGCGGCCCATGAGCCGCCCCGCCCCCTGGAAGCAGCACAAAATAATAAGGACACCCATTGGATCATCCAGAAATATCGGCCGGCTGGCTGAGCCGCCTCTTCTATCACTGGACCGGCCCGTTGCAGCGCAAGGGGCTGACCGAGCCCCAGGTCAACCTCGACGATCTCTATCCCCTGTTGCCGGAAGACAGGCGCGATGGCCGCGCCGACGCCTTCCTCGCGCTCACCGCCGCCCAGCCGGTGCGCCCCTGGCCCATCACCGCCTTTATCTGGCGCCAGTATCGCGGCCGCATCGGCCTGCTTACCCTGCTGCAGCTGCTCGGCATGCTGGCCACCCTGGCCAGCCCCTGGCTGCTCAACCACAGCATGACCCAACTCGGTGCCGGCGCCCCCACCGAGCAGAAATTGCTGCTGGCGTTCGCCCTGTTTGCCTCGGTGCTCGCCTCCGGCATGCTGGCGGAGCACTCGCTGCAGCTGGCGCTCAAGATGCACGTGCCCATCCGCCGCCTGCTGGCCGAGTCCCTGCTCGCCAAGGTGATGAAGCTGGGTGGCAAGAGCTTCGACGACCGGGCCGGTGGCCGAGTGCAGAACCTGATCAACCGGGACGTGTGGGACATTACCTGGATTCTTGCGGACCCCGCCATGCCGCTCACCATGCTGTTACAACTGCTCGGCACCATAGCCCTGCTGGTGTGGCAGGTGGGCAGCGCCGGCCTGGTCGGCTTCGCCGTGCTCACCCTGCTGTTGCTCATCTCCACCCGGGTGGTGCGCCGCATGAACCAGCAGGAGCAGCAACTCAAGCGCCAGCAGGACGAGCGCAACGGCATCCTGGCGGAGTACATCAAGAAGCTGCGGCTGGTGCGCCAGAACGGGCTCGGCGCCTTCTTCACCCGGGCGGCCGGCCACAAGCGCCAGCAGGAGCTGGGGGTGCTCGGCCGAGTGCTCAAGCTCGATGCCATCAACGAGAGCCTGATGCTGAGCACCCCGCTGCTGGTGACCCTGGCCACCTTCACCACCTATCTGGTGTCGGGCAGGGAGCTCACCCTGCCCCAAGTGTTCACCACCATCGCCCTGTTCACCGTGCTGCGCATCCCCATGATGCGGCTGCCCTATCTCATCCGCACCTTGATCAACTTCAACACCGGCTTCAACCGGCTGTGCGAGTTCCTCAACAGCCCCGAGCAGCATCGGGATCTCACCGACTCAAGCTTGCCGGTGGGCGGCCTGCGGCTCGACAACGTCACCGCCTTGCACCAGCAAAAAACCGTGCTGCAGGGAGCCAACCTGTTTATCCAGCCGGGGGAACTGGTGGGGATCACCGGCGCCACCGGGGCGGGCAAGAGCTGCCTGCTGCACCTGGTCGCCGGCTTTGACGACAGCTTCGAGGGCAGCATCCGCCGCCACGGCCGGGTCGCCCATCTGGGCCACAAACCCTGGCTGATGAACGACACCATCCGCAACAACATCCTGTTCGGCCAGCCCTGGCACGCCGAGCGCTATCGATGGGTGCTGGGAGCCAGTGCGCTGGGCGCCGACCTCGATCTGCTCAGCCACGGCGATCAGACCCTGGTGGGCGAGCTCGGCACCCGCCTCTCCGGCGGCCAGCAGCAGCGGGTCGCCCTGGCCCGCGCCCTCTACGCCCGGGCCGACATCCTGCTGCTGGACAACCCCCTCTCGGCGCTCGACCCCATCGTCTCGGCCCAGGTGCTGGAGCGGGGGCTCGCCTTCAAGCCGGGGCCGACCCGGCTCCTGGTCAGCCACGACCCGGACGTGCTGGCCCACTGCGATCGGGTGATCCGCATCGAGCAGGGCGAACTGGTGGAGCTCGATGCCCACCAGCTGGCGGATCTCATCCAGCATCCCCAGCCCGTCCCGCCGGTGCCGCCCCAGGAGGCGGAGCAGTTCAATGAAGAGAAGGTGGTGGAAGGCAAGGTGGACTGGGGGCTGTTCGGTTTCATGTGGCAGCGCTTGGCCGCCCCCGGCGCCATCCTGCTCGCCCTGCTGCTCACCCTGGGTCAGGAGGGGCTGCGCATCGCCTCGGATCTCTGGCTCGGCGGCAAAGCCGGGGTGACCGAGGTGAGCGAGCTGCTCGGCATCTATGTGCTGCTGGGAGCGGGCTCCCTCACCTGCATCATGGTGGTGCGGGTCATCAACTATAAACTCGGCCTCAAGCTGGCCTGGACCCTGTTTGACGGCATGCTGGGGCGCATCAGCCGCGCCCCCATGGCCTTCTTCGACAAGGTGCCGCAGGGGCGTATCCTCAACCGCTTCGATCGAGATCTGGGGGAAGCTCAGGAGATCCTGCTGTCGATGCTGATGGGGTTGTTCGGCATGCTGGTGTCGGTGGCGCTGCAGGTGGTGGTGATCGGCGTCAACATGCCGCTGTTGCTGCTCATCGCCCCCCTGGTGGGCTGGGCCCTCTACGTGCTGCAGCGCCGCTACCGGGCGGTGCAGCTCAAGCTGCGGCGGCAGGCGTCGGTGCTGCGTTCGCCGCTCTACATCAGCATCAGCGAGACCATCCGTGGCGCCCCCGCCCTGCGCCTGGCCGGGGCCGAGCGCTTCGCGCTGGATCAGGTGCTGCTGCACTATGACAACAACCTGCGCAGCTGGTACACCACCACCTCCATCAACCGCTGGCTCGGCATGCACCAGACCCTGCTCTCCGCCGCCCTGGTGGGCGCCGTGGCGCTGATGGTGGCCTTTGGCAACAGCTCGCTGCTGGGGGCCGTGGCCATCACCTATGCCTTTACCGCTTCCGCCATGCTCAACTCCCTCATCCGCACCTTCGCCGAGGTGGAGCAGGTGATGAACGCGGTGGAACGGGTGCGTGAATACAGCGAAATAGAGAGCGAGCGCCAGGAGGGGGAGGCCCTCGCCACCGCTCACCCCAAGGTGCGCTTCGACAACCTGGGGCTGCGCTACCCCCAGGCCAGCCAGTGGGCGCTGCACAAGGTCAACTTCGAGCTGGCCCCCGGCGAGAAGGTGGGCGTGTGCGGCCGTACCGGCGCCGGCAAGAGCTCGCTGCTGGGGGTGCTGCAGGCCATGTATCCCGCCACCCAGGGGGAGATCTACTACGGCGAGCAGCCGCTGTCCCGGCTGGCACCGGAAGCGGTGCGCGATCTCTACGACACCGTCTCCCAGATCCCGCTCACCTTCTTCGGAACCCTGCGGGCCAACCTGGCGCCCCTGACCGAGCATGACGACGCGGCACTGGAGCAGGCACTGGCCCGGGTGGGGCTGGCCGAGCGCTGCGCCGGCCGGCTGGACGAGGAGCTCGACAAACTGCAGCTCTCCGCCGGCGAGACCCAGCTGCTGGTGATCGCCCGCATCCTGCTGTCGCGCCGCCCGCTCATCGTGCTGGACGAGGCCACCTCGGATCTCGACCACGGCGGCATGCGCAAGATGGCGGAGCTGCTCTATCGCTACCGGCCGGAGGCCAGCTACCTGGTGATCGCTCACCATCTGGAGCCGCTGCTGTCGGTGGACAAGGTGGTGGTGATGGAGGCCGGCACAGTAGTGGAGCAGGGCTCGCCGGTGAGTCTGCTGGCCAACTCCCACTCCCGTTTCCACCAGCTGTTCGTGGGTCAGGTGAACCGCCAGGTGCCCCAGACGGCGTGAGCACCAAAAATGACAAGGGCTGCCCGCAGGCAGCCCTTGTTGCTTGAGGAGAGCCTCAACGCTCCATGATCTGGGTGACGTCATCCTTCTTGATCATCACCTCCCGCCCCTCGGTGTCGTAGTAACGGTACATGCCGGTACTCTCATCCAGCTTGGGTTTGCTGTCGGTGGTGATCATCTTGCCATCCTTGGTGCTCATGATGTATTGCGAGCTGCACCCCGCCAACGCCAGGGCACACACCAGGATCATCATCAGTTGCTTCATCGCCTGTTTCGCCTCCCGCTTCACCCTCACCACGAGGGTGGTGACTGAAGCCTAGCTCAACCAGATGAGCCCGTTTGCCACCCTTGCCGCAACGGGATCAACATCAAGAATCAGCTACTTGCGCCCACCCGGTTTGCTACTGCCACCGCCTCCGGTACCGGACCCGCAGCCAAGTGCCAGCTTGTCAGCGGCCGCCTTCGCCTGCACCAGACCGTAGCCGAAGCTATTGTCGCGCCCCAGGGCACCCAGATCCTGGGCGCTGCTGCGCAGGGTCTGGCGCAGCTGATCGTTGCTGCACTCCAGTCGCTGCGACCAGACCAGGGCGGCGACCCCGACCACGTGCGGCGTCGCCATCGAGGTGCCGCTGTAGTAGGCGTACCCGGTCGGCACTGTGGAGAGCACAGAGACACCGGGGGCGGCCAGCTCCACCTGATCGTTGCGCTGGGAGAAATAGGCCAGCTGCTTGTTGGCATCGATGGCGGCCACGCTCACCACGCTGCTGTAGGAGGCCGGATAGGACTTGCTGGTGTTGCCCGCATTGCCCGCCGCCGCCACGCTCAACACGTTCTGGCTGTAGGCCTGGTTGAAGGCTCTCTCTTCGGTCTTGCTGGGCACGCTGCCCCCCAGGCTCATGTTGATGACCATGCGGGTGAAGCCGCGGCTGCTCATCCCCTGCTTGCAGGCATTGAGCGCCCCCACCAGGTTGGAGGAGTAGGCCCAGCCGTTGGCCCCGAACACCTTGACGATCTGCAGCGGCACGCTCTGGTTTGGCAACACCCCGAGCACTCCCTGATCGTTACCCCCCACGGCGGCTATGGTGCCCGCCACATGGGTGCCATGGCTGTTCTCGTCGCTGTCCCAGTTGCCGGTACCGGCATCGTCATAGCCCTGCACCTGGGGTCCGTGGGGCAAGTCCGGGTGGCCGCCGCTGTAGCCCGAGTCGATGATGCACACCAGCACTTCGCCGGCAGCGGCATCGCTCAGTTGCGGCGCCTGCACCATGGGAATGCCGTAGGGCAGGGTCTCGGCGCTGACATAGCGCTTGGCATCCGGCTCAACCCAGAGCACGTTGGGATTGTGCGCCAGCGCCGTGGCTGCCGCCGACGGCAACCAGAGCGCCAGGGCATTTTGCTCCTTCAGCACCAGGGCCAGCTCGCCACCCATCCCCTGGCTCTGGGCCAGTACGGCCGCCTCCGCCCCCGGCTTGAGCTGCACCAGATAACGCGCCCGCTCGGCGGCCATCGCCCCCTGTCCCAGCACGCCCGCGACCAGCAGGCCTATCCATATCCGTTTCATCAGTCACTCCTCACGTCGATCTGATATCCCTTCGCAAAAAGTGTAGTGTCCCCTCGCCCGTGCTACGAATGCGGCAACAAAAAGGCCGGACATGAGTCCGGCCTGCTCTGGATTATCAATTACTTGGCTGGCTTGCGCTCGCCGGTAACCGTGGGGTTCTTGGGATCGGCACTCCACTCGTACCAGCCGCCGTCATAGACGCTGATCCGTTTCCAGTCCATCAGCCAGGCGTAGAAGAACGCCTCGGAGGCGCGCCAGCCGGTACCGCAGTAGAAGGCGGCCTGCTGGGTCGGCTCTATGTTCCACTCATCCCACATGGCGAGGATCTCGCGAGCCGGCTTCATGGTGCCGTCCGGGTTGTGGAAGTCGCTCATGCTGTTGGCATCCACCCCACCACGACCCCACTTGGCGCCCGGAATGTCGCCCTTCGGCTTGATGTAGCTGTAGCCGGAGGTGTTGCCGACGAACTCGTCCCAGGTGCGCACGCTGACCAGGGCGCCGTCGGGCTGCTTGAGCAGCTCCTTGGCCTGACTCAGGGTGGTGTAGTACTCGGGATGAGCCGGGATGGCGACGCCAAACTCCTTGGCTGGCTTGAAGGTGTTGGCCAGCCCGGTCTCGGTGCGCAGATGCTGCACGAACCAGGCATCCAGGCCGCCGTCCAGCAGCCGCACGTCCTCGACGCCCGCATACATCATCAGGTGGGCCGCGCGGGCCGCCGCCATGGTGTTGCGACCGTAGAGGATGACGGTGGTGTCGTGGCGGATGCCGTTCTCCAGCAGCAGCTTCTTGAGCGCCTCGTCAGAGACCTTGTTCCACAGCGGCTCCTCTTCCAGCCGGTTGGTGTCGATGTAGCCGGCCCCCGGTATGTGACTCAGCAGATAGGCCTTGGGTGAACCCCACGCCACCTCGAACAGCTTCCAGTCGCCCTTGGGCGCAGCCACCACCGGCTTGCCCTCCTGCAGGTCCGCCAGCCAGCGCGGATGGACCAGCTGCTGCCAGCGGGCCAGATGCTCGCGCGGCGCACTTTTCCAGCCCTGTAGCTCGAACAGCTGCTTGATGCCCTGCTGGCGCAGCAGGCGGGCCACTTCGGCCACCTCGCGCGGCGCACCGTAGAGCGCCACCGGCCGATCGGCCTGCAGCCCCTTGGTCGCCAGCGCGGCCGGCCACTCGGCATCGCTGTACTTCCAGTCGGCGGAGAGGTTCTCGGCACCGGCCACGTGGCCGCCCTGCTGCTCGCCCTCCATGGGCCAGCCCTGGTAGAAGTAGCTGGCGCGGGTATCCAGAATGACCGCCGCCTTGGCCTTGGCGTCAGCCAGCGAGAGCGGTGGCAGCTCGGCTGCCAGGGTCGGCAGGGCATGCCAGAGCAACAAGGTCGCCAGGGTGGCCCGTAACAAGCTCATTATTCGTTTCATGGTGATCTCTCGATTCAGAGTGACAAGGTTAAAAAATGGAGCGGCCCAGACGCTCGGCCAGCAGTTCCAGCGCGGCCGTGCCCGCCAGCGAGTTGCCCGCCTTGTTGAGCTCGGGCGACCAGACACAGACGCACAACTCCCCCGGGATGAGGGCGATGATGCCGCCACCGACCCCCGACTTGCCCGGCATGCCGACCCGATAGGCGAAATCCCCCGCCTCGTCATAGAGGCCGCAAGTGGCGAGCAGGGCATTGACCTGCTTGGTGGTGCGGGCCGGCAGCAGCGGGGAGCTTTCTCCAAGCGGCACGCCGCGGTTGGCCAGATAGATGAAGGCCCGCGCCAGATCGACGCAACTCATGCGGATGGCACAGGCATTGAAGTAGCTCTGCAGCACCTTGTCCACTTCGTTCTCGAAGTTGCCATAGGCCTTCATCAGATAGGCGATGGCAGCGTTGCGGGCAGAGTGCTGATATTCGGAGCGCGCCACTACCTGATCCGCCATGATGGCCGGGTTGCCCGAGAGGCGGCGGACCAGCTCCAGGGTGCGCTGACGCGGGGCGGTGAGGCGGGTCTCCAGCAGATCGCTCACCACCAGGGCACCGGCGTTGATAAAGGGGTTGCGGGGAATGCCCTGCTCGAACTCAAGCTGCACCAGGGAGTTGAAGGGCTGGCCAGAGGGTTCCTTGCCAACCCGGGCCCAGA
The DNA here is from genome assembly GCF_040908225.1 of Aeromonas sp. R5-3. Taxonomy (NCBI): domain Bacteria; kingdom Pseudomonadati; phylum Pseudomonadota; class Gammaproteobacteria; order Aeromonadales; family Aeromonadaceae; genus Aeromonas; species Aeromonas sp. R5-3. Next base: position 17,728 of record NZ_JBFODH010000021.1, on the reverse strand, counting down.
TCTCCTCCTCCTGATAGAGGGTGAGCGCCAGGGTCAGGCTCAAGGCCTTGGAGATACTCTGGATGGAGAAGGGCTCGAAGGCGTCACCTGCGGTGAACAGCTCCCCTTCGACGGTACAGACGGCGATCCCGAGCCGATCGGCCGGCACCTGGGCCAGTGCGGGAATATAGTCGGCCACCTTGCCCTGTCCGAGCAGCGGGCGCACCTCATCCAGGATGCTGGCCAGTAATTCGGATGACAACACCATAAGCGATTCCATAACTAACGTGGAGATCCCATCACCACCGACAAAAATCCCGCCAGCGGCGGGACTTGTCTATCTGCTGTCGCAGGCTGTCGAACCGGGGCGCCTGCCACAGCCGGCCTGATATCAGGCGGGTTCGCCGTACCAGAGGTCGAACAGCTCGGAAACCACCACGGCTTCCATCCCCTTGCCTTCCAGCCAGGTTTTGACGGCGGCGCGGTCTTCTTCGCTGCATTTGCCCAGCTGCTGGGTGCAGATCATCCCTTCCCAGGCCAGGTGACCAGAGCCGGCGAAGGCCAGTTTGCGGGGTTCGATCACTTCATCGATCATCGCATCGACTACGGCATCGATGGTCTCTTCGGCAGTGCCGACCGGGAAGTTGAAACTGATGTCGAAGCCCATTTCCTGGAATTCATCGACGCGCAGTTTCTTGCGCAGGCGGCGGCTACGATTGGCCATGATAGCTCCTTCAGTTAGTTGACACGTTTGAAAATCAGATCCCACACCCCGTGACCGAGACGGTGGCCACGTTGTTCGAATTTGGTCAGCGGACGCCAGTCCGGACGCGCCACCCAGTTGCCGGTGGCGGAGGTGTTTTCGTACCCCTCGGCGGCGCTCATCACTTCCAGCATGTGCTCAGCGTAGTTTTCCCAGTCGGTGGCCATGTGGAACACGCCACCGATGGCCAGTTTCTGGCGAATGTCCTGGGCAAAAGCTGGCTGGACGATGCGGCGCTTGTGGTGGCGGCTCTTGTGCCAGGGGTCCGGGAAGAACAGCTGCAGGCAGGCGAGCGAGCCGTTCGGGATCATGTGCTCCAGCACCTCGACCGCGTCGTGGCAGATGACACGCAGATTGGTGACCCCCGCTTCCTGGGCTGTGCCCAGGCAAGCACCGACACCCGGTGAGTGCACCTCGATACCGATGAAGTTCTTCTCGGGGGCATTCTTGGCCATCTCCACCAGGGAGGCGCCCATGCCAAAGCCGATCTCCAGCACCACCGGGGCCTCGCGGCCAAACAGGGCAACCAGATCGAGCGGCTCCGGTGCGAAATCGATGCCCATGACCGGCCACAGCTCCTCCAGAGCCTTCTCCTGCCCTTTGGTCAGGCGGCCTTCGCGACGGACAAAGCTGCGGATCTTGCGCATGAACTTGCCGTCTTCGTTAAATACATCTTGGGTCACAGGCATAATCAAATTGCTCGTTTATTGCATCGGTCTGGGTCACAGACGACATAAATGGATTGCTAGCTATCTCGTCGTGCTGGTCACAGACGACCGAGATGAATTGCTCGTTGTTTCATCGCTCCACCTCGCCGATGAACGCGAAATTGTTCGTCATTTCATCGCTTGGCGAAACAGGGTAGCGAATTATCCCAAGATAGGCACAAGGCGCAAGTGTTTCACGCAACAAATCCCCCGACACAGACCAATTCCGCCACCGCGATTGACAAATGCCACCCCGTTCACAGAATCTGCCGGGGCTCGGGCGCATCCTGACCTGCGCAAATAAAACCATACACAACAAAGGATTGCAGTATGAAACACACAGCATTGGCGTTTGCCATCACAGCCCTGCTGGCCGGGTGCAACACCTCCAGCAACGATTCACAGGCCCCCTCCGCCGCCGAGCAGGCCTATGAATACCTGGTGCAGCTGAGCTCCACCGCCGAGGGGATCGGCGCCAGACCCACCGGCAGCGAGGCCGAGACCCGTGCCGCCGCCTGGATCCAGGACCATCTGGCCGGCTGGGGCTACGAGGTGCAACGCCAGCCCTTCACCTACACCCAGAGCGGAACCAGCAAGGCCTCCCAGAACCTCGTCGCCGAGCTCAAGGGCAAGAACGACAAGGTGATCCTGATCGGTGCCCACTATGACAGCACAGGCGACAAGCAGGGCTCCGAGGGAGCCACCGACAACGGTGCCGGGGTCGCAGCCCTCTTGGCGGTCGCCGAAGCACTCAAGGGGCAGACCCTGCCCTACACGGTACGCTTCGCCTTCTTTGGCGCCGAGGAGAACGGCCTCAACGGCTCCAAGGCCTATGCCGCCAGCCTCGACAGCGCCGCCGTTGCCAAGCTGCTGGCCATGGTGAACTACGACACCATCGCCGGGGGCGACCTCGTCTACGTTCATTCGGCCCACTCCAACGTGGCCAAGTACAAGTGTGCCGACCCGAGCCGCTACAGCTTCGATCCCAAGGTGCGGGATCGCCTGCTGACCATCTCCAAACAGACCGCCACCCCGTTTGCCATTCATCCCAGCTATGATGGCTACCCTGAGGGGGAGACCGGCGGCTGGTCCGATCATGCGCCGTTCGCCTGCCTGGGAGTGCCCGTCGCCTACGTGGAGGCCACCAACTTCACCATCAACGGGGAAGATGGCTATGACGGCTACTCCCAGACCACCAATCCGGCGCTGTGGGACTGCTACGACGAGGCCACCAAGAGCGCCTGCGATCGGGGCAGCGAAACCCAGTGGGGCAAGATCTGGCATACCCAGTATGACCGCCTCGACAAGATGGCCGAGCTGTTCCCGGGCCGGGTGCAGCAGCAACTCGGTGCCAACACCGAGCTGATGCTCCGCTTCCTCAGGGAGCCTGGTCTGTAACCCTGCCATCTCGCCGCTGAACCGGGGCTTTTACGCCTCGCGGCCTTCCCCGGCCGATAAAATTCGGGCAGGTGCCAAACCTGCCCTTTTTTATCGATTTTTGTTACAGCCATTGCCTCATTTTTTAAATCTGATACAAACGGATAACTTGGCGGTCGAATGGAGCGACCGCTCACCACGCCAGAGAGAATCCTATGCAGCCGTTTTTTGCCCAGCGCTTCGAGAAGGTAGAGCCTTCCTTCATCCGCGAGATCCTCAAAGTTGCCGCCAATCCGGAGATCATCTCCTTCGCCGGCGGCCTGCCCAATCCGCACCTGTTCCCGGTCAAGGCCATCGAGCAGGCCTGCCAGGACGTGCTGCGCGAGCAGGGCGCCGCGGCCCTGCAGTATGCGGCCACCGAGGGCTTCGCCCCGCTGCGCCAGTACATCGCCGACCGCTATCTGGCCCGCCACGGCATGCAGGTCAATCCGGACAACATCCTCATCACCAGCGGCTCCCAGCAGGCGCTGGATCTGCTGGGCAAGGTGCTGATCGACGAGGGGCAAGACCTCATCATTGAGGAGCCGGGCTATCTTGGCGCCATCCAGGCCTTCTCCGTCTATCAACCTGCCTTCAAGCCCATCACCCTGGGTGAAGAGGGGCTGGATCTGGCGGCGCTGGATGCGCTGCTGGCGAGCGGCTCCAACGCCAAGCTGCTCTACGGCGTGCCCAACTTCCAGAACCCGAGCGGCGTCTCCTACAGCCGCGCCAACCGCGAGGCGCTGGCCGAGCGGCTGGTACGCCACGAGCTGCTGATGGTGGAAGACGACCCCTACGGCGAGCTGCGTTTCGAGGGCGAGCACCTGCCCCCCATCGCCAAGCTGGCGCCGAACAATACCGTGCTGCTCGGCTCCTTCTCCAAGACCGTCGTCCCGGCCTTCCGCCTCGGCTGGATGCTGGTGCCGGACTGGCTGCGCAAGAAGGTTACCATCGCCAAGCAGGCCACCGACCTGCACAGCAACGCCTTCAGCCAGCAAGTGCTGCACCGCTTCCTGATCGACAACTCGCTGGACGCCCACCTCGAGAAGATCAAGGAGGTCTATGGCCGCCAGCGCGCCGCCATGGAGGCCGCACTGGCCCGTCACTGCCCGCCCGGCGTCAGCTATACCCGGCCGGAAGGGGGCATGTTCCTCTGGCTGACCCTGCCCGCCAGCGTCAGCGCCATGGCGCTGTTTGACGAGGCGATCAAGGAGAAGGTGGCCTTTGTACCGGGCGCCCCTTTCTACGTGCGCCCCGAGATCCAGAACACCCTGCGCCTGAGCTTCTCCTGCGTGGATGAAGCCACCATAGAGGAGGGGGTCAAGCGCCTGTGCCGCGCCCTCGCCCGCATGCTCTGACAGGCCTTGGGATGAAAAAAAACCAGCGACCAAGGTCGCTGGTTTTTTTATGGGTGGCGGGCTGGCTCAGGCCTTCGCCAGCAGGGCGGCAAACTCCTTCATCGGCATCGGCCGGCCAAAGAGATAACCCTGCAGGAAGGTCACCTGACGCGCCCGCAGATAGGCGGCCTGTACCTCGTTCTCCACCCCTTCGGCCACCAGTTGCAGGCCGAGCCGGGTCGCCAGATCGATGACGTTCTCGACGATGTGGCTGGAGAGCGCGTCCGAACCGATCATGCCGACGAAGCTCTGATCGATCTTGAGAAAGTCCACCTGGAACTGCTGCAGGTAGGTGAGGCTGGAGTGGCCGGTGCCGAAGTCGTCGATGGCGATAAAGACGCCCAGCTGATGCAGCTCGGCAAACAGCCGGTCGGTCGTCTCGTCCGCCACGATCAGCTCCCGCTCGGTCAGCTCCAGCACCAGCTTGACGGGGTTCTCCCGAAACGCGTTGATGAACTGGCGACAATCCTCCACCAGGCTCAGATCCTTGCAGTGACTGGCGCTGATGTTGAAGCCGAAGTGGAACCCTCTGGGCAGGCTGTGCACTTGGCCTGCGAACTGTTCGCGCACCTGCTCCATCAGCAGGCGGGTCATGGGCACGATGAGGCCGCTGTCTTCGGCCAGCGGGATGAAGCGATCCGGCGAGATGAGGCCCTGGCGCGGATGCTGCCAACGCATCAGCACCTCGCAGCCGCTCCAGTGAGCGTCGTCACCGGTCACTACCGGCTGCAGGTAGGGGATGAACTCCCGCTGATCCAGCGCTCGTCGCAGCTCCTGGGAGGGAGAAGTCGAGCGGCCGGTCAGCCAGTAGACCAGACAGCCCACCACCAACCCCAGCAGGGGATAGATGATGAGGCTGGCGCGGGAGTAGGTCCAGATGTGACTGCCGTACTCGTCATAGGAGAGCTCGGTGACGACCCGAAACGGGTACTTGCCGGAGACCTGCTCCAGCGAGCCCAGCACCACGGGCGGCACTTCGTCATGGATCTGGCCGTTGGCCAGCATGCTCTGCGCCCCGATCACCAGGGTCAGCGGCGAGTTGCGGCTGAGCATGTCGAGGATGTTGTGCAGATAGTAACCGTCGACCCCGACCAGCACGCTGTACTCCCCCACCGGCTGGCGATAGACCACCAGAGGCCGATCCGGGGTCACCGGGTTGCCCCGCATCAGATCCAGCTGGCCGTTGGCGTAGTCGGCCAGCTTGAAGGGACCATGATAGGAGCCATAGAGCGAGGTGCAGTAGACCACTTCCCCCCTGGCCAGGTTGACGGTGCGCACGTCCGGTATGGTGGCCACCTGATCCCGCAGCCCCTGCACCACCTCCGCGCAGGGGCGCCCGACGCTGCCCTCTACCATGGCGGCCGCCTGGTGAGCGTGATCCAGGGTGCGCTCCAGCATGTTGCGAGCATGGAGCAGGCGCTCTTCGGCATCCTGTTTCATGCCGGCAAAGGTCTGCCAGGAGACGATCAGCACGCCGAGCAGCAGGGGCAGCAGGCCGGCCAGCAGTGCCGCCCCCAGCCGGGTATAAAACTGGCGCAACCTCAAACGACGAAACGGCATACTCCCCCTCGCTGCAACGGTGAAAAGGCGGACGAGTCTACTCCTATCCCCTTTCCTGACAAGCATCTTCTGATGCATTGGACAACAGGGCAAGGCGCCCCGTCAGGGCAGGCGGCATGACGGCTCACACCCTGGGTGAGTGCCGCCCACGTCTGCAGTGACGATTATAATCTTTGCAAAAACAGTTGCTTGTTCATCTTGCGCAGGCCCACTAGAGTAGAGCCAACAGCGTCAGGGAGTCTGGATATGAAAATATTGATCACGGGCGGGACGGGCTTTATCGGTCGCCGCCTGGTGGCCCACCTCAAGGTAGCGCACGAGGTGCTGGTGCTGACCCGCCAGGGCAGCCGCGCCTACGATCTGCTCGGCCACGACGTCAAGCTGATCGATACCCTGGACCGGCTCGACAACCTCAACGACGTGGATGCGGTCATCAACCTGGCGGGAGAACCCATCGCCGCCGGCCGCTGGAGCGAGCGGCGCAAGCAGCAACTCTGCGACAGCCGCTGGCTGCTGACCGAGCAGCTGGTCGATCTCATCAAGCTCTCCGACACCCCGCCCAGGGTGCTGATCAACGCCTCCGCCATCGGCTGGTATGGCCGCCAGGGCGATGCGCCGCTGGACGAGCAGTGCCAGACCCCTCACGATGAATTCACCCATCAGCTCTGTCAGCAGTGGGAAACCCTGGCCCGCGAGGCCCGCAGCAAGCATACCCGGGTCTGCATCGTGCGCATCGGGCTGGTGCTCGGCACCGACGGCGGCGCCCTGCCCAGGATGCTGCCTCCCTATCGCCTCGGCCTCGGCGGCCCCATGGGCACGGGAAACCAGATCATGAGCTGGATCCACATTCAGGATCTGGTGCGCGCCATCCTGTTCCTGCTGGATCACGAGGAGTGCGACGGCCTCTTCAACGGCACGGCACCGCAGCCGGTCAGCAACCGCGAGTTCAGCCAGACTCTGGCCGGCACCCTGCACCGGCCGCACCTCTTCTTCGTGCCGGCCCCACTGTTGCAGCTGCTGATGGGCGAGGCGGCCGATCTGCTGCTCACCGGCCAGAGGGTGCTGCCGACCCGTCTGCAGCAGGCCGGCTTCCACTTCACCTACCCGGAGCTGCCCCAGGCCCTTGCCAATCTGCTGAGCACTCCCCGCTGACCGGGCTCTTCAGCCAACCGGATAACAATCAGCCCGGCCATTGGCCGGGCTGATTGTTGTTGTGCCTCGCGGCATCCGCGCAGGATCTGGTGCTCAGAGCAGGCCCTGCCCCAGCCCCCGCAGCCGATCGCTCAGGGTGCCCGCCAGCAGCTGGCGCTGCATGCCCTGCCCCGCCAGCGTCACCAGCACGGCCCCCAGCAGCGGCAGACCGGCCCAGATGGCCCAGTGGAACTGCCACTGCCCCTCGAACCACCACCACTGCAGGCCGAGGGAGCAGAGCTCGACCACCATGGCGGCGCACAGCCCCGCCAGCAGGCCGCTGGCAACCAGCTCCCAGCGCAGCATCTTCCTGAGCAGCTCGCTGCCGGCCCCCAGGGTGCGCATCAGCAGCAGCTCCCGGCGCCGGTGGGCCATGCTGGCCTGGGTCTGGGTCAGCAGCACCAGCAGCGCCGCCACCGTCACCAGCCCCAGCATCAGCCCCAGCGCCCGGCTCACCTGATCCGACACCGCCGTCAGCCGCACGATCAAATCGTCCACATCGATCAGGCTCACCGTGGGGTGCCGGCGGATCAGCTCCACTTCGGCCACCCGGCCCTGCTCCGGCAGACGATAGCTGCCGAGCCAGGTCTGGGAGAAGGGGGCCAGCACGTCCGGCGAGAAGATCATGTAGAAGTTGGGGCGCATGTTGTCCCACTTGATGGCCCGCAGGCTGGTCACCTTCGCCTTGAAGCTGCGCCCCTCGATGGTAAAGCCCAGGGTGTCGCCGAGCGCGATGTCGAGTCGCTTGGCCAGATCCTTGTCTACCGATACCTGGCCGGGGCCGTCCAGCCAACGCCCTGCGGTCAGGGTATTGTCCGGTGGCAGGGTGGCGGTGGTAGTGAAGTTGAGCTCGCGATTGACCCCATCGCGGCCATCTTCATCCGTGTCGCGCACCGCCTCGCTGGCGATGCTGACCAGCCGGCCACGGACCATGGGGTAGAAGTCCGAAGTCACGGCCCCCGCCTGGCGCAGATCGGCCAGGATCCCCTCCCGCTCTCCGTCTGCCACGTTGACCAGGAAGCGGTTGGGGGCATCCGCCGGCAGCCGGGCCGAAAACTCGCCGAGCAGGTCGACCCGCGCCGCCCACAGCAGACCGAACAGCATGAGTGCCAGCGCAAAGCCCGCCAGCTGGAACAGACCACTGCCCCGCTCGCGGGAGAGGTGGCTGATGGCCAGCCGCAGCGCATGGGGGCCCTGTACCCGCCGCCCCAGTCGCAGCAGCAGGGAGGCGATCACTGCCAGCAGCCCCATCAGCAGACCCATGCCGCCAATCAGCCCCAACGCCAGGGTCGCATCGGCGGTGAAGCCCCACACCAGCCCAAACAGGCCGAGCAGCGCCACCGGCAACGCCAGCCAGGGCGGGATCCCCGCCTCCAGCTCGCGGCGCAGCACCCGCAGCGGCGGCACCTTGAGCAGGCGCAGGAAGGGCACGAAGGCCAGCAGCAGGGTGATGAAGAAGGCCACCGCCAGCCCCAGCGCAAAGGGGCGCCACGACGGCGGCGGCAGATCGGCCGGCAGCAGGTTGCCCAGCAGATGCAAGGTCAGCCACTGCATGGCGCTGCCCGCCACCAGACCGAGCAGGGCACCCGCCAAGGTCAGCGACAGCAGCAGGATGCCCATCAGTTGCCAAAGCGTGCGCCGCGACGCGCCGAGCGTCTTGAGCAGCGCCACCATGTTGGTCTGGCGCTCGGCGAAGTGACGGACCGCGATGCCCATGGCCAGCGCCCCCAGCAGCACCCCTGCCAGGGAGGCGAGCCGGAAGAAGCGCTCGGCATTGGCCAGCGAGCGGCCCACCTGGGAGCCCTGGTCATCCGGCTTGATCAGCTTCTGTCCCGCCTTGAGCCTGGGCTTGAGCCAGCGTTCATAGTCGGCCACCTGCTCGCGAGTGCCCTTGAACAGGTAGCGCCACTGCTGGCGGCTGCCCGGCAGCAGGGCGCCGGTCGCCTCCACATCGGCGCTGTGGATCAACGCCCTCGGCGCCAGCAGGAAGGGGCTGAAGCCCTGATCCGGCTCCTGACCCAGCACTCCCGCCACCTTGAGCACCGTATTGCCTACTTCCAGCTCATCCCCCGGCTTGGCCGCCAGCAGCTGCATCACCCGGGCGGAGAGCCAGATCTCGCCAGGCGCCGGTGCCCGTTGCGGGCTCAGCTCCAGCTTGCCGTAGAAGGGGAAATCCTCAGGCACGGCGCGGATGGAGGCCAGCTGCAGGGCATCCCCATGAAACAGCATGCTGTTGAAGCTGACCGTGGTCTGCACCGCCAGACCCGTTTTGACCGCCTGTTCGAGCCAGCCGGCCGGCGCCGGCGTGGCCGAGCGCAGCGCCCGGTCGGCACCGATAAAGTCTCGCCCCGAGGCTTTGAGCCCGGCATCCAGCCGATCCGCCACCAGGGCCACGCTCAGTACGCAAGCTACGCTCAGCGCCAGCGCCAGCACGAACCAGCGCAGTTCGCCGTTGAATCCTTCGCGCCGCAACAGGCGCAATCCCAGTCGCCACTGACTCATCACAGCTCCCCGACTCTTGCTGCAGAGGCGTCTTCGGATGCTGGCGCAGCCGCCTCCAGTCGCCCTGCCGCCATCACCAGCTGCCGCTGGCAGCGCCTGGCCAGGTCGTGATCATGGGTCACCACCACGAGCGTGGTGCCGTGTTCGCGGTTGAGCTCGAACAGCAGTTCGATCACCCGCTCCCCGGTCTTGCTGTCGAGGTTGCCTGTGGGTTCATCGGCCAGCAGCAGGCTGGGCCTCGTCATGAAGGCACGGGCGATGGCCACCCGCTGCTGCTCGCCGCCGGAGAGACGCGGTGGCAGATGGTGCAGCCGTTCACTGAGGCCGACCGCCGCCAGCAACTCGCGGGCCCGCGGCTCGCAGCGGGTCTCGCCGCGCAGCTCGGCGGGCAGCATGACGTTCTCCAGCGCGCTCAGGGTGGGCAGCAGCAGGAAAGACTGGAAGATGAACCCCACCTGCTCGGCCCGCAGCCGGGCACGCCCCTCCTCGTCCAGCTGCAGCAGCGACTGGCCGAGGATCTCGATATCCCCCTGGCTCGGCAGATCGAGCCCGGCCAGCAGCCCCAGCAGGGTAGACTTGCCGGAGCCGGAGGCACCGACCAGCGCCACCGTTTCGCCGCTATTGACTTGCAGGTCGATCCCTTCAAGGATGGTGAGGCTTTCCTGGCCCAGGCGCACAGTCTTGCCCAGGCCCTTGACGTTGATAATGGGAGTTGAATTCATGACGCGTTTCCTGTTTGCCTTGTGCTGCCTGGTGTCATCGGTGCAGGCCCAGACCCTGCTGGTGCTGGGCGACAGCCTGAGTGCGGGTTATCAGATGCCGGCGGAGCAGAGCTGGCCTGCCCTGCTCAATCAGAAATGGCAGCAGCAGGGGGGTAAACATCAGCTTATCAATGCCAGCATCAGTGGTGAAACTACGCAAGGGGCGCTGGCCAGATTACCCGCCCTGCTCAAGGAACATCAACCGGACTGGGTGCTGATCGAACTGGGTGGCAACGATGGGCTACGCGGGTTCGCACCGGCCATCACCCGGGACAATCTCACCAAAATGGTGGAGCTGACCAAGGCGCAACAGGTAAAAACCGTGTTGACCCAGATCCAGCTGCCCCGCAACTACGGCGCCCGCTACCTGCGCCAGTTCGAGCAGATCTTCCCGGAACTGGCCAGCGCCAATCAGCTGCCGCTGATGCCCTTCTTCATGGATGATATTGCGCTGCGCCCTGAACTCATGATGAACGATGGCATCCACCCCACCGCCGCCGCTCAGCCGCAGATCCGCGACCGGGTGGCCAGCTTCATCGAGCCGCTGCTGACCCAATGAGTCTGCCATGGCGCCTCGTCCACCATCCGGGTCTAACGGCCCAATAAAAAATCCCGCCTTGGCGGGATTTTTTATTGCTCCTGAATCAGCGCTCCAGGATCTGGCGCAGCCGCTCCTGAGCCACGCCAACCAGCAAGTCTGGCTGGAACTTGGAGATGAAGCGATCGCAGCCCACCTTCTTGACCATGGCCTCGTTGAAGTTGCCGCTCAAAGAGGTATTGAGGGTGATGAAGAGATCGGACATGCGAGCATCGCTGCGAATTTCGTGGGTCAGCCGGTAGCCGTCCATCTCCGGCATCTCGGCATCGGTGATCATCAGCAGGATCTCGTCGGTCACCTTCTTGCCCGCATCGCACCACCCCTTGAGCAGGTTGAGCGCCTGCAAACCATCCTGGCATTCGATCACCTCCAGCCCCAGCTGGCCCAGGGTCTCGCGCACCAGGTTGCGGGCCGTGCTGGAGTCGTCGACGATGAGCACCTTGCGGCCATGCATTTCCGGCAGGATATCCCGATCCAGCACCTCTTCCGAGATGCGGATGTCGTAGGTGATGATCTCGGCCAGCACCTTCTCCACGTCGATGATCTCGACGATCTGGTCGACACCGTCCTCCGGGATGCGGGTGATGGCGGTCAGGTAGTTCGCCCGCCCGGCCGAGCGCGGTGGCGGCAATATGTCCTTCCAGGTCATGTTGACGATGTTGGCCACCTGGCCGACCAGAAAGCCCTGAATGGTGCGGTTGTACTCGGTGATGATGAGGTTGGACTCGGCATCGATGGGCATGGGGCGCATGCCGATGGCGCTGCGCAGGTTGATCACCGGAATGGAGGTGCCACGGATGTTGGCCACCCCGCTGATGTTGTGGTGTGCACCGGGCATCTTGTTGAGGTGAGGCAGCTTGACTACTTCCCGTACTTTGAACACGTTGATCGCAAACAGCTGCTGGGATCCCAAACGGAACATCAACAGCTCCAGGCGGTTCTCCCCTACCAACTGGGTACGCTGATCCACCGAATCCAATATGCTCGCCATATAAAGCCCTTACGTCCGTTGCCCGAGTCTCGCCATAGTATAGAAGGGTCAGAATCCCAACACGACCCGTATTCTTATCCTATGTCGGCCAGATGATGGCTGAACTTGATTAAAAAAAGCGAGACCCCGCTCGCGCCCATGCTCTCTTCAAGCCTGTCAGTAGTCATTCACCTAAATTCCAGCTCCTGGCGCACATTCACCCCCCTTTGGGGGGAAGCATCGAACCAGCCCGGTAGCGCCATCCATAAAAAAAGCGGCAGATTGCTCTGCCGCTTTTTGCCTGGGGTCGACCGGATTACTTGTCGATATCCAGCATGTTGTTGTTGAGCATGTAGTCGATCACCTGAGACGAGGTGGCCGCTGCACTGCCGGTGAGGCTGTCGAACGTGTGGTTCATCAGCACTATCTCCTGGGTCACGGGGGCGGCGCTGCTCTCCTTGACCTGCAGATGCACCCCTTCACTGTCCTGGAAGACCGAGAGCAGGCTCTTCAGATCGTTCTGGTTGCGAGAACCGTCGTGATCCAGCAGGTCGCTCAGATCCAGCTTGTCACCTTCCGCCTTGGAGAAGTCGACCACGTAATCCTTGGCCACGCTGCCCGCAGCTGTATCGCCCTGCAACCAGGTGAAGGTATCGGCGCCGCCATCCCCCTTGAGGATGTCATTGCCAAGCCCGCCGACCAGAATGTCATTGCCCAGACCACCGCTCAGGGTATCGTCGCCGATGCCGCCAAACAGGGTATCGTTGCCGCTGCCACCGTACAGGGTATCGTTGCCGCTCTCTCCATACAGGGTGTCGTTGCCGGCACCACCGAACAAGATGTCATTGCCAGCCCCGCCGAACAGGAAGTCATCGCCACCCTGACCAAACAGGATGTCGTTACCATCGCCGCCGATCAGCACGTCCGCCTTGTCGTTGCTGGAGGACTGATCAAACTCGCTGGCATGATCCGTGATGTAGTCATGGACCTGGGCATCGGTCACCGAGCCTGCGCTCAGCTTGCCGGCCACATACTGCTTGATGGCCGCGTAGCCTTCACCGTTGATGCCGGCAAAGTGGATGGCATCACCGAACAGGATGTCGTCACCGGCACCGCCGTCGATCCGGTCGCTGCCCGGCAGGTTGTTCACCGAGGTGCCCAGGATGGCGTTGGCCAGATCGTTGGCTGACACGTTGGACTGCACAATCTGATCACTGTCGAACAGCTTCAGGGTATCGATGGAGACGTTGCTGCCGATGCCGATTGCTTCCAGCGTCACGTTATTGGCCAGCAGAAGCGGCAGCACAGCCAGCGCGTTTTGCAATGCCCAGTAGTTGCTGTCATAGGAGGTGGAGATCTCGAAGGTACCATCCCCCTGTGCCTTCAAGGTCCCGATGGTGGTCGAGCTCCACTTGTTGTTATTGCCCTGCGACCACTTCTGAACATTGCCGTTCGCGTCGATCAACACCCGGTTGGTGCCGCCTATGTTGGCGTAGAAGGCTTCACCCGGCACATAGTTGTTGACGTTGACAAACGAATCGAGACGCTCGTTGGTCTTCGTATTCACGATCGGGTTGGTATCTTCATAGTCGTAATAGGTGTTTGGTGCCCCATCGGTAATGAAGTACGCCAGGTTCTTCGCATTGGCGTTGTTCTTGGCGGTGTCGCTGTTGAACCAGTTGGAGGTGGTCTTGAGCGCATCCTCGTAGTTGGTCGCCCCACCATTCCAGTAACTGCCGTCCATGCTGTCGAGCACGGCCTGCAACTTGGTCAGGACATTGGGATCCTTCAAGTCCACGCTGATGGACTTGTTGGCCTGACTGTCGAAGTCCACCAGGAAGATGTTGACCTTGCCCGCCCCCTCAGTACCGGCACTGGTCTTGAGGGTTGCAAACACCTGCGCCAGCTGGCTCTTGATGGTGTTCATGGCACTGGTGCCGATACTGCCCGAGCTGTCGACCATGAAGGCGATGTTGTAGTTCTGGCCCGGCAGCACCACACTGCCATCCAGATCCCCGACCACGATATTGTGTTCGCTGCCGTAGGTACGGTTCTGATCGCCTGGCTCCCCTTCGGTAGAGAGGAAGTAGCTCATGCGAATCGAATCCTGATCCGATGCGCTGCTGGTCTGATCGGTCGCCACTTCCTTGGCGATGGCTTCGACCTTGAGGTCGAACTGGCCGGCACTGCTGCCCGGCACCCGCAGGGTCAGACCGGTCAGTTTGACGTCCAGCGCGCTCTGGTTCCACAGACCGGTCAGCGTCAGCTTGCCATCGGCCCCGACTGTGCCAAGCACGGTGGAGCCCTGATACAGCGTCGACCCCGTCGGCATGCCTGTCAGCACCAGGCTGTCGAACTGCTCGCTGCCATCCCGGTCGGTCAGGGAGGCGCTGATCTCGAGCGGATAATCCACCAAGCTGGGCGGTACCGCCGTCAGAGTGCCGTCGGTCTGGTTGAACTGGTAGATGCCGTCATCAAACTGCACCAGCTCGATGTCGTAGAGCGACTTGCTGATGGTGACGCCGTTCTCCTTGACCAGGAAGTTGAAACCGCCGTCACTTCTGCGCTCGATGACATAGTTGGCACGCGAGCCCATCAGCACGGCCAGGTCGGTACCGGCGCCACCATACAGGGTGTCGCCACCCAGCCCGGCTACCAGAATGTCGTTGCCGGTACCGCCGTCGAGGGTGTCACCTGAGGTGGAGTTGCCACCAACCAGCACATCATTGCCTGCACCGCCGACGAAGTAATCTCCGCCGCCCTTGACGCTGACGATGTAGTCGTTGCCGCTGGTACCCACCACGCTGTCTTGAGTGGTGGTGCTGTCGGTAAAGCTGCTGGTGATGCCAAAGCTGCCCTTGTTGAAGTTGCCGCTCTGGAACGCCCCGGTGGAGATGCCGGACGACGGGTACTGGCTATAGAGCGGTACACCGTTGCCGGTCAGACTGACGTCGACCACCGGCTTGTCCGCCACCGCCGCGATATCGATCACCAGCTTGCCGCTGTTGCTCAGGTTGGCGCCGTCGCTGATCTGGTAACCAAAGCTGGCGTAGTCGCCCTGCAGGTTGCCGGTCACGACGCCATTGCCGTTGCTGGCATTGGTGCTCGACTCGTTGAGGCCCGGCACGAAGCGCAGGTGACCGCTGTCGATATCGGCGTAGGAGACAAGATCCCCCACCTTCACCGCAATCCACTGGCCAGCTGCGTTCAGGTACTCCAGCTTGCCGTTCAGCGGCAGGGTATTGATCTGCACGCTCAGGTCGGAGGCGGCCTGATCATCGCTGGCACCAAACTGGGCCCACTTCAGCACCAGCGGCGTATCTTCCTTGCCGGCACTGTAGCCACCCGTGGTCACCGGCGCACGATCGTTGTCGATGATGGTACCGGTGCCGTTCTGGCCGCCAACGGTCACGGTCAGGGTTTCATTCGCCTCGACCAGACGATCGTCCACTGTCGGGATGGTCACGGTAAAGCCCGACACCCCGGCCGGCACCGTGATCTTGCCGGTAGTGCTGTTGTAGGTCACCCCGTTGCTGAACTGGGCGGTGCCCCAATCAAGGCTGGAGGCCGGATTGGCGCCGCTTCCCTTGATGTTGAAGTCATACTGGGTTGCTTCCTGGGTCGCATCCGACAGCGTTACCGTGTGCAGCAGGTTGCCACCCTCGGTCGCGCTCTCGCTGGAGACCGACTGCACGATGGGCGTAAACAGCGGTTTGGTTGCGAAAGAGCCCAGGCTGTAGTCGCCGTCGCCATCCACCACCTTGACCTGGAAGTCGATGTCGCCATCGCCCAGCGGCTTGGACATGTTCTGATACTGGAAGAACTCCCACTTGCCGGTGGCCGGGGTAAATTCCAGACGGAACACCAGGGTGCCATCGCTGGCCGTGCCGATCAGGGTATTGGCCGATTCCATCGAGGTGGTGATCAGTTTGCCGGTCGCCGTGGTCAGCCCGGTCTCGGTAGAACCGACCAGCTGCATGTAGCCCTTGCCGTCGGCGCCCCACTGCGGGGTAACCGTACCGGAACCGTAGGCGATGGCCGGTGCCGTGGTCGCCCCGAGGAACTCGATGCTCTTCACGGTGAAGTCGCTGTTGTCTGCGTAGAGGCCGTTACCATTGTTGGTGGCCTTGATGACCATGGTATCGAAGCCACCCTGCTGCACCTGGAAGTTGCCGGCATAGTCGCCACCCGCCGCGTTGGAGCTGAAGGTCTGGGTACCGATCAGCACGCCGCCGCGGTAGAACTCGACCACCCCGCTCTCCAGCTCGCCACCGAACATCTGGCTGAACTTGATGTTGGCGCCATAGGCCACCTTGCCCGCATCCAGCTTGATGATCAGCTGCTCGGATGCCGAAGTGCCATCTGCAAAGTGGCGGAAGTCCACCTCGTTGGCGAGGTTGTGGTTCGGTGAACCAACGCTGGAAACACCCAGGCCGGCGCTGGAACCGTTGACATTGGCCGTCGTCAGGGCCGAGTTGGTCGACGAGGTAAAGCCCAGCGCCGTGATGCTGAAACCGCTCACGTTCAGGGTCATCTGGTTGCTGCCACTGTACTTGGTCAGATCAAACAGGCCGGTCAGAGTATCCGGGATGTTGGTCTTGATGACAGAGACGGCCGCCATGTCGCCAGCCACCGGTGAGTCGTCCTCGACCGAAATGGGCAGGCTGCCGGTGGTGGTGGTCTTGCCATCCGATACGGTCACACCGATCTGGAAGTTGAGTACGTCTTCACTGCCCTTGACCGGATGATCCAGCGGGGCCTTGAGCGTCACGTCATAGCTCCAGTCGCCCTTGCCGTTGCCGGCAGGCGCGGTCAGTTTCACATCCATGACCGCCTTGTAATCGGCGCCGCCCGGAGTGCCGGTATAACCGGTCAACACCTTGGTGGCGGCATTCCAGCTCCACAGCACCGCGGCACCGCCAGCCGTCAGGCCAGCCGGCCCGTTCAGACTGATGGTGAGGGTATCCTGACTATCGACGTCGCCAACCGTGATCTTGCCGCTGGCGGCCACGCTGTCGGTGGTATCGCTGCTGCCTGCCGTGTCGGCAATGCCGCCGGCCAGCCCCTCTTCGGAGATCACAGCCCCCTTGTCGATACTCAGGGTCGGTGCATCGTTGGTGCCGGTGATGGTGACCGAGACGGTGTGGCTGGTGCCATCCACACTCTTGACGGTGAAGGTTTCAATACGGGTCTCACCTTGGCCCAGATACTGCACCTTGCTGTTGTCAACGTTGTAGCTCCAGGTACCGCCTTCGGTGATGGTCAGGCTGCCCAGCGCACCAGTGCTGGCCACGCCGTTGCCGGCCACGAACTTGGCCTGGCCCTGGTCCGCATCGCTGATGGTCAGCACGCCGCTGTCGCTCAGCTTGCCGCCGACCACGTTCAGATCTTCGGTCACCGCACCCAGGTCATCCCCCGCAACCACAGCGCTGTCGTTGACGCCGGTGATGGTGATGGTGACGGTGTGGGTAGTGCCGTCCACCGAGGCCACGGTGAAGGTCTCGACCTTGGTCTCGCCCTCGCCCAGGTACTGCACCTTGCTGTTGTCGACGTTGTAGGTCCAGGCACCGCCTTCGGTGATGGAGAGGCTACCCAGTGCACCGGCGCTCGGGGTGCCATTGCCGGCCAGGAACTTGGCTTCGTCCGCCCCGTCCACGTCGGACACGCTCAGGGTACCGGTCTCGGTCAGGGTCGGGTTGCTTTCATCTTCGGTCACACCACCGGTGTCAGTGCCGGTGATCACCGCGGCATCGTTGACACCGGTGATGGTGATGGTGACGGTATGGGTAGTGCCATCGACCGAGGCCACGGTGAAGGTCTCGACCTTGGTCTCGCCCTCGCCCAGGTACTGCACCTTGCTGTTGTCGACGTTGTAAGTCCAGGC